>JAFMCK010000071.1 GCA_017857825.1 Rhodospirillales bacterium
ACCGCGTACGCTTGCGAAGCCGACAGTGTCACGCGCGCCGGCAAGAATGCCGCTCGCGTCGCGATCAAAAGCGTTGATGTAAAAACGCCACCAGTCGTTAGGCGCTTGTTCGTCAACGGTGACGAGGTCGTCCTGCGTCTGAAGGCGTGCAACCGCGTCATTTGGGGCGACCAGGATATTCACCGGCGCCTCTATGACATAGCGACGCTGGGCGAGTGCATCATCAAGGCCGTCCGGTATTGCAGCGGGACTGATTTGAAAGCGAGGCGGGAGGCCGTGGTGTTGGTAAAACGTCTCGACGGTGCGCACGCGGTCTTCAAATTCCGCGGCGCTTGGCGCCGGCGGAAAGGGAGCGCAAGAATTTGCGCGCCGGCTGACGCCATCGCCAAACCGTAACTGCCAACCGCCCAAGAACGTGCTCTCAGGGGCTGGCCAAGCGCATGCCGCTATCCGATCAAGCGCTAGGATGTCGGCCGTTGAAAACGTGCCCGCTTGGAACACATCCGCGGTGGGACCGATTAGCTCAGACACCAGCTGAGAATCGCTTTTTGCACGTGAAGTCGATTTTCCGCTTCGTCCCAAACGACCGATTGCGGGCCGTCGATGACCTCGGCAGTCACTTCTTCGCCACGATGCGCAGGCAGGCAGTGCATAAACAACGCATCCGGTGCGGCATGTGCCATCAGGGCCTCGTCGACACGAAATGACGCCAGCATATTGTGGCGCGAGCCGGCGTCTTCATCGCCCATCGACACCCATGTATCGGTGACCACCAGATCGGCCCCGTCGACGGCTTCCGCTGGGTCATCGGTGAGGACGATTTTCGCGCCTTCACCGGTCGCCCAATCGATAAGCTTGTCGCTTGGTTTCATCGTCTTTGGTGTTGCGACCCGCATCTCGAAACCGAGTTTTGCAGCGGCGTGAACCCAGCTTGAAACGACGTTGTTGCCGTCACCGGTCCAAGCCACGGTACGTCCCGTGATGTCACCGCGATGTTCTTCAAAGGTCATGATATCGGCCATAATCTGGCACGGGTGCGACATATCGGTCAGGCCGTTGATCACCGGCACCGTCGCATAGGCTTCAAGCTCTGCCAGCTTCGACGGATCATCGGTGCGGATCATGATCGCGTCCGCATAGCGCGACAACACACGCGCCGTATCGGCGACGGTTTCGCCACGCCCCAATTGGGATTCGTTGTCGGTCAACAGCACGGTGTTGCCGCCAAGCTCTAACATGCCGACTTGAAACGAAACCCGCGTCCGCGTTGATGGTTTTTCAAAAATCATCACCAGCGTTTTGCCGGCCAGTGGCTTTGTTGCATCTGCTGTTCCGCGCACGGCTTTTAACGATGCACCTTGATCTAAAATAGTACGCAGGGTCGCACGATCAAAACGGTCGATGTCGAGGAAGTGTTTCACAGACATGTTAAGCGGCGTCCCGTTTTAATTCGCTGAGCGAGGTTTCGAGGATTTTCAGGGCCTCATCGACCTCGGTCGGCGTAATGATCAATGGCGGTACAAAACGCACCACGTTGTCGCCTGCAGGGACACTTAACAGACCGTGCTCCATTAACTTACTTACCAAATCGCCATTGGTGATCCGGCATTGCAGGCCAAGCATTAAGCCTTTGCCACGGGTCTCGGCAAGTAGGCGTGGGTAACGGGCAACCAGCCGGTCCAGGCCGTCTTTAAACCGCTTCGCGCTTGTTTCGACGTTTTCCATGAATCCAGGCGCCAGCACGACATCCAACACGGCATTGCCTGCGGCCATCGCAAGCGGATTACCGCCGTAGGTGGTGCCGTGCGAGCCTGCAGTCATGGTCGACGCGACGCGCTCAGTCGCCATTGTGGCGCCGAGCGGGAAACCGCCGCCGAGCCCTTTGGCCGTGGCCAGAATATCCGGCGCGATACCAGCCCATTCATAGGCATATAGCTTGCCGGTCCGTCCGACACCGCTTTGTACTTCGTCGAACATCAACAAAATGCCGAATTCGTCCGCGATGTCGCGGAGTGCGCGCAGATAATCTTCCGGCATCGCCCGGATGCCGCCTTCGCCCTGAACAGGCTCGACTAAGATACCCGCCGTTTCGGGGCCGATAGCGGCACGCATTTCATTTAGGTTGCCATAAGCGACCTGATCAAAACCGTCCACCTCAGGGCCGAAACCTTTTAGATGTTTTTCCTGCTTGCCCGCCGAGATGCAGGCGAGCGAGCGTCCGTGAAACGCGCCGGTCACAGTGATGACGCGATATCGCTCGGGCCGGCCATTGGTATAATGGAACCGCCGCATCATTTTAATCCCCATCTCCACCGCTTCGCCGCCGGAGTTGTTGAAAAATACCGCGTCGGCAAAGGTGTTGGCGACAAGCCGTTCGGCCAAGCGCTCTTGGCCTGGGATATGATACAAGTTTGATGTGTGCATCAATTTGCCGACTTGATCTCGGATCGCTTCAACCAAATGGGGGTGGCAATGGCCGAGTGAGGCCACGGCGATCCCGGCGCCAAAGTCCAAGAAGCGTCGGCCCTGTGTATCCCAAAGATAAGCGCCCTCCCCGTGATCGAAGGCTATGTCGTAACGGGCATATGTCGGCATGACGGCTGGGATCATGACCGTGCTCCTATAATGTGCACCTAAAGAAGCCGCGGAGTATCGACGCGGCATCGGTGCCTGTCAATAAACGCTCTGCGGTTGGGATTCGATGATTTTTACACGAAACCGTTAAAAAAATACGATATTAAGTGTGATTAGGATCATTGGAATAACTATCTGCAATTGGTTATCCTTAGAATCTACAAAACTAGGGATAGAAGGCTTTGGACGTTTTCTTTCAGCTAATCGCAGGTTTTTCGCTGTTTTTCGGTATTGCCGGATTGGTGTATTCGACGGAGGTGTCGAAACGCTGTCAGGCTTTGATCGATAACCGTTTTGACGCGGTTGAGACCGAATTGGCGCGTAAAATTCATCGGCAGGATAAAGCCATCGCCGAGGCCGTGCATGCGATGCGTCAAGTTATGGCGAAATCAGACGATATGGCGCACGCGCAAACCATTGAGATAAATGCATTAAGACGTGCTATGGAACCACTCGTGATGGACCTGGAAAAGCGCGTCGCTGAGCAAAAACTGATGTCGACGGCAGGGCGGGGTCGCCGAGAAACGCTCAAGATTTGAGTTTATAGCCGCTTTTAAACATCCATGTGCAGACGGTCCAAAGTAGGGCATTGGTCACTGTTATCACGATAATGCCCACCCACGGGTCAATATCGGCGTGCCCGATAAATCCGGATCTAAAACCATCAATCATATAAAAGAATGGATTAAAGTGTGCGATCGTTTGTCCAGCCTCTGGCAGGCGTTCGATCGAATAAAATGTGCCTGACAGAAACGCCAATGGTGTGATCACAAAGTTTGTTACGGCAGCCATATGATCAAACTTATCCGCCCAAACACCCCCCATAATGCCGATCAGTGCCAACATCATGGATGCGGCGATGGCGTGAAAGGCGATCAGCGCAAAGTTGTGGATTTGCATAGTCACGAAAAAGCTCATCACCACGCAGACGGTGATGCCGACGCAAATACCGCGCGTCATGCCGCCGCCGGCGATCCCCATAACCAATTCCGTGGCGCTGAAGGGTGGCATCAAGGTGTCAACGATATTGCCCTGCACCTTGGCGATCATGATCGAGCTTGAGGTGTTGGCGAAAGCATTTTGCATCATCGCCATCATCACCAAGCCGGGTGCCAAAAACTCCGTAAACGGAACCCCGTGTACATCCGGGCGGAACTGACCGAGTGCGAGAGAAAAAACGGCCAAAAACAACAATGTCGTCACCACCGGCGCCATCAGCGTCTGGGTGTAGACTTTCATAAAGCGCCGGACTTCGCGGACATACAGGGTCCAGAGCCCAATCGCGTTGGAGGTGGTGGGTCGATGCATCGTGCGGTTTCGGTCTCAGATATTTCAGATATGCCGTTCCGGCGTTATGTTGGCTGGATATAGAACTTTGGTACGGTTTTGACCAGGGTTGCGCGGCAGGCGGTGTGAGATGGAGCGGGCATGAGCGACGACATCGACGAAGATGGCGACAACAAAGATCCGGCTGCCGAAAAGCAAAGTGGCAAGCCTGGGCATAAAAAGCCGCGCGCGCCGCGCAAAGTGACACAGCAATATATCGAAAACTCGGCCGCATATTACCTCGGGCGGTTCGCGTCTTCGAAGGCGCATTTGCGCGATCTGATGATGAAAAAAGTACATCGCTCGCATCACCATCACGGCACCGAGATCGCAGAAGGCGCCAAGATGGTCGATGTCATGATCTCCAAGTTTGAAAGGTTGGGGTATCTGGACGATGCAGCCTATGCGGTGATGCGGGCACGCTCGTTCTTTGCCAAAGGCACGCCGCTCCGCGGTATCCGCTTCAAGCTCGCCCGCCAAGGTATCAGCGAGGATGATATTGAGGCCGCATTAAGTGCGCTTGGGGCAGAGGTTGAGGTTGAAAATTTAGACTTGGCCGCCGCATTTAAGTTGGCTCGAAAACGCAGGCTCGGCCCGTTTCGTGAACCAGACAGCGACGCGCGCGCTGAACGCCGCGAGAAAGATTTAGCAACCCTGGCGCGCGCTGGCTTTTCCTTTGACGTTGCCCAGCAGGTTATTGATGCGCCCAGCGTTGAAGAGCTGGAACTGGTCGTGGCCCCCACGGGCGCGATGTTTATTTAGCGGCTTCCTGCGGACTTTCCGATGCACGCGGCAACGGCTCTGCATTCGGGTCCAACGCCATCACCACATAGGTGCCGCCGGACGACGCGACAAATTTTGATTGCTCATCCACAGGTTTCGCGGCACGGCGCGTCATGCGCCACAACGCATACAGACCGACGCAGGTAAAAACCCCGCCGATATAATAAAAAAGTCCGGCTGCGCCAAATTCCCGCATCATGGGGCCGGCCAATAGCGGACCGGCGATGGCGCCGGTGCCATAAGTCAGCAGTAATGTACCACTGACCACGACGCGCTCTGTGCTGTCGACGTAATCGTTGGTATGTGACACGGTCAGTGCATAAATCGGAAAGCTGGCCGCGCCGAAGATAAAGCCTAAATACAACAGCCACTCAGGATACAGGCCACCGATGTAGGCGACACTGATCGACAGCCCGCCGGCGATGAACGCGGCAATTGTGATGACCCGGCGAAGATCAAAATGATCTGACAGCCATCCCATAGGCCATTGCATCAAGCCCCCGCCCAAGATGCAGAACGCCATAAATGTGCCGATATCATCGCTTTGCAGGCCGGCGCGCCCGGCAAACACTGGCGCCAAACCCCAAAATGCGCCCATCGCCAGTCCGTACGCTAAGCAGCCGATGAAGCCCAACGGCGAGATGCGAAACAGTTTGCGGATCGGCAGCGGTTTCGGTTTTTGCGGCACCGGTGCCTGTGTGCGGGTGATCGACACCGGAATGATTGCCAGCGACACCATAATTGAGACGATGCAAAATAGAATGTAGCCGTTTGGGTCGGCGGCGGTCATCAGAAACTGACCGGCGGTTAACGACATCAAGCTGACCAGCATGTACGACGCCAGTACTTGGCCTCGGGTTTCGTTGGTTGCACGCTCGTTCAGCCAGCTTTCGATCACCATGAAGATGCCGGCGAAACAAAATCCGGAGATTGCACGAAAAATCGTCCACGCAATCGGGTCGATAAAAATAATATGGCCGAGCGTTGCGGCGGAGGCGAGGGATGCCAGCGCCGTGAACCCCCGAATGTGCCCCGCGCGTTCTATCAGATATGCGGTTACGGCAGTGCCCATGACAAACCCCAGGAAGTACCCGGATGCCATGACACCAATCGCGTCTGCCGTGAAATTCTCGCCAATACCTCGTACCGCTAACAGCGTGCCCTGCAAACTATTGCCAATCAGCAGCATCGATAAGCCGAGCAAAAGCGATGAAATCGAAAGAATTTGTGAACGCACTGATTCCAAGTGATATCTCCCCAAGGCCAATCATCATGGCCCTATCCCTTTGGTCCCGGTGCGGCGTATTGTAGAGCTTTGGTCCCGGACTACCAGCCGGGGATGGATATTTTCTGGAGTATGCGGCATGAGCGAGCAAAATGGTCTGATCAATGCGTGCGTTGTTAAGGCGTTGGTAGCGGGCGCGGCATCGACAACAGGCGGACAACAAAAGCGGCTTTTTCGCAATCATCTTTTTGCTGAGTGTCGTCGTGATTGTGCACACCCTGATTTTTCGACGTTTGTGTTGGCAGCAGCGCGCCGGTTTGAAAACGCGCTGCGGGTCAGGTATCTCTGCGGTATAAATTTGCGGCTTGTCGCAGGAATGAGAGTGTAAATGCAGGATCTACAGGCGTTTTGGGAGCTTGTTGTAGAGGTTTGGCAAAATGGGCTCGGCGGTGTGGACATCGGGCGCGTGATTGTCGCGCTCGGCATCTTGTTGGGCTTTTTTGTTTTGCGCGGCTTGATCGCAAAGTTTCTGGTCGGCTGGCTCAGACGTATGGCGCTCAGCACCGAGTGGCGCACCGATGATGCGATGGTCGATGCGATTGCGCCGCCGCTTCGTGCAATTCCGGTAGTGTTCGGCATCTTTGTGGCGACTAACTACATCGGCTTTGATGGCTTGGTTGATGAGATTTCACAAAATGTCACCCGCAGCCTTATCGCGGCGGTGATTTTTTGGACATTGTTACGTGCGCTACAGCCGCTTTCGAGATCATTCAGAAATCTCGAAGATATGCTGAGCCGCGAATTGATCGAATGGATCATGAAGGCGCTTCGTGTTGCCGTGATCTTGGTCGGCGTGGCGACGGTTCTGCAGATATGGGGCATTCAGATTGGGCCGATCATCGCTGGTGCCGGCTTATTCGGTGTGGCCGTTGCGCTCGGTGCGCAGGACCTATTCAAAAATTTGATCGCCGGTATTCTTATTTTGGGTGAAAAACGTTTCCGCAAAGGCGACTGGATTTTGGTCGACGGGGTCGTCGAAGGCACGGTTGAAGCTATCGGGTTTCGCTCCACCATGGTGCGACGCTTCGACAAAGCGCCGGTGATGGTACCCAACGCGAAGTTGTCGGATACGGCGGTGACGAATTTCTCGGAAATGACGCACCGACGCATTTATTGGCATATTGGCGTCGAATACAGCACCAGCGTTGATCAATTGCGCCAGATCCGTGACGGCATTTCGGATTATATCAGCGGCAATGATGAATTCGTGCCAGCAACAGAGGCGTCAACGTTCGTCCGGATAGACCGGTTTAACGACTCGTCTATCGACATTTTGGTGTATTGCTTCACGCAGACGACAAAGTGGGGCGAGTGGTTGGAAATAAAAGAACGGCTGGCTTACGAAATTATGGATATTGTGCACGGTGCGGGTACCGGGTTCGCCTTCCCGTCAACGTCATTGTATATTGAAAGTTTGCCAGCGGATCAGCCTGAGCCTTTCGTGCCGTCGGGTGCTCGTAAGCCAACTGCTACTCGGGAGACACCGTCGACGAACAAGGAAGGCGATAAAGGTGGCGAGACAAATGCGGACGGCGCATCTGGTGAGAGTTAACGCGTCGAGTATCGGAGAATTTGCATGTCTGTGACGATCTATCACAATCCGAGGTGTTCGAAGTCGCGCCAGACCTTGGCGCTTCTTGAAGACAAGAATGTCGAAATCAACGTGGTCGAGTATTTGACCGCGCCACCGAGCGAAGCGGAGCTCAAGCGTATCTTGGGGCTGCTTGGCCTTTCAGCAAAAGATATCGTGCGTAAGAAAGAAGCGAAGGAAGCCGGTATTGATCTGACTGCCCTATCCGAAGCAGCCCTAATTAAGGCTTTGGTCTCAAATCCGATTGCGATTGAACGGCCGATTGTCGTTTCGGGCTCCAAAGCGGTTCTGGGTCGGCCTCCTGAGAACGTTCTAGATATTATCTGATTAAGCGCAACTCGTTGCGCTCCCTAGCTGTGTGAGCTTGCGGAGTTGAGCAAGCCTCAGCAATATGCTTTCGGATTTGGAGTCCGGGGGGACAGTATGGCGAAAGACGCAAGCAAACCGGTGGCCGTTGCGAAACGACGGGCAAAAGCCGTGCTGAAACCGCGCGAGGCGAAACCGGCGGCACAAACCGTGTCCGAACCGCATACGGTCGATCCGGAAAAGCTCGAAATTTGGCGTTCACTCCCCGAAGACCAGCGGAATGCTTTGCGAGAGCGTGAAGCAGCGCGTTTATTTGCCCGTGCCGCGCAGGCCCATCGCGACGGCAATTTAATCGACGCGATCAAGACCTATGGCAAATCGCTGCTGCTTAACCCAAAGCAGCCCGACGTGTACAACAACATGGGCGTGGCGCTCAGGGCCGAAGGTAAGCTTGAAGCTGCTGTTGCCTGCTATCGTCGTGCTTTGGTGTTGAAGCCAAACAATGCAGGTGTGTATTCCAACATGGGCAACGCACTGCGGGAACTTGGGCGCCTTGAAATCGCGCAAGCCAGCCATCAACAAGCTGTCCGCCTGTCGCCGAACTCACCTGAAGCCTATTACAACTTGGGCTTGGTGTTGCGCGATTTGGGGCAGCCGGATGCCGCGCTCAGCTGTTTCGATAAAGCACTGAGCCTGGATGAAAACCATGTCGACTGCCAATGGGACCGGGCGTTGACCCTGCTTGAGATGGGGCGCCTCAAAGAAGGTTTTGCAGCGTATGAATCCCGTTGGAACTTGGCCCGCAGTCCGGCGCGTACATTCGACAAGCCGTTGTGGGACGGTGCCGACCTTAAGGGAAAATCGATTCTGATCCATCACGAGCAAGGCTTCGGTGATATGATTCAGTTCGCCCGTTATTTGCCGATGATCAAAGCGCGGGGCGGACAGGTGGTGGTCGAGGTGCAGCCGGAATTGGCACGCCTGATGGGGTCGGTCGAGGGAGTGTCAAAGGTCTTCAATCGTGGTCAGACCCCGCCTAAATTCGATTGCTACGTACCGATGATGTCGTTGCCGCATATTTTTGGTACCGACATAGAAACAATTCCGGCTGATGTGCCTTATGTCGCGTCGATTGACCCGAATGCGGTGCAGCTGCCGCCGGCTTGGGGCCGGATCAAGCGCGTCGGGATTGCCTGGGCCGGTCGCGCAACGCACCGAAATGACAAGAATCGCTCTGCCGGGTTCCGGCATTTCATCGAAATTCTTGGATTGCCGGGAATGTCTGTGTTCTCGCTACAAAAAGGTGACGCCGCCGATGATATCACGACGTTTGGCTGTGATGGGTTGGTCACCGATCTTGGCGGACGTCTACGTGACTTCTCAGACACGGCGGCGGTGATTGCGCAGCTTGATTTGGTGATCACGGTCGATACCGCGCTCGCGCATTTGGCGGGTGCGATGGGCAAACCGGTCTGGGTCGCGGTGCCGTTCGCGCCCGATTGGCGTTGGATGCGGGGCCGCGATACCTCGCCTTGGTATCCGTCTATGCGGTTGTTCCGCCAACAGCGCCACGGCGCTTGGGACGGTGTTTTTGCCGAGATTCGCCGCGCTTTGGGCACGGAAATCGCGGACAACTGACCCCCACCGATTAACAGCATCTTAAGTCTTTTTCTGCCACCCTAGGGCCACCTGGGCGTTTGTCCCGTTAAGGAGACTTGGGTGGCAACGCAAGAATACAAGGCTGGCGAGATACTGCTCGCAGAGGGTGTCGTACCCGAACGCGCGTTCCGGATTTTGTCTGGATCGGTTGAACTCACGCGTCTGATTGGTGACGCGCAAACCCCGACCAACGTTTTGGACAGGGGCGCACTCGTCGGTGCCGACGAGTTGGTCGATGGCCAGCCGATGGCAGATACGGCGCAAGCGCTGGGCAACCTCAGTGTCGAGCCGATCACGATTGAGCAAGCAGGCCAAATGCTGGGCCGCCAAGCAAAAAAGAAAGCGAAGCCGGATATTCCACCGCGTGCTGAGCCGCTAAAGAAAGCCAGCACGACGTCGGAATCCCGCGCCTTGGTTGCACTTTCATCGAGCGCTGAAACCGATTACGCGCAGGTGGATACGGCGTCGACAATTCTTAAGCCTGGCTTGCTGCGCAGATTGTTAAAGCCAGAATTTGCGGACTTACATGATCGCCTGGATATCCGTGTCGCACCTTTGGAAGGGCCCGGCGGAGAGCAGGCTTCGGCGCATTTGGTCAGCGAATTGAATAAACGACGCGGCTTGCGTGCCCGTCAGATGAACGCGAAAGTTTCTATCGGCGCAGGTGGCGATCCGGTTGGCGCCATGGCCGACTTGCATGCAGCTGCAGCGCGTTGGCTTGTTGATAACGACGGGGATGTATTGTTATGGGGTGACGCACCGACTGAAGAGCGTATGTATATCCGCTTCTTCGTTCGCGGCATCAAACCGGTCGATAGCTTTCGGATCGGCGACGGTTGGACGCTGATGGTGTTACCGAACCCGCTGGATGCAGGTGCTGCGCATCGTTTGCACGCGGCCGTACTGGCCGCGCTTCGTACGAAGATGGCGGGCAAACTCTTGACCGTGAAGCGTGACCTGCAGGTGTTGTTTGAAGATGCCCCCGATGCGTTGAGCCAAGGATTTGACGGGATGCAGCCTTTAGAGCGTGCCGAGGATGCCATGGCGCGGGCGCGGATATTTGCCAACGCAACCCGCTTGAAGCGCCGTGCCGAGGATGCGCGTACCGCAATCAATTTGATCGACACCGCATTAAATACGTTTTCGCGCAAGGAGACGCCGATTGAGTGGGCGATGGCGCACCGTGACCGCGCATTGCTCAGCCAGTTTGTTGCTGAACGCGCCAACGATACGGACTCGCTCCGCGCGTCTCTCGGCGATCTCGAAGCTGCACTCACGGTTATCGGACCGGATTTGTTTCCGTTCGATTGGGCAACGTTGAATGACCGTTTGGGCTTGGCACTCTATCGACTCGATTTTGAAAGTGGCGATGCGGAAACATTGGAACGCGCGCTTCGTGCCTTCCAAGACGCGCTCACAGTTTATGATAAACGCCAAACGCCGGCGGAATGGGCAGAAGCGATGGCCCACTTCGGCCAAGTCGCCTTGGTGATTGGGCGCGAAAACCGTAATCCGCGCACCCTGCTGCGTGCGGTCGAGGCATGTAATGCCGTGGTTTCTGTGCGGGATCGGAAAAATATGCCGCTGCACTGGGCGTCGGCACAGAACAATCTGGGCTCTGCTTTGTTTTTGTATGGGCGGGTTGCCGGTGACCGGGAAGCTTTGGCCGGCGCACGCGATGCCTTCAACACGGCCTACGCCATCTATATGGAAAAGGGTGCAGAGCGTCTTGCGGGTGTGACGTCAAAAAATTTGGCACATGTTGAAAAGGCACTTAAACGCCGGCAAACGGCTGCGCGACCGGCGGGATCAGGGCGCGCGTCGCAGAACTGGGATACTGAAGCCAACGATCCGCCACCATTACCATGGGAATTTGAGGTCCGTGACGCGCCGAAACAGCGCTCCACCGCAGACGAAGATGACGACGACGTTTGGCTTGATGAACATTTGCGTTAATTGGGACCTTTCTGGGTGTCTCGCTTGCATGGTGGGCAAACGCGCGCTATTTCCGAGGTATGGTCGACGAAGTAAAAAAGTTTGACATTGAAGGTGTTGTCTGGCGTCAGCCGGACGGCGCTTTGGTATCGTGTGAGGAAAAGCTCGTTGTGCTGCGAGAAAACCTTGATGAAATCCGCCAGCAGTCCCAAGACGCGCTGGAAGATGCGATCCTTATGGGATGCGATGAAGCCCAAGTCCGCGAGGTTTTCGATCAAATGATCCGTGCATTGGAAAACCCATACGCTAAGAAATGAGCGTGAATGATCGCCGGATCGAGATCGGATGAACATGCTTTTTTGCCCCGCGCAATCCCGCTAGTGTCAGGGCATGGATCTCAGGCACTTGAAAACACTGATTGCGATTGCGGAAAACGGTTCGTTCGCAGCGGCCGGGGACGCCATTGGCTTGACCCAATCCGCCATCAGCTTGCACGTCAAAGCGCTGGAAGAAGCCCTCGATACAAAGTTATTTGACCGTACAACCCGACCGCCGCGGCTCAACACTCGGGGTCGAAATTTGGTCGACCGTGCGCGCGATATTGTCGAGCAATGCGAGGGCCTCAGCGATCTGGTGTCAGGGGAGTCGCTTGCAGGCTCGCTGGATGTTGGTGCTGTGCCGACGTTGTTGTCGGGGATATTGCCGCCGGCGCTCGGTGCGATTCGTGCGCAGCACCCCGATCTGCGCATACGCGTGTCCAGCGGATTGTCGGCTGACCTGGTCGGGCGTGTCCATAAGGGTGAGTTGGATGCCGCCGTGGTGACCGAGCCTTCGCAGGTGCAGACCGGGCTTAGTTGGCACATGTATGCTGAAGAGCCGTTGCTGGTGATTGCCCCCAAAGGTACGAAGGGCTCGACAGACCGTGAACTTCTGGCCGCCGGCCCGTTTATCCGCTTTCAACGGTTTGCGTGGGCCGGGCGATTGATCGATACGCATCTTAAGGATCGCGGCATCAAGGTTAACACCGGGATGGAAATCGATTCTCTCGAGGCCATCGCCCTTATGGTGGCAAATGGACTAGGCGTTTCCGTGGTGCCCGACCGGGCCGGTGCCCGCCTGCCCGAGAACATCGAGAGCATACCCTTTGGCGATCCGCCTTTGTGTCGCGTCGTCGGCGTCGTTGAGCGCCGGGATAACCCTAAAGCACATTTGATTCGTGGTCTGGTCGAGATATTGGCAAGGCTTGCGCACGCAAAGCCCTAGTTTCCCTGCGCGCGCGAACCGAAATTCAAGCCGCCTTTAACTCTTCCACACGCTTTGCCGACGGCTAAACGAAGCAATATGCGTCCACTCAATGCCCTAAATGTAGGGGCATTTCTTGCTTCCGGTAGCTTGTGTCCCTCCACGTGGTGTACGAAGCGCCCATGGGGGCGTTGGGCATA
>JAFMCK010000072.1 GCA_017857825.1 Rhodospirillales bacterium
GAGGTAGACGGCATCGGCTTTGCGCGCCGCTTTGGCGATTTCGTCGATGGCTTTTTTCGCCCGGGCGTCGGTTTCCCAGGTCATGGCGAAATCGCTGTCGGGGTCGACGGAGCCGTTTTTCGACGGTAAATCCCGGATGTGACCATAGCTCGCGAGGACGACGTATTCGTCCCCGAGGTACTTATTGATGGTCTTTGCCTTAGATGGCGATTCGACGACGACGACGCTTGTCATGCCTGTTCTTGGCCTACCCGTGGTTCAAAAATTTGATGTTCGTCTTTTTAATTCTCCTTGGCGTGTATCTTCCGTACCTGCCAAGGCCGGGGAGAATTGGCGATAAAAACCCCACCCGTCAACAGCGGATATCTGCCGTGCCCGTGATCTGAGTCTCTGCGAGGTGTATATTTTTGTTTTTTATCAACATGTTATGGGCGAGAAATTTTTTCTGTCGGACTTGGGACGTGTTAGGGACGTCGCGGACGACCTACCCGAGCCGTGCAACCCGGTTCCCGGGCATACGTTCCAACCGGCCTGCAAGGTCGAGTTTCAGCAGTACCACGGCGACGGCAGCGGCATTGCCGCCGGGCGTCGCGGATCACGGCGTCGATGTCGGTCGGGCCATAGTCGAGGGCGTTTAGGACGCGGTCGCGGGTGCGGTCGAGTTCGCTGTCTACAATCGGCGTTGGCGCGGGTGCTCGCAAAATGCGTTGGCGACCGTCGTCGAGCATGCGGCTGTTATTCTCCCCGAGGCCGGTCAACACGTCTTCGGCGGACTCGGTCAATTGGGCGCCGTCACGGATCAGCGTGTTGGCGCCTTTGACGCGGGGATCTTGTGGTGGGCCCGGCACGGCGTAAACGTCGCGCCCTTGTTCAAGCGCCATCCGGGCTGTGATCAACGAGCCGGACTTGGCGCCAGCTTCGATAACAACGATCGCGCGCGCGATGCCGGAAATAATGCGGTTGCGCCTTGGAAAATGGCGTGACTGCGGTGGCGTTCCGCAGGTCACTTCTGAGACCAGCGCGCCTGTGTCACGGATGTGCCCGTACAAGGTGTCGTTTTCGCGCGGATAGACGACATCCACGCCGCCGCCCATCACGCCCAACGTGCCGCTGATGAGCGCGCCGTGGTGCGCGGCCGCATCGATGCCGCGCGCCATGCCCGATACCACCAGATAGCCGGCCTCTCCCAGTGCACGGGCCATTTCGTGCGCCAAACGCCGCCCATTTACCGACGCGTTTCTGGAACCCACCACGGCCACGGACTTTTTCGTCAGCAGGTCCGGATGCCCGCGCACAAACAGCAGCGGCGGTGCATCGTCAATGTGGGCGAGCCGCGGCGGGTAGCCGGCTTCGCCGCAAAAGACGGTGCTGACATCAAGCGGCACAAGCGCGGCCAATTCATCTTCGGCCGCAGATGGCGTGCAGATTTTCAGCGCTTTTTTGCGACCGCCTTTTTTCGCCATGTCGGGAAGAGCGTCTAGGGCTTTACGCGCCGTACCGAATTGTTCAAGCAGACGATGAAAGGTGATCGGCCCAACGTTTTCAGACCGAATCAGCCGCAGGCGTGCCAGTTTTTCCGCGTCGTCGAGGTCCAATCCATTTTTCAGGGGCTGCATCTTCCACTCCGATCTACTCGGAGCAGGTATGCAACGTCTTGGCGTGGAATTTCACAGGCGAAGGCCGTGCGGCCGCCTTTTTCGGTCCACTTCGTCTTATTTACGGCCCGATCGCGCCAGCACCATCGCCGGGATCAGGGCGATGAAGAACGCGACTGAGATGATCAAAAACGTATCTTGGAATCCGAAGGTGCGGGCCTGCGCATAAATAGACCGGCTCAGAAAATCCATGGCTGCCCAATCGCGTTCAAACTCGGTCAGGCCGCCTTCGGTTAAAAGCTGACGGACTTTGTCTAGTGTGTCGCGGGTCAGGTCGTTGTTAGATGTCTGCGTCGCGGTCAGCCAGTCTGCGTGATTGGCGCTGCGGTATTCAATCAAGGCGGCGGTGATGTTGACGCCGAACGCGCCACCAGACTGGCGAACAAAGTTGTACGCCCCCGCCGCCGCGTTGAGCTTTTCGGTGGAAATAGAGCGCATCGCCGCCCCGCCCAGGTTTGGCATCACCAGACCGATCGCAGCCCGGCTCAACACCGTCATCATCGCCATGGTCCAGAACGCAGTGTTCACATCAGAAAAGGACATGAGATATGTTGCGAACGCGAACACCATGCAGCCCATCATGATAGGGATATGCGGGGGCACAGTGTCGGCGAGCCGACCCGACAGGGGAATGAGCGAGACCAATAACAGCCCTGCCGGCACCAACACCAATCCCGACTGCGTCGGCGAGAAATGTTGGATGGTCTGCACAAACACCGGGATTGAATAGTTGGTGGCGAAATTACCCGCACCGAAGGCAAACGCGATGGCCATCGCCGATGCGAACTTCGGGTCTAAAAATAACGTCGGATCAAGCAACGGCGATTTGGACCGCTTCTGTGACCATAAGAACAGGGCCAAGCTGACAAAGCCGGCGAGTGCGGTCAGCAGGGTCTCGTCGGACATCCAACCCCAGCGGTGGCCATTGCCGATGGCGCGCATCAAACAGACAAGCGATACGCAGACCAGAATAAAACCAGTCCAATCAAATGGCGGCAGGCGCTTTTCAAACTTCTTCGAGGGCATGAAGAACAGCCCGGCAATAAATGCGATGAACACCAACGGCAGGGGCATTAAGAACGCATGCCGCCAGGTCAGGAGATCTATGGTGACACCGCCGACCAGCGGCCCGAAGCTGGGCGCCAAGGTGACGCCTAAGCCGTACATGCCGACCGCAAAGCCGCGTCTTTCGCGCGGGAACACGGCGACCATGGTCGCCAATACCAGCGGCTGAATGATGCCTGCCGAAAAGCCCTGCATGATACGACCGATGATAAGGGTATCGATATTCGGTGCAAAGGTGCAGACAAAAGCGCCGGCGATAAAAATCAAAAGCGTCATCGAATAGGCCAGACGCTGACCCAACGTACGTACCACCCAGCTGTTCAAAAGTTGGCTGGCAACCATGGTGGCGAGAAACGCGGTCGCCGCCCATTGCGCGACGTCTTGGCCAATGCCATAGGCCCCCATGATCGAGGGAACTGCCACGTTGACCAGCGTCGCAGACAAGATCATCGCAATCGCGCCGGTCAGTCCGGCCGCTGTCACAAACCATCGATACGATGGTCCGAAACGTTCGATCATCGCTTGGATTTCGGGATTGTCGTTGGGCGCGGGGGCGGTCGCCAAAGTGCGCTATTCCTCGATCGCGATCTCAATCTCGACCATCATGCCGGGCCGGAGACGAGGATCGGGTTTATCAAAGGCGATGCGGACCGGCAGGCGCTGTGTGATTTTCGTGAAGTTGCCACTGGGGTTCGGCGTCGGCAGCAAGGCAAATTGGTTGGTTGCCGCCGAGCCGATGGTTTTGACGGTGCCACTGAAAACATCGTCGGGGTACGCGTCGACATGAATGTCGACGATCTGTCCTTGTTTCAGCTTGCGGACGTCGGTTTCTTTGATGTTTGCCTCGACCCACACCAAATCTTGGTTATGCACCAGCGCCAAGCGCTGGCCAGGGGTCACGTATTCGCCGATGTCGACAAAAATGCGATCGACGACGCCGTCGGTCGGGCTTTTAACGGTGCGGTCTTGGATGTCAAGGCGTTGGCGTTCGATGCGGGCTTTGATTTCCTGCTCGCGACTTTCCAAGACGGAAAGATCACCCGCCAACACACCTAAGCGTGCACGGTCGGCCTCGGCTTCGGCCATGCCGGATTTGGCGGCTTCGAGCGCGGCCACCGCAATCCGGTATTCGCGATCGATCTGCTGCAATTGGTTTTCAGCTTGATCGAGTTGGCGCCTGGACGCGACTTTGTCTTCGAACAATCGCTGGGTGCGGTTAAGCTCGCGCTTTGCGAGCTCCAACTGCGGGCGCAACGACGACACCGCGACGTCGGCGGCGGCGACTTGTGATTTTTCGGACTGCATGCGGCTTTCGATTTGGCTGCTCACCAAAATACGTTCAGCGGCCAGGCGGTTGCGTTGCGCACCGGATGCGGCAAGCTGCGCCTCTAATTCGTTGAGCTGGATATTTGATTCCCGATCATCGACCTGAACCATGACCGCGCCTTGGCTCAACTCGTCGCCTTCGGCAATCGGCATTTCGGTGATCCAACCGGCGACACGCGATGACACCGTGACCAAATCGGCATGTATGCGGGCGTCTTCTTCGTGGATGAAATTGAGGCGGTTGTGGATTTCCGTCCAGGCGACGTAAACGACGGTGACCGCGATTGCGGCAGCCAGGACATACAGTGGGCGAATACGGCGCGTCTTGGCGGGCGTCGACGGCGGCGCGGTGTCCGTACTCGTGCTGTCGCGAGGGCTCTGCCTCCCGGGTTTACTGTCGTCCGGCATATGTTTCGTCCCAAATGTCTGGCCTGCTGCGTCGGCCCAAAGACCGTTCAAGCATGCACATAAACTATCTCTTTGAAAAGCCTTTGCGAATACCCGCGCTGATTCTGTGTTTGTTTTCGGGCGTTTACGAAACCCGTTGACCTTCTAGTTACTGGAAGCCTTATGTTGTTAGCAATCTTACTAGGAGTTGATAAATGAATGCGCCGATTGTGAACGCTCCGACGGACGCCAACAATATGGTCGATGGGCCAATCACTTTTGCCATCAGCGGCATGAGTTGTGCGGGCTGCGCGTCGAGTGCGGAAAAAGCGTTGAACGGCCTGGACGGCATCGCCGCTGCCCGTGTTGATTTTGCAACCGAGCGTGCGCAGGTATCGCCCGGCGATGTTTCCGCAGCGGAACTTGTGCAGGCGATCAAAGATGCTGGCTACACGCCCGAGACGTCGCTGGTCGACCTCGATATTACCGGGATGACCTGTAGCGGTTGTGCTGCCAATGTGGAACGCGCACTTGCGAGCGTGCCGGGCGTGGTAAAGGCCGAGGTCAATTTGGCGTTGGAGCGCGCGCGGGTGACATGGCTTGGCCATGACCTTGCGACGGCTGCATTGGTCAATGCCGTTAAAGCGGCAGGGTATGGCGCGCAGCCCAGATTTTCGGACGCGGAAGCCAGACGTCAACACGCTGCAGCCCAGGCAGATGCAGCTGCCCGCGCGCTTAGGTTGGACGCATTGACGTTGGCCGGCGCGATCATCGTCACGGCGCCGCTGCTGGCGATGATGGTTTTGCCCGCCTTAGGGGTCGCCTACCACGTGCCCGCATGGGCGCAGATGGCCTTGGCAACGCCGGTGCAATTCATTGCCGGCGCAAGGTTTTATGCAGGCGCTTGGCGAGCGGTGAAGGCGCGGTCCGGAAACATGGACCTGTTGGTGGCGCTTGGCACGTCGGCGGCGTATGCGCTGTCGGTGTGGATGATGTTGAGCCAAGGCATCAGTGCGGTCGGACATTTGTATTTTGAGGCGTCTGCCGTGGTGATCACCTTGGTCCTTGCCGGCAAGCTTTTGGAAAGTCGCGCCAAGCGCGGCACCACCGCGGCGATCCGCAAATTGATGGACCTGCGACCTGAACGGGCCCGCGTACAACGTGACGGCAATGTCGTTGAAGTCGCCATCGAAGAGGTGCAGGTCGGCGACACTGTGGTCGTGATGCCGGGCGCACGGATTCCGGTCGACGGTACATTGACGTCGGGCCGGGCGGATGTGGACGAGTCTTTGCTGACCGGTGAGAGCGTGCCGATCACGAAGACGGCAGGCGATATGATGCGCGCCGGCGCCATCAACGGGGCTGGCGAGGTGCATCTCAGCGCGACCCGGATCGGTGAAGATACGACGCTGGCTCGGATCGTGCGGTTGGTCGAAAGCGCGCAAACCGGAAAAGCCCCGGTGCAGCGTTTGGTCGACAAGGTCAGTGCGATCTTTGTGCCGAGCGTGATTGCCATCGCCGTGATCACGCTGATCGGTTGGCTTGTTGTCGGCGCCGGGTTTGAGACGGCGATCATCAATGCGGTATCGGTGCTGGTTATCGCGTGCCCATGCGCACTCGGTCTGGCGACGCCGACAGCGATTGTCGCCGGCACTGGGGCGGCGGCAAAGGCTGGCATTTTGATTAAAGACATCGGCGTGCTGGAACGTGCCCATGCGCTTGACGTTGTCGCGTTCGACAAGACCGGCACGTTGACCGCGGGCGCACCGGCGCTGACCGACATCATTGCCTACGGCAAATCTGAAGATGATGTGTTGCGGATTGCGGCGGCGGTGCAGGCAGGTTCCGAACATCCTTTGGCACGCGCGGTGATTGCGGCAGCAAGGGCCCGAGACGTGCTCGGGCTCAAGGCCGTAGACGTTGCCGCACATGTCGGCAGCGGCGTCGAAGGGCAAGTTGACGGTGCCCGCGTGCTGATCGGCAATCGAGCCATGATGCAGGCTGCCGACATTGATATTGATACAAAGATCGAAAGCGACTTGGTGCGGATTGAAATGCTGGGGCGCACGGCGGTGTTGGTTGCGATCAACCATGTGATATCCGGCGTCATCGGCTTGGCCGATACGATCCGGCCCGAGACGCCGTCGGCGATGCGGATGCTGGCCGAGCGTGATATTCAAACGGTAATGCTGAGTGGTGATGGCGCCGATGCGGCAAAGGCAATTGCCGCTGAGGCCGGGCTTGCCGATGTGCGGGCCGAGTTAACCCCGGATGCAAAGGTCGACGCGATTCATGAACTTCAAGGCGCAGGTCGGATCGTTGCGATGGTCGGGGATGGCATCAACGATGCGCCCGCATTGGCGGCAGCGGACGTCGGCATCGCCATGGGGTCCGGCACCGACGTTGCGATGGAAAGTGCGGGCATCACTCTGATGCGTCCGGACCCGCGCTTGGTGGCAGGTGCGATTGATGCGGCGCGCGCAACTTGGAACCGAATTCGTTGGAATTTGTTTTGGGCGTTTATCTTTAATGTGGTCGGCTTGCCGTTGGCGGCGCTGGGCTATCTCAGTCCCGAGGTGGCGGGTTTAGCGATGGCACTGAGTTCGGTCACCGTGGTGACGAATTCGCTGCTGTTGCGCGGCTGGACGCCGAAAGGGATAAACGCATGAACGTGCAAAGTGCTGCGGCGGCCAGTGGCCTACCCGCTAAGACCATTCGATATTATGACGAGATCGGCTTAGTGACCCCGGATCGTCGCGCCAACGGATACCGCGATTACAATGACCGCGCCGTGCAGAAATTGGCGTTTCTAAAGCGTGCCAGACAGTTGGGGTTTTCGATTGATGACTGTCGTCAGTTGCTGTCGCTTTATGAAGACAAGCAGCGGGCGAGCAAAGACGTGCGCACCTTGGCACAGCAGCATTTGGCAGAAATTGATGCACGGTTAAGCGAGCTGCACGAACTGCGGGCAACGCTGGCGGATTTAGTGGACGCATGCCATGGGGATTCCCGACCGGACTGTCCGATCCTCGCCGATTTGGCGGGTGCGCAATCTAAAAAAGCTTAAGCTTGGCCGACCCGGAGTGTCGCCAACATTTCGCCGAAATCGTGGAGCAGGCGTTTTAGCTCGGGCTCAACGACCGCTTCGGCGGCAGACGGAAAGTCCATCCATCGGCGGCGGCGTTCGTCTTGCTCAGGCCACGTGTCGGCAAGGCTCGCGACCTCCATCGGGTATACCTTCACTTTATAAGACGGATTCCCGATCATATCGGTCTTTGTATAAGAATATGTGCCGATCTTGGTTTCGGCGATACGCCCGCCGACGCCGGCTTCTTCAAAAGCTTCGGCCCGCGCCGCGTCGCGACTGGTCTGACCTGCTTCGATATGACCCTTCGGCAAGACCCAGCGCTGCGAACGGCGCGAGGTGATCAGCAAGACCTTTGGTGCGTCTTCGTCGATGCGGTATGCAAGAACCGCGGACTGTGCAATTTTTTGAACGTTTCCCATGGCGACAATCGCTTTTCCCAGGATTTTATGACCTTCGCTGCATCACCATTAGAGCCGAAAGGTTCTTTTTATTTTATTAATTATATGACATTTGTGTGACACTTCAAAGATATCAACGCATACGCCGCAAAATCGCCGGCACCATGCATTTTTCGACTAAAGGCTGCAAACCGGCGCATGAACGAATTCGATAAAAACAGCGCCTCTAAGGCGCTTTTCAAATCCCAAACCGTTGATAAAGACTTGAAGCGAATCGGTCAGCTTCAGCGGGCCACCCATGAGGCCGGGCGCAATATTTATAGCTTGGGCTTTGGCCTGTTGTTTTTGTTGGGCGTATGGCTGTTCGCGTATCTGAAAAGCGACGGCGACGGCAGCTTGATCTTGATCGCCGCCGCCGTCATCGGCGGCTATATGGCGATGAACATCGGCGCCAATGATGTTGCCAACAACGTCGGCCCGGCGGTCGGCTCCAAAGCCCTGACCATGGTCGGCGCGCTGTTAATCGCTGCGATCTTCGAGGCGTTGGGTGCCATCGTCGCCGGCGGCGAAGTCGTGAGCACGATTTCAAAAGGAATCGTCTCGCCGGAGTCCATCGCCGACGCAGACACATTTATTTGGGCGATGATGGCGGCGCTAATGTCCGCGGCACTTTGGGTCAACTTGGCGACCTGGATCGGCGCCCCGGTGTCGACCACACACAGTATCGTGGGCGGCGTGATGGGCGCGGGCATCGCAGCGGCCGGTTTCGGTGCGGTCGATTGGCCGGTGATGGGGGCGATTGCCGCAAGCTGGGTAATTTCACCGTTGCTGGGTGGCGTCGTGGCAGCGGCATTCTTGACGTTCATCAAAGTCACCGTGTTGTTCAAAGCCGACAAGATCAGCGCTGCGAAGCGTTGGGTGCCGATTTTGGTGGCGATTATGGCGACGGCATTTTCCGCGTATTTGATGGTCAAAGGCCTGAAGCGTATTTGGAAGCCGGACATGGCAATGATCGCTGCGGTCTCGGTATCGATTGCATTTTTGACGTATTTTTGGGTGCGCAGTCGTGTCGCGCGGGCGGCATTGATGATGGAAAACAAACGCAAATCCGTCAGCAAGCTGTTTACGGTGCCGTTGATCTGTTCGGCAGCACTGCTGTCGTTTGCGCACGGCTCCAACGATGTTGCCAACGCCGTAGGGCCACTTGCCGCCATCGTCAATGCGGTCAACGACGGTATGGTTTCGGCAAAGACGACGCTGCCGTTTTGGGTTCTGGTAATCGGTGCGCTGGGTATCTCCGTAGGCCTCATTCTGTTTGGGCCGAAGATTATCCGGTTGGTCGGCGAAAAGATCACCAAGCTCGACCACGTGCGGGCATTTTGCGTGGCGCTGTCGGCCTCAATCACGGTGATCATCGCATCCGGCTTAGGCTTGCCGGTCAGTTCGACACACATTGCGGTGGGTGCCGTGTTCGGGGTCGGCTTTGTCCGTGAAGCGATCACCAACCGGGGCGGCGGCATTCCCGAGCGTGTGGCTGCCGACAAAGACGCACGTTCGGTGATCGACGAAGGCAAGTTGTTCAAGTCCTGGCGTAAACACCGCAAGCGGAAATTGGTGCGCAGACAATACGTGCTGTCGATTGCGGCGGCGTGGGTGGTCACGGTGCCGGCGTCGGCGCTATTGTCGGCAGCGCTGTACTTTGGCATTCAATTCGTGCGCCATTAAGCTGTTTCGGCTTTACTGACTTTTCGCTTGTCCCGGGCGTCCGGCACCTTCAAGAACGAGCGTACGCGCGAAGCAGGGGACGCGAATGCTGTTCAATTCTTACACATTCCTATTTGTATTTCTGCCACTCGCCGTGGCTGGCTTCGCGTGGTTGGCTGCGCGCCGACGACCCAAGCTGGCACTGTTGTGGTTGTTGGCAATGTCGGTGGTGTTCTATGGATGGTGGAACCCGGTGTATGTTTTGTTGTTGGCAGGTTCGGTTATTGCCAACCATACACTCGGTCGTGCGCTATATCTGGCGCATGGCCGTGGGCAGCCAAATCGAACACTGCTGTGGGCCGGCATCGCTCTCAATCTCTGCCTCATTGCCTGGTTCAAGTACTTGGGCTTTTTTGCCGGCATCGCCGATGCGGTGGCGGGCACCGGGTTCGGGCCTATCGCCGTGGCGCTGCCATTGGCGATCTCGTTCTTCACGTTTCAACAGATTGCGTATTTGGTTGATTGCCACAAAGGTTTGGCCGGCGAAGACAATATTTTCCGTTATGGCTTGTTCGTGACGTTCTTTCCGCAATTGATCGCCGGACCTATCGTTCACCACAGCGAAGTGATGCGCCAATACGACCGCGCGTTTCAGCGCGGCCTGACGTCGTTGAATATGGCGGTTGGATTGACCATGATCGGCGTCGGGTTGTTCAAGAAAGTCGTGATTGCAGATAATTTGGCTCTGTATGCGAGCCCGGTCTTTGCCGCCGCCGATGCCGGCGACGCCTTAAGTATGGCGACCGCTTGGTCCGGTGCACTGACATATACTTTGCAGATTTATTTCGATTTTTCCGGCTATTCGGATATGGCGGTGGGCTTGGCCCGGCTGTTCGGGGTGCGCTTGCCGGTGAATTTCTTTTCGCCGTATCGAGCCACCAGCATCATCGATTTCTGGCGTCGCTGGCATATGACTTTGAGCCGATTTTTACGGGATTATTTGTATGTGCCGCTCGGCGGCAACCGGCATGGGCCGGCCAGACGCTACCTCAGCATTATGATCACCATGTTGCTGGGTGGGCTTTGGCACGGCGCAGGTTGGACGTTCGTGGCATGGGGGGCGCTGCACGGTGCGTTGCTTATCCTCAACCATGCGTGGCGCGTGATGAGTCGGCGGCTTGGCCTCAAGGGCGGCATGCTTGGACAGGTATGCGGTTGGCTGCTGACGATGTTTACCGTCACTGTTGCGTGGGTGTTTTTCCGAGCCGACACTTTTGCTGGTGCGCAAGTTATGCTGACCGGTATGAGTGGATGGAACGATGTGCTGCCCGCATTGGGTTGGATTGATGCCAAAGTGATGTTCTTACCTGCGACCGGCGAGCGGGTTTGGCGTTGGATCGTTGGCATCGGTTTGTTGGCGGCGCTGATGCCAAATATCTATCAGATTCTGCGCCGCTATCGCCCGGCGTTGGGCCTGCCCGCTGTGGGCATCAAGTGGGTGCCGAATACGTTGTTTGTGTGGCGACCAAATGTGGCATGGGCGCTCGGCGTCGGGGCGCTGACGGCGGCAGCTCTATTGATGCTGACTCAGGTCAGCGAATTTCTGTATTTCCGGTTCTGAGGCGCATGAAATCTATCAGCCGCTACCTGAAGATATTTATCGGCCTGATCATCGGCGTTTATGTGTTCGTTGGTGCGGTGAATTTGTTTGTCGATCCATACGGGATTTACGGCAGCCCGACGCTGCAAGGCATCAACGCGCTCAAAGTCGATGTCGATCAGCAGGCACGGATGCTGAAAGCTTTTCAGGTGCGCGCGCGCAAGCCGCACGGTCTGATCGCCGGCTCGTCTCGGGCGCAGTTGGGTATTCCAGCCGACCATCCGGCGTGGCCCGAACGCGCACGGCCAGTTTATAATCTGAGCCTCTATGGTGGCTATCTGTATGAAACTATGCGTTATTTCCAGCATGCGGCTGCGCTTGGGACGGTGCGTGATGCAGTGCTGGCCGTCGATTTATGGATGTTTGATCGGGACTGGGCAACGCGGCCCGGCTTCGATGAAGCACGTTTTTTGGTTGCTGCCGACGGCACGCCGCAAGCGCCCGACGATCTGGAACCGATACGTATTCTATTCGCCTGGGACACATTCCGCGCCAGCTTGCGGATACTTGGGCGCCAAGATCGCGACGACGTGTTGGTGCAAAGCGCCGACGGCACCGCTTACTGGCGCACGCTGAAGGCGTGGCTGGATAGCAAATATTCGCACCATCAGCAGTTTGGTTATATGGAGCACATGTTTGCGACCACGGCATGGCAGCCTGAACAAGCGCGCCGTTGGGATGTGACGGACCCAACGGACTCAACCTCGCCTTTGCAGTATTTCCGGACCATGGTGCAGACGGCTTACGCGCAAGAGATCAATCTTAAAATCGTGATTTCGCCCAGTCATGCGCGCATCTGGGAAGTCCTGTTCGCCGCTGGTATGTGGCAAACCTGGGAAGATTGGAAGCGGGCGCTGCTGACGATCATCGAGGAAGAAGCTGCACGCGCCGGTGCGGCACCGTTCCCGCTCTGGGACTTTTCAGGTTACAACACCATTACCACCGAAGATCTGCCGCGGAACCCTGGGTTGCCGATGCAGTGGTATTTGGATGGCTCGTATTTTAATTTGCAGGTTGGTGGTATGATGCTGACGCGGATATTTGACGCGAACGGCGCACCGGTGCCACTGGACTTCGGGCACCGACTGACGCTTGAAACCATGGATGCAGCACTTGCTGACATCCGCCGCGCGCGCGCCGAATATGCCGTCCAATTCCCCGATGATGTCAGCGAAGCCGCTGATTGGGGCAAACAATAGCGTTTGCCATACGCTGGACGACGTTGTGCTGCGGTCTTTCAATGCACGGACAGCCTACGTACACTGTGTGGAAATAAACAATCGCCTAAAACGGGCGTAAAATGCAGGCGAAGCCTAGGGAGGATCGGTGACGGGCCGATTTGGCGACACATCCAACAGCGCGAAATCCGCTGGGGTTCGGCATTCGGACCCGGCGTATGTGGCGATTGATCTTGGCACCAACAGTTGCCGGATGCTCGTTGCCGTTCCGTCGGAAGCTGGCTTTCACGTCGTCGATGGATTTTCAAAAGTTGTGCGTTTAGGCGAGCGTGTTGCCGAGACCGGACGGCTTTTGCCGGCCGCCGTTGATCGGACCTTGGATGCGCTTGATCTTTGTGCGCATA
>JAFMCK010000073.1 GCA_017857825.1 Rhodospirillales bacterium
TTTCGTTTTTGATGCGGATGTTGGCGAACGTGCCGCGCATCATAACTTCATGGTTGCCGCGTCGTGCGCCGTACGAGTTGAACTCGTTCTCGCGCACTTGGTGTTGCAGCAAGAAGTCGCCGGCCGGGCTTTCTTTCTTGATGTTGCCTGCAGGCGAGATGTGGTCGGTGGTGACCGACGTGCCCAAGATCGCCAGCGCACGTGCGTTGAGGAAATCCTCAGGCTCACCCGAAGCCGCTTCGCTTTCGTCAAAGAACGGCGGATGTTGTACGTAGGTCGAGCCCGGCGACCATTTGTAGGTCTGACCGCCGGTAATCTTGATGTCCTGCCAATGCTTGTCGCCTTTGAACACGTCGCTATAGCGCTCGCGGAACATGTCGGCGGAAATCACGCGGGACATGTACTCGCTGATTTCCTCGTTCGACGGCCAGATATCCTTTAGGTACACAGGGTTGCCGTCTTTATCTTCGGCGAGGGCGTCGTTGTAGACATCGACGTTCATGTTGCCGGCGATGGCAAATGCGACGACGAGTGGCGGGGATGCCAAATAGTTCGCCGTCGACAGCGGATGCACGCGGCCTTCAAAGTTACGGTTGCCGGACAACACGGCACCGACGGTAATTCCATTTTCCATGATCGCTTCTTCGATGGCATGGCTTTTCAACGGACCTGAGTTGCCGATGCACGTTGTACAGCCGAAGCCGACCAAGTTGAAGCCGATGGCGTCCATGAATTCGGTCAGGCCGCCTTTATCCATATAGCTTTGCACCACTTGCGAGCCGGGCGCGAACGAAGTTTTCACCCATGGCTTCGGTGCAATGCCGAGTTCAACAGCTTTCTGCGCAACCAAGCCCGCCGCTACCAGCACCGCCGGGTTCGACGTGTTGGTACAGCTGGTGATCGCCGCCAAAACGATGGCGCCGTCTTCGAGGGTGAAGTCGTCGACTTGTGCCGACTTGCCTTGATCGCGCCCGGTCAGCGCCTTGAAGCCTTCTTTAAAGGCCTTTGACGACATCGACAGTTGGATGCGGTCTTGCGGGCGTTTCGGACCGGCGATGGAAGGCTCGACCGAGCCCAGGTCTAATTGCAACGAGTCGGTGAACACCGGCTCCGGCGTGCCGGCTTCGCGCCACATGCCTTGGATTTTTGAATATTCCTCGACCAACGCGAGGGTGTCTTCGTCGCGACCGGTGAGCTTCAGATAATCCATGGTCGCGCCGCTGACCGGGAAAATGCCGCATGTTGCGCCATATTCTGGTGCCATGTTGGCGATGGTTGCCTGATCGGCGAGCGACAGGTTGTCGAGGCCGTCGCCATAGAATTCGACGAACTTGCTGACCACACCTTTTTTGCGGAGCATCTGCACAACGGTCAGTACCAAGTCGGTGGCGGTCATGCCTTCGGCCAATTTGCCGTCGAGCTTAAAGCCGACCACTTCGGGAATCAGCATCGAGACCGGCTGGCCGAGCATGACGGCCTCAGCCTCAATCCCGCCGACGCCCCAGCCCAGAACACCTAGGCCGTTGATCATGGTGGTGTGGCTGTCGGTACCGACGAGGGTGTCGGGATATGCGACCATTTTGCCATCGGCATCTTCACCGGACCACACGACTTTCGCCAGATATTCCAGGTTCACTTGATGGCAGATGCCGGTGCCCGGCGGCACGACGCGGAAGTTTGAAAACGCCTGTTGGCCCCATTTCAGGAACTCATAGCGCTCCATATTGCGCTCAAATTCCAGGTCCACGTTGTGTTGTAGCGCGGTTGCGTTGCCGGCTTCGTCAACCATCACAGAGTGGTCGATGACCAGATCGACGGGGGCCAGCGGGTTAATCTTGTTCGGATCGCCACCCATCGAGACCATGGCGTCGCGCATCGATGCCAAGTCGACAACGGCGGGAACGCCGGTGAAGTCCTGCATCAAAACACGCGCTGGAAGGTAGGCGATTTCGTGTTGCGAGGTCTGCGTCTCAAGCCATGCGCCGACCGCTTTTACGTCTTCAACGGTCACCGTGCGCCCATCTTCGCGGCGCAGCAGGTTTTCCAATACGACCTTGAGTGAATAGGGCAAGCGTGACACGTCGCCGACGCCAGCTTTTTCAGCGGCTTCTAAGCTGAAATAATCATACGACTTGCCGTTGACGTCGAGGGTTTTGCGGGTTCCGAGGGTGTCTTTGCCGGTAATCGACACGATATAGTCCTCCTGGGCCAAGTATGCGAAAAGCTGAGATATATTTCCTATAGGAATCTCCACATTTTTGCGGCTTTGTCCATGTCATGGACGCGAGCAACGACGCGGCTGCGCAATGCCTTGTGGCGGAAGATATATTTTCGCTTGTGGAAGTTAGGTAGTTTTGCAAACCTCTTGGTGCACAAGAATAAAATCTATCCCGGCAAAAGATCGGGTGTGCACTGGGAGGAACATGATGGGTCGTGACAGCCGGAGCGTGGACTCCGTCGATACGTTTCCAAAGTTGTTGCTTGAAAACGCGCGCAAGTTCAGTGCGCGTCCGGCTGTGCGTGAGAAAGATCTCGGCATTTGGCAATCGTGGTCTTGGTCTGAAATGAAAGACGAGATCGCGGCCATGGCGGCGGGCCTTAAGTCTTTTGGCTTTGAGCGCGGTGACAGCCTAGCCATCGTCGGTGATAACCGACCACAACTGTATTGGGCGATGACCGCAGCACAGGCGCTCGGCGGCAAGCCGGTGCCGATGTATCAAGACGCGGTCGCTGAAGAAATGCAGTACGTGCTTGAGCACGCCGAAGTAAAATACGCCATCGTCGAAGACCAAGAGCAAACTGATAAGCTGCTCGAAGTGATGGACCGTTGCCCGTTCCTGAAGGAAATCATCCACAAGGACGAACGCGGCATGCGGCATTACGATCAGCCATTCGTCCGCTCGCTCGCCGACTTGATGGATGCGGGCAGAAAATTTTTGTCAGAAAACCCAGGCTGGTTTGAAGCCGAAGCGGCGAAGGGCAGCGGCGCCGACATTGCGATCATGTTGTACACGTCGGGCACCACCGGTCGCGCCAAGGGCGTGATGCTCAGCTTCGATAACTTGATCAAGACGGCACGCAACGGCGTTGAATGGGACAATCTGAACGAACGTGATGAAGTGCTGGCGTACCTGCCGATGGCATGGGTCGGCGATAATATTTTCTCGTACAGTCAGTCTTACGTTGCCGGGTTCTGCGTCAGCTGCCCGGAAAGCGCCGACACCGTGATGACCGACCTTAAAGAAATTGGGCCGACGTATTTCTTTGCGCCCCCTCGAATTTTCGAGACCATTCTGACGCAAGTCGCAATCCGCATGGAAGATGCGAGCTGGCTGAACCGCGCGCTTTATAAGTTTTTTATGGCGCATGCTGATCGTATCGGACCGGATCTGTTGGACGGCAAATCTGTCGGTATTATCGACCGCTTAATTTATGCCCTGGGTGAAGTGCTGATCTATGGTCCTCTGAAAAATGAGTTGGGCTTTTCCCGGTTTCGGTTGGCGTACACGGCGGGTGAAGCCATCGGCCCGGACATCTTTGATTTTTACCGTGGTATCGGCGTTAACATTAAGCAGTTGTACGGCTCTACCGAGGCATCCGTATTTATCTGTATGCAGAAAGACGGGGACGTGAAGCCGGATACCGTCGGCCCGCCGGCGACCGACGTTGAACTTAAGATCGCAGATAACGGTGAAGTGCTGTTCAAAAGCCCAGGCGTGTTCGTCGCGTATTACAAAAATGATGAAGCAACGCGGGAAACCAAAACCGAAGATGGTTGGGTGATGACCGGTGATGCCGGCTTTATGGACGCCGATGGTCACTTAAAAATCATCGATCGCGCGAAGGATGTTGGCAAGCTCAAGAGCGGCACCATGTTCGCGCCCAAATATATTGAAAATAAACTTAAGTTCTTCCCGTACGTGACCGAGGCTGTGGCCTTTGGTCATGATCGAGATTATGCAGCGGCGTTCATCAACATTGATTTGGAAGCCGTCGGCAATTGGGCTGAGCGCCGGGGGCTGGCATATTCCGGGTACACCGACCTGGCGATGCGGAGCGAGGTTTATGATCTGATCGCAGACTGCGTTGATCAGGTGAATAAAGATTTATCCGAAGATGAAATGTTGGCGGGTTCACAGATCCAGCGCTTCTTGATTTTGCATAAGCTGCTTGATGCTGACGATGGTGAACTGACGCGGACACGTAAGGTACGCCGCAACACGATTGCTGAGCGCTACGGCGAGTTGATCGAAGCACTTTATTCCGGCGTCGATGTGTGTCCGGTGGAAGCCACCGTCACCTTTGAAGACGGTCGCACCGGGACCATTAAAGCAGATGTGAAAATTCGCGAGGCAGCGGTTTTTGATCCTGCCACACGCCAGGCAGCGGAATGAGGCAAACACAATGACGCAACCGGCCCTCAAGCGCGACATTGGCGATACCATCTTGGCCGTCGACAATATCTCGTTGTCGTTCGGCGGCGTCAAAGCGCTTCAAAACATCAGCTTTTCCGTGAATGAGCACGAGGTGTTCGCGATCATCGGCCCGAACGGGGCCGGCAAAAGCTCGATGCTGAACTGCATCAACGGGTTCTATCATCCGCAAGAAGGCACGATCACCTTTAAAGGTGAAACCCGTCGCCAAGTGCGCCCCAGTGTGGCGGCGCGTACCGGCATCGCGCGGACCTTCCAAAACATCGCTTTGTTCAAAGGTATGTCGACGCTCGACAACATCATGACCGGACGCAATACGAAGATGAGTACCAACATCTTCCTGCAAGCATTGCATTTCGGCCCTGCCGCCAAAGAAGAAGTTGAACACCGTGAAGTCGTCGAGCGTGTGATCGACTTTTTGGAAATCGAAGCGATCCGTAAAACGCCGGTCGGCAAATTGCCTTACGGCATGCAAAAACGGGTTGAGCTGGGCCGTGCCTTGGCTGCCGAGCCGGACCTGTTGCTGTTGGACGAGCCGATGGCCGGTATGAACATCGAAGAAAAGCAGGACATGTGCCGCTTTATCTTGGATGTGAATGACGAGTTCGGCACCACAATCGTGCTGATCGAACACGATATGGGCGTGGTGATGGATATCTCGGATCGGGTCGTTGTTTTGGATTACGGACGAAAGCTCGCCGAAGGCACCCCCGATGAAGTGCGCGGCAATCAAGATGTCATCGACGCCTATCTCGGCGTCGCCCATGACGACGCAGAAGCATAGAACGGAGCGGCACAGGCCATGATGTTTTTCTTAGAGACGGTGATCAGCGGCCTCATGGCCGGCGTGATGTACTCTCTGGTCGCGCTTGGCTTCGTGTTGATTTTCAAGGCGTCAGGTGTTTTCAACTTTGCACAGGGTGTGTTCGCGCTGTTTGCCGGCCTTGCCCTTTACGACTTCATCTCGATGGACGGATGGTTCTACGAATTGTTCGGCTTTGCGCTGCCGGTGTGGCTCGGCATCATCGCGACCATGGGCGTGATGGTGATTGTCGCCTGGCTGGTGGAACTTTTGGTGCTGCGCCATTTGGTCAACCAAGAGCCGATCATCCTGTTTATGTCGACCATCGGTTTGGCGTACTTCTTGGAAGGTCTGGGAGATATTTTGTTCGGCTCGGACGTGAAGCCGTTGGATGTGGGCCTGCCGTCGGGGGCTTCTGACTACTTATTAGATAACTACAATTTTTATGTCGAAAAGCTTGAGGTCGTGGCTGCATTGATTGCAGCGGCACTGGTGATCGTGCTTGCCATCTTTTTCCAAAAAACCCGCATCGGTCGCGCTTTACGCGCGGTGGCGGATGATCACCAAGCGGCACTCAGCGTCGGCATTTCGTTGCGCATGATCTGGGTGGTCGTGTGGTCGGTGTCAGGTTTCGTCGCGTTGGTGGCGGGCATCATGTGGGGTTCCAAATCAGGCGTTCAGTTCTCGCTTTCGTTGATTGCACTTAAGGCGTTGCCGGTGCTGATCTTGGGCGGATTTACCTCGGTGCCGGGGGCGATCATCGGTGGATTGATTATCGGCGTCGGTGAAAAGGTCGCAGAAATTTACGCAGGCCCGTTTATCGGGGGCGCCATTGAAAACTGGTTCGCCTACATGTTGGCACTCGCGTTCCTGCTGGTCAGACCGCAAGGGCTGTTCGGCGAAAAAATCATCGAGAGGGTGTAGGGCGTCATGTTTTATCGCGAAGCAGGCCAGTTCAAAACCAGCTACACCGCTGACGAGGCGATCTTTCCGATTTTGCAGGATCGTTTTTTCATCGGCGCCATCTTGATCGTTGCGTTCGGGGTGATCCCGTTCTTCATTGATGATTACTGGGCCAACGCGATTTTGATCCATTTCTTGGTGTATGCATTGGCAGCGCTCGGGCTCAACATTTTGACTGGCTATTGCGGGCAGGTGTCGTTGGGCACGGGTGGCTTTATGGCGGTGGGGGCGTATGCGTCCTATAAGCTGGTCACGGTTTTCCCGGAAATGAACTTCATCGTGGTGATCTTGATGTCCGGCTTTATAACCGCCGCGGTGGGCGTGTTTTTCGGGCTGCCGTCTTTACGGATCAAAGGTTTTTATTTGGCGGTCGCGACGTTGGCGGCGCAGTTTTTCTTGGTCTGGCTGTTTAACAAAGTGGGCTGGTTCTACAACTACAGCCCGACCGGCATGATTGTCTCGCCCCCCCGCGAAGTGTTCGGCTTTTTGGTGACGGGCCCTGATGCGCATCCGGCGGCAAGATACTTGTTCTGTCTCAGTTTTGTCGTGGTCTTTGCATGGGCTGCTAAAAACTTGGTGCGCGGTCGCATCGGGCGAAATTGGATGGCAATCCGCGACATGGACATCGCCGCTGAGCTGATCGGTATCCGCCCGTTGGAAGCAAAGCTGACGGCGTTTGCGGTAAGCTCGTTCTACATCGGGATTGCGGGTGCGCTTTACTTCAGCGTCTGGCTCGGCACTGCTGAGCCGACCGAAGCGTTTGATATCAACCAATCCTTTTTTGTCTTATTTATCGTTATCATTGGCGGGCTCGGCAGCATTATGGGCTCGTTCATGGGGGCAGCATTCATGGTGCTGCTGCCGATCACCATGAAATCGATCATGGTGGATGGTTTTGGCTTTGCGGTGGGTGCTGCAAAACATGCCGAAGTGATGCTTTTAGGTTCGTTGATCATCTTGTTCTTGATCCTCGAGCCGCACGGCTTGGCGAGGCTCTGGCAGATCCTCAAGGAGAAGCTGAGGCGGTGGCCATTCCCGTACTGACCGACCCCTATTAATCGGCTGAGGTTCCGGTTAGCATGGGCCCTATCCAAGGGATTAACAGACGACATAAGTTGTCATAATAACCTCGAAAATGGGAGGCAAACATGAAATTCAAGATGTTGACGAGAGCACTAGCAGTTGTCGCGGTAGCATTGCCGGTGGCGACGACGGCGGCGGAGGCCTACGAATTGACGATTCCGGGCACTGTGTACCGTACCGGGCCGTATGCGCCGAATGGTATTCCGTGGGCCAATGGCGTTGCTGATTACTACGCCATGTTGAACGAACGCGACGGCGGCATTGATGGCGTTAAAATCAACTACATCGAATGCGAAACCGCCTACAACACCAAGCAAGGCGTTGAGTGCTACGAGAACACCAAGAGCGCAGGTTCGGGTGCTCTGGCCTATCAACCGATGGGGACGGGTATTACCTATCAGATGATCCCGAAAGCATCGGAAGATAAAATTCCGGTGTTCTCAATGGGCTACGGTCGCACGTCGGCCGCCAACGGCAAAGTCTTTCCCTACATCTTTAACTTCCCAGCTACGTATTGGGATCAGGCCAGTGTGTTCGTAAAATACATCGGCGAAAAAGAAGGTGGGATGGATAAGCTGAAGGGCAAAAAAATTGCGCTTGTTTATCATAATTCGGCTTACGGCAAAGAGCCGATCCGGGTCCTCGAAGAAGCTGCAAAGAAGCATGGCTTCGAGCTGATGCTGCTCGCCGTTGACCACCCAGGTCAGGAACAAAAGGCAACTTGGCTTCAGGTGCGTCGTGAGCGTCCGGACTGGGTGATGATGTGGGGCTGGGGTGTGATGAACCAAGTCGCCATCAAAGAAGCCGCATCAATCCGCTTCCCGATGGATCATTTCATTGGCGTTTGGTGGTCCGGCTCTGAAAACGACGTGATGCCTGCGGGCGATGATGCGAACGGTTATTTGTCGGGTGCGTTCCACGCGGCCGGTGATAACTTCCGTGCCCACGACGACATCAAAAAGTATGTCTATGACTCAGGCAAGGGTACGGGTGATCGTGATCGTATCGGCGAAGTGCTCTACAACCGGGGCGTGGTTGCTGCGATGTGGACCGCCGAAGCAATCCGAACTGGGATGCGTATCCACAACACTAAAGAGCCGACCGGCGAGCAAGTTCGTGACGGTTTCGAAGCGTTGGATGTGGATGCCAAGCGGCTTGCAGTGCTCGGTCTCGAAGGCTTTACGTACCCTGTGAAGGTTACCTGCGAGAACCACCAGGGCCCAGGTAAGGTCGGCCTGCAGCAGTGGGATGCGAAGGCCAAGAAATGGAGCTTCGTGACCGGGTTCTATGAGCCGGATGACGACATCATCCAGCCGCTGATCGCAGAAGACTCTGCAAACTACGCGAAAGAAAACAGCATCACGCCGCGTAGCTGCAACTGATGAGTACGACCGCTAAAACGGTCGAGGATACCGCCGGCGCCCCCGAGGGTGCCGGCACCCTCCTTGCCGTCAATAACATCGAAGTGATTTACGACCACGTTATTTTGGTGCTGAAGGGCGTTTCCCTTGAGGTGCCGAAGGGCGGTGTCGTGGCCATTTTGGGTGCCAACGGCGCCGGCAAGACGACGACCTTAAAAGCGATTTCCAATCTTCTGCATGCCGAACGTGGCGAAGTGACGAAAGGCTCGATTATCTATAACGGGGATAAAATTGAATCCCTAAGCCCGAACGAATTGGTCAAGCGTGGCGTCGTTCAAGTCATGGAAGGCCGCCATTGTTTCGAGCATCTGACCATCGAAGAAAATCTGATGACCGGCGCATTCACCCGCTCCGACGGAAATGCCGCCATTAATGAGAGCCTAGAAAAAGTTTATAATTATTTCCCCCGCCTTCGTGAGCGCCGCACATCGCAGGCTGGCTACACGTCGGGCGGTGAGCAACAGATGTGCGCGATTGGGCGTGCATTGATGTCGAACCCGAAGATGATCTTGTTGGACGAGCCATCAATGGGCTTGGCACCGCAATTGGTCGAGGAAATCTTCGAAATCGTGTCGCAACTCAACAAGCGGGAAGGCGTAAGCATTTTGTTGGCCGAGCAAAACACCAACATCGCGCTGCGCTATGCAGAGTACGGCTATATTCTGGAAAACGGACGCGTCGTCATGGACGGTCCGGCATCTTCGTTGCGGGAAAACGAGGATGTGAAAGAATTCTATCTCGGGATATCGACGGCGGGTCGTAAGAGCTTCCGCGATGTGAAGCATTATCGTCGGCGTAAGCGCTGGCTCGGCTGAATTATGACATCCGCAGACTTTTATGACGATCTTGAAGTTCGCGATCCTGCGGCGCGAGAAGCAGCGCTGTTCGATTCGCTGCCGGGCTACTTAGCAGCCGTTAAGGCCGATGCGCCGTATTATCAGACGTTATTTAAAGACATTGATCCCGCTTCCATTTCTGACCGCGCGGCCTTGGCATCGCTACCGGTGACGCGCAAGTCAGCGCTGGTTGATATCCAATCTGCCGGCAATCCTTTGGGTGGGCTGACAACGCGATCGCCGGGCCAGTTATTGCGCATCTTTCAATCACCTGGGCCGACTTATGATGCGGAAGATTTTGGTGCGGATTGGTGGAACACGGCACGCGCGCTGTATGCCAGTGGTATGCGCAAAGGCGACATCGTGCACAACACGTTCGCCTATCACTTCACCCCCGCGGGCGTGATGATGGAAGCGGGTGCACAGGCCATCGGATGCGCCGTGTTTCCAGCCGGCATCGGCAATACGGAATTACAGGTTCAGGCGATTCACGACATTAGGCCGACCGCTTACACCGGCACGCCGAGTTTCTTGCGGATTATTTTGGAAAAAGCTGACGCGATGGGCAAAGACGTGTCCAGTCTCAAGAATGCCTGCGTTGGTGGCGAGGGATTGCCGCCGGATTTGCGTGCCGCCATTGAGTCCCATGGCATACATTGCGGCCAAGCATATGCGTCTGCGGATTTGGGTGCCATTGCATATGAGACCCCCGCCCGCGAAGGTTTGGTCGTCAGCGAAAATGTCATTGTCGAGGTGGTTCGCCCAGGTACCGGAGAGCCCGTGCCGGACGGCGAGGTCGGCGAGGTGGTCGTCACACCGCTCAGGACGGGGTATCCGTTGATCCGTTTCGCGACGGGTGATTTATCAGCTGTGATGGTCGGGCAAAGCCCATGCGGTCGTACCAACATGCGCTTGAAGGGTTGGATGGGGCGTGCGGATCAGACCACCAAGGTAAAGGGGATGTTCGTACATCCGGCACAGATCGCCGAGATCGCGCGCCGCCATCCCGAGATCACACGCATTCGGGCGATTGTGACACATTCTGACGGTACCGATGTGCTGACGGTTAAATGCGCTATGGGCGAGGCCAGCGATTCGCTTAAAAACACGCTGATGCAGACCGTTCAAAATGTCTGCAAACTCAAAGGCTTGGTTGAAATCGTCGCGCCGGATAGCTTGCCCAACGACGGCAAGGTGATAGAAGACGCGCGCGGCAGCTGACGTTGAAATCTAACAAATTTGTAATGTGCCGCGCCATAATCGCGCCACAATCCGGTTGTAATCTCTAAACTATAGACCTCCTCGTCTATACCCAGAGACCCCCCTCTCTGGTCCCCTATCGGCGCTATTTGCGCCGACACTTAATCGGCCGGGTCCCCCTCCCCCAGGGTTGACCCGGCCGTTTTTATGTATGCTTTCCAACATATTGCCCATCGTTTACCGTCACCTCTAGAATTAGGAGTGAGTGCGTGGCGACGTTTCTGGGTGAAAACATCGAATGTGTTCGTGGCGAGCGGCTGGTGCTGCAGGGGGCTGCGTTTCGTGTTCAAAGCGGCGATGCGCTCGTCCTGACTGGTCCCAATGGGGCTGGTAAATCAACACTGCTGCGTTTGATGGCGGGCCTGATGCGTCCGGTCGGCGGCTGTATCTCTTGGGCCGATACCGATAGGTTTGAAGATATTGCCGAAGATAGCGGCGCGCATAATCAGCGCGTCGTTTACGTCGGCCATGCGGATGCAATTAAACCGGCGTTGAGTGTGCGTGAAAACGTCACCTTTTGGGCCGAGATCAATGGCGGTGGAGGGCTGGACTCGGACGCCGCGTTGATGGCGCTTGGCATTCCGCATCTTGCTGATTTGCCGGCGCGCTATTTGTCGGCTGGGCAGCGTCGCCGTGTCGCCCTGACCCGGATGCTGACCACCAAGGCGCCACTTTGGTTGTTGGATGAGCCGACCACCGCGTTGGACAGTGCGGCCGCCACCCTGCTTTCAGATCTGATTAAAAGCCATCGTGCCCAAGGCGGCATGGTAGTGACGTCGACGCACACCGACCTTGGTTTGGACAATGTGCTTCGCCTTGATCTTAGCCGAGTGGCAGCATGAGCGGCGCGTTGGCCGTGTTTCGTCGGGAAGCCCGCTTGGCGCTGCGCCAAAGCGCGGACAGCGTCATGGTGGTGGCCTTTTTCCTTATCGCGGTGGTGTTGTTCCCGTTCGGTGTCGGCCCCGAACCCAACACCTTGGCCCGCATCGGGCCCGGTGTGATTTGGGTCGCGGCGCTGTTGGCGGCGATGCTGTCAATGGAGCGGATATTCCAGGCAGATTATGAAGATGGCGCTTTAGAACTTTTGGTGCTGGCACCTGTGCCCTTAGAACTTACGGTGTTGGCAAAGGTGTGCGTGCATTGGTTGACGACAGGCTTGCCGTTGATGGTGGCGACACCGCTCTTGGCGATCATGATGAATGTGCCGTTAGATGCGTTGCCGGTGATCCTTCTCACTCTCGCGCTCGGCACCCCGATTCTCAGCTTGATCGGCGCCATTGGGGCAGCGCTGGTTTTGGGGGCTCGGCGCGGCGGCGTTTTGCTGTCGCTTTTGGTGTTACCACTGACGATCCCGGTGCTTATTTTTGCCGTTGGCGCGATCGAGGCCGACCTGTCCGGACTTGAGGTAAAAGCGCATTTGATGCTGCTCGGTGGCTTATTGTTGGCGGCGGTGGCGCTGACACCTTGGGCGAGTGCAGCGGCGGTGCGCGAAGCCGTGGCATAGCCGGATTTCGATGCTATAAATCAACTCCTGAACTCATAGGAATGCGACCGTTATGCTGCACCGTTTTGCCAATCCGACCCGTTTTTTACGCCTCAGCCGCCGTGTTGAGCCATGGGCATTGGGCTTGATGCTGATCTGTATGGTGAGTGGACTGTATTTCGCACTGTTCGCCTCGCCGGTGGATTACCAACAAGGGCATACGGTGCGGATCATGTATATCCATGTGCCTGCGGCGTGGATGGCGTTATTTTGCTATACGGCGATGGCGGCGGCGTCGGCGGTGTCGTTGATCTGGAAGCACGGGGTTGCCGATGTGGCGGCCAAGGCGACCGCACCGATTGGCGCGGCGTTTACGTTTTTGGCCCTGGTCACCGGCTCGCTGTGGGGCAAACCCATGTGGGGCACATGGTGGGTCTGGGATGCCCGCTTAACCTCTGTGTTGGTGTTGTTTTTTCTTTATCTCGGCTACATGGCCTTGCGCAGTGCGTTTGACGACCCGGCGCGCGGCGCAAAATCTGCGGTGATCACGACCTTTGCTTCGGAATCGTTGATCC
>JAFMCK010000074.1 GCA_017857825.1 Rhodospirillales bacterium
ACCTGCGGCAGACGCAGCAATTGAACCGGCCCGACTGTGAGGTATTGATCTTGCGCGGTCAGCGGCACCTCGATCATTTTTGACCCGCCACCGTCAGGCACCTTGGCGATTGCGCCCAGCACAATTTTTGCAATAGCCGCGTTGCCCGGTGGGATCGCCTTAATGCGAGTCAGCGCGTCAATCGCAGCGTTGTAGCCGGTGATCTTTGCGGTGAAAGCGCCAAAAGGCTGCAAGTTTTCGTCGAGGGCGAAAGTCCCGGTGCCCTTCATGCCCAGCGGCCCATATATGACCGCAAGGTTCGTCATGTCGAAGGCGCCGCCGTTGACGCGCCACACCTCTAAGCTGGCTGCGTTTAGCCCGCTCGGCAACTCAGCGCCTGTTGCGTCGATACGAAGCTGCAGTCGTTGTACGTCGTTGCCGAGAAGTGCATTCAACGTGGTTGGCAGCGTTGCCCCGTTCGCATCGATCTCAAGCGTTGCGTATATCGGCACGCTCCCACGTGTGAGCGACGCGTTAAGCGTATCGATGCGCAGCGTCTCGTCAGTGCCAAGGTTTGTGATGTCGACGCCTTCAAACGCCAGGTCCAGCGATGCCGCACGGGTAATGGCAGCATGAAATTTATTCTGCGCCATACGCAATTGATACGTGCCGGTGGCAGGACCCTTACGCACGTTTAGATCGGCAGGACTGCGGACGCTGCCGGTCAGCATAAAAATATTCCAAGGTTCAAGTGTAACGTCTACGGCAGGCATTGATAGCTTCCAGCCACCGGGTTCATGATCAATGCTCAACGTGTTGATGTGGATCAGCAGCGGGCCGGGAAAACCCGAGACCGCGAGGTTTTCATAAGATACGCTGCGGCCTTGGGCCTGCTCACCTTCGACCCAATGTTCGAAGCGGATGCGCGCTTCATCTGCGAGCCAAAACCACCAAGCACTATATGTGCCTACGCTGATTGCCAGTACGACCAGTAAGCTGACCGGCAGACGCCGACCTGTGAAAAGGGTCTCAAATACAGTGCGGGATTTTTTTGGAAACCGCTCAGGGGCGCTCGGTGGGTGTTGTGTCATGGTGACAACCTAAGCCATTGCTCCGAATGCGGGAAGGGCATAGCTTCGTTTGATGTTTATGAGAGCCGAAGGCAGCGCGCTGTGAGTCCCCATCGTTCTGAACTGCTGATGACAGTCTTTGCGCCCTTATTGTTTGTGCTGCTGTGGTCGACCGGGTTCCTAGGCGCCAAATTCGGTATGCCTCATGCGGAGCCATTCACGTTTTTAGGCTACCGCTTTACACTGACATCTGTGCTGTTCTTCGTTGTCCTATTGGTGATGCGGGTGCGCTTGCCCCGCGATCCCAAGACATGGCTGCACGCTGCCGTTGTCGGCATCTTAATGCATGGGATTTATTTGGGCGGTGTTTTTTACGCGGTGCATAACGGAACGTCCGGGGGTATTTCGGCGTTGATCGTTGGTGTGCAGCCGGTACTTACCGCTGTGCTTGCCGGGCTGTTGTTGTCGGAACGCTTGAGTGCACGTGCCTGGTTTGGTCTGGCACTCGGATTTGCAGGCATCACCATGGTGGTTTGGGAGCAAGCGGGCGATACCGGTGGGTTTCGCGGTATAATGGCCTGTGTCACGAGCTTGATCGGGATCACCCTGGCAACTTTGTATCAAAAGCGGTTTGCCGGCGCGATCGATCTGCGGGTCGGCTCGACCATCCAATTCGGCGCAGCGGCTCTGATGATGTGGATTTTTGCGTTTAGTGCCGAGACCATGGTCGTCGATTGGACTCAGGAATCTATTCTGGCGATGGCATGGCTGGTGGTGGTGATGTCATTTGGCGCTGTGACGTTGCTTTATGTTTTGATCCGGCGCGGCGCGGCGTCGAAGGTTGCGAGCTTATTTTATCTCGTGCCCCCGGTAGTTGCGATCGAGACATATTTTCTGTTTGGCGAAACCCTCACCGCGTTGGCGTTGGTCGGTATGGCGGCGGCGATGCTGGGGGTCGCTTTGGTGACGCGAGGCTGATCCTGCATATGCGCGATTCGTTGGTCCCTGCTGCCGGCGTGCCCGGGTTTCGGTCTCCCAAAGGCAATTTTTGGCTGTTCGCCTACGGCTCATTGATGTGGCAGCCGTTTTTTCGCTATCAGGAACGCCGCCAAGCCGTGCTCGATGGCTATCATCGCGCCCTTTGCGTGTATTCCTGGGTGTATCGGGGAACTGAGGCAAATCCGGGGCTGGTGTTCGGGTTGGATCGGGGCGGCATCACCAAAGGAATCGCCTATCGGATCAGGGCTGTTGACGCGAAGGCCGTCTATGAAAGGGTGCATGCGCGTGAAATGGTCACCGCCGTGTATCGGCCGGCCTGGGTGCGATGTCGATTGCCTGGCACAGGCCGTACGTCTGTGACTGCCCTCACGTATGTTGCCGATACCGCGCATCGGCAATATGCGGGTCGCCTCAGTGATGCAGCGACGTTTAATTTGGTGCGTGCGGGTGTCGGGTGCGCGGGACCGTGCACAGATTATATTGAAAGCACAGCAGATCATTTGCGCGCGCTCGGGATCAGGGATTTGGCGTTGGAGCGGATTGTGCGACGCCTTGGTTGAGCCGTGCCTAGTACATGCGTCCGCCATTCGGTACGTCCAGGTCGGGTTTCAGTAACACGACCTCGCCGTCCGCGTCGGGAATGCCGAGCACCAACACTTCCGACATCAACTTGCCGATCTGCTTCGACGGAAAATTCACAACGCCAACGACCTGTCGTCCGGGTAAGGTCGCGGGGTCATAGTGTTTGGTGATCTGTGCCGACGTCTTGCGTTCGCCAATGTCGGAGCCGAAGTCGACCCAAAGTTTGATCGCCGGCTTTCGCGCCTCTGGATAGGGTTCAGCGCGGATGATGGTGCCGACGCGAATGTCGACTTTTAAAAAATCATCGAAGGAAAGCGTATCGGTTTCGCTCATGGTCATGCTCCCGTTCAACCAGCATCGGCCGCGAAGATGCCCGAGCGATGCGCAAAAGAAAAGGGCCACCCCGGTTTCCCAGCGCGACCCTCTTACTTGTCTCTAACTCGCTTCAGGGTGAGAAGACTTACTTCTTTTTCGCAGCTTTGAGGACGGTCGTTTTGACTTCCTCAAGGGCTTCGACGACACGGCCGTTCAGGGCGTCAGTCGCTTCGGTGTTCGACTTCGTGACCAGCTCAGCCAGCTCACGGGTGTTGTCGACCGACTTTACGAACGAAGCTTTCAGGATATCAGCTTGGGCAACGGCAACAGCTTGCGGGTTGTCCATCTTGGAGAAGCTATCGATCAGCTTGGAAGCTTCTTCGATGGCTTGCTGAACCATTTCGGCTTGACGCTTAGCAATTGCCTGGGTGCCTTCAACAGCGATCTGGTTGGCGGCGCTCAGGGCGTCGAGGTTTTTCTTCTGCAGGGCAATAACTGCATCGAAGTCAAACTTCGGCATGTCGAAAGATTTGGTCATCTTGGCAAATTCGTCAGCCATTTTCTTCGGGTCGAATTCGCCCATCATTTTCGAATAGTCAGCGAAGAACGGGTTTTTTTCGGCCATTTTCATGAAATCGGTGTACATCTAATTATCTCCATTTCCAGTCAGGGATGCGGCGCATCCGGATAAACTTTAGTGCGGCGGCAATTTCTTTATTGCTGCACCGCAACATACACACAATGTGCGTGAGTGGAGGCCAATTGTCAATGGGTTTTTGTGCGCTGCACAAATATTTTTCTCGCAGGCGCAATATATTTTAAAGCGGCGGAATTCTGGGCTTTTAAGCGGCCTCGGCGTCGGCGGGTTCCGTCCGACGCTTCAAAGTCGGCATGCCTTCAGCAAATTTTTCGGCCCGCGCTAAGCCTTTATCGAGCGCAGACATGGTCCCCGCCAGGCCTGCGTCTTCGTCTTTTAGCCAGGCCCGAAACGCGTTCATATAAATGATGCCAAGCGCTTCAACCTTAATCAGCCCCCGCCAGCCATCCGTCGTCACGCCAGCGGCCTGAAGCGACAACGACATGGATTTTTTGAACTGGGGTGTTAGGCAGACGGCGACCATCGGGTCACGACCCACGTCTGCGGCAATTGACGCCAACGCGGCTTGGCGGCCCTCAAGCGCGTCGAAGCGGCGCATTAAGATATCGAACAACTTGTCCTTGATGCTGCCGTCGAGGGGGTCTTTTTCCAAGCTCCCCAAGACTTCACCATCGATCCGTTTGTTGAGCGCTTTAAGGATCTTCGCTTTGTTCGAGAACGTCATCAGCGCGTCCCCCAAGGGGACACCGGCGTGCTCGGCAATCTGCGGCAAGGTTATGTCGCGCCAGCGATGCGATGCAGCAATGTCCAGCGCGCCGTCGATCAGCTTATCCCTGACGGTTCGCGTATCCGCAGGCTTGCTACGTTTTGCGGTCTTTGTCGTCTTGGTCGGTTTTGCGGCGGCCATGACTCGTCTCCCGGTTCGGAAATAAAACCATCACTATATCCGAAATGGGGAGGAAGCGCCTAGCCTGCAAGCTCTTTCGAGCGGCGCGTCGCTGCGGCAATCGCTTTGGTCATTAATGATTGTAGGGCACCATCTGCCATTAATATCTTAAGCGCTTCTGCCGTAGTGCCACCCGGGCTGGTGACATTTTTGCGGAGCGTTGCCGGCTCATCGCTCGATTGATGCATCAACTCGCCTGCGCCAGACACGGTCACGCGTGCCAAACGCATCGCCAAGTCTGCCGGCAGACCCGCTTGTACGCCCGCTTCTGTCATGACTTCGGCGAGCAAAAAGACATACGCCGGGCCGCCGCCCGACAATGCGGTCACGGCATCGATCTGATCTTCATCTTCGACCCATGCCACTTCGCCGACGGCGGCCAACAACTCATCCGCCCAAACGCGTTGAGACTCAGAGACATGTGCGTTTGGACAGCCGACGGTGACCCCGCGCCCGACGGCGGCCGGGGTGTTGGGCATGGCACGGACAATTGCCGCCTCGGATCCCAGGTGCTTTTCGAAGTATGAGATGGTTTTGCCTGCGGCAATCGAGACGAACAGGCAATGCGGTCCGGTGAACCGCGCATAGGCCGGCAAAGCATCGTCCATCATCTGCGGTTTAACGGCGAGCACCACGGTCTCCGGAGCCGCGTCCGCACCGAGATCGCTGGCATCGGCAACGCAGGTAACGCCAAGGTTGCGGCTCAGCGCTGCTGCGGCGTCGGCAGAGGGTTCCACCACGGTGACGTCGGCGGGGGTCAGGCTACCGTTTAGCCAGCCCTCAAGCATGGCACCCCCCATCTTGCCGCCACCGACAAGAAGCAGTTTCATCGAGTGAACTCCTTAAGCGTTGTCAGGCTTCGCCGACGGTTTCGATCATCGCGGCGGCAATCGCGTCCGGCGCAGTCTTTCCGCCCCAAATCACATATTGGAAGGCCGGATAGAATTTTTCGCACTCGATCAGTGCGGTTTCCACCAGATCTTCCAGTTGCTCCATCGTCGGTTCTTGTTGACCACGCATTGGCAGCGCGTGGCGATACATCGGCAGGCCCTCGTCGGTCCACATACCGAAATGTCCCATCCACAAGCGCTCATTGACCTCAGCCAACAGCTCGAACACCGGCTGGCGGCGTTCGGTCGGGACTCGCATATCGAAAGCACAGGTAAAGTGCATCGCACCTATGTCGTCGTTCCAGGCGAAATACAGGCTGTAGTCGCACCAAGTTCCCGGCACCTGCACCGCCATTTCTTCGTCGTTACGGCGGTCGAATGTCCAGTCATTGAACTCGACGATTTTCTCGACGATGTCCAACGGATTGGCGAGTTGGGTTTCGTTTGTGATTTCCATCGTTCGCATGGGAGCTCCTCTCATGCCCGGCCGGCAGGACGATATGGCCGATTGGAGCCTAGACACAACATCTAGAGGTGATGCCTAGATATCGTTAAACGCCATCGACCACCTACAACATTTACCCTGCCCGATGTTGGAATCGCGCGCAAGAGGAATTAACCTCTCATTAAACAAAATTTTGTGGATAAGACGTGACGAAACCACGAGGGGTTGAGTCTAACCGAGCGTCAGGATGACGCTTAAATGGAGTAGGTTGGGAGCGCTGGCGTCGCCGGACTCAGCCGGCTTTCTTGGGCGTCGCCTTCTTTGCGGCCGGCTTTTTCGCCGCAGGTTTTTTGCTGAGTTGCGCTTCGAGGGCATCAATGCGTTTTGCCAGCGTTTCGTTTTCCGTCCGCGCTTTGGCAGCCATGGCTTTGACGGCATCAAATTCGTCGCGCGGCACCATGTCGGCGTCGGCGAGGAAGCGTTCGATGCGTTGACGGATCAGGGCGTCGATTTCGTCTTTCATACCCATCACCGTGGATACGGCGCCATTGGCGACCCGAGCCAAATCGTCGAACATTTTGTTTTGCGTTTGCATTTTGTCTCTCCAGAGCCGTCGCGGCACAACACAACACCCCGAATATGGCGATTTCCCGGGCGGGCTGCAAGGTGTCGGCGCTTTACGCGTCCGGGCGTGCGGGCTTATAAGAACAAGCAATGTGGCATTGGGTGCAGCAATCAACGAGGCTGAGGCGCAGATATGTATGTGATTACCGGCGGGGCTGGCTTTATCGGATCGAATGTCGCGTATGCCCTCGAAGCGAAGGGCGCCGGCTCTTTGGTGATCGTTGATTGGATGGGCGTAGACGACAAGTGGCGGAACATCGCAAAGCGCACCCTTTATGACATTGTGGCCCCTGAAAACATCGATGGCTTTTTGCACGAGAACGCGCATGACGTGACGGCGGTTGTCCACATGGGTGCGATCTCGGCGACGACTGAGCGCGATGCCGATTTGATCGTCGACACAAACTTTCGATTGTCTCGTGATCTTTGGCGATTTTGTGCGGCCACCGGCACGCCGTTTGTTTATGCCTCGTCCGCAGCCACCTATGGCGATGGCGCCGAAGGGTTTGACGATGATATGTCGCCTGATGCATTGGCTGCGCTGAGCCCGCTCAATGCCTATGGGTGGTCGAAGCTGTTGTTTGATCGTTGGGTCGCGCGGGAACTGGCGACAGATCAGCCGCGACCGCCGCAGTGGGCCGGGCTTCGGTTCTTCAATGTGTATGGGCCGAACGAATATCATAAAGGTCGGATGCAGAGCGTGGTCTCGCAGATTCAGCCCCTCGCTGCAAAAAATACCGCGTGTAAATTATTCAAGTCGCATAACCCGGATTACGCCGACGGCGGCCAACTGCGTGATTTTGTTTCGGTTGATGATTGCGCCGACGTGATTTGCTGGCTTTTGGAAACGCCGGCGGTGTCGGGTCTGTTCAATTTGGGCACCGGACAAGCGCGCAGTTTTGCCGATTTGGCGACCGCGGTTTATCGAGCGATGGATAAAGAGCCGATGATCGACTTTGTGCCGACGCCTGAAGACATTCGCGATAAATATCAATACTTCACCGAAGCCAAGATGACGCGGCTTCGGGATGCCGGTTACAACGGGCAGTTTACGCCGCTTGAAGTGGGGGTTGCCCGTTACGTAAAAGATTTCCTCGCCAGCGCCGATCCGTATCGCTGATCACCATTATGCTATTTGCCATTCCGTTCCCGAGCATCGACCCGGTTATTTTTGAAGTCGGTGTATTTGCCGTGCGCTGGTATTCGCTGGCTTACATTGCCGGCTTGGTTTTGGGCTGGATGTATATGAAGCGGCTTTGTCGCCGCGTGCCTCCAGTGTGCACGGAAACCGACGTCGATGACTTTTTGGTTTGGGCGACATTGGGTGTCGTGTTGGGCGGTCGGCTCGGAATCGTGCTGTTCTATCAATTCGATTATTACATCGCGAACCCGGCCAAGATCATCGCCGTGTGGGAAGGCGGTATGTCTTTCCATGGTGGATTCCTCGGCGTTGTCGTGGCGGCGATTTGGTTCGCGCGCCGGCGTAATATCGATCCGCTTCGATTCGGCGATCTGTTGGGTTGCGTTGCGCCCATCGGTTTATTCTTCGGGCGTATCGCCAATTTTATTAATAGTGAGTTGTGGGGCCGCGCGGCCGATGTACCTTGGGCGGTTGTGTTTCCGACAGGCGGTCCTGTGCCACGCCATCCCAGCCAGATATATGAAGCCTTGCTCGAAGGGGCGCTGTTGTTTGCTGTGTTATTTATCCTTAGCCGCAAGGATGCCGTGCGCCGTAGGCCGGGCCTGCTGATGGGCATCTTCATCGCCGGGTATGCGTTGGCACGGATGACGGCGGAATTTTTCCGCGAGCCCGATTCCTATATCGGTTTCCTGGCGTTCGGGACCACGTGGGGTCATTGGTTGTCGGTGCCGATGTTTGCCGCGGGTCTATTCTTCATCTGGCGCGCCCGGCGCAAGCCGCAGGTATAAAGTGCCGTCGCCGGAAACGCTCGGTGACGTTCTGCGCGCCCGCATTGAGAAGGACGGCCCGATCTCTGTCGAAGATTGGATGGCGGCCTGCCTCGGCGATCCGCAGTACGGCTATTACATGACGCGCGACCCGCTCGGCCGCCGAGGTGATTTCACCACCGCGCCGGAAATCAGTCAGATGTTCGGCGAACTTTTAGGGTTTTGGGCGGTCGTGGTTTGGCAGCAGATGCATATGCCAAAGCGCTTGAATCTGGTCGAACTCGGCCCTGGGCGCGGCACGTTGATGGCCGACGCACTCCGTGCCGCAGCCGGCGTGCCGGGGTTTTTGGATGCCGTGCAGGTGCATTTGGTTGAAACCAGCCCGGTGCTGCAAAGCCGACAACGCGAGACGCTGCAATCCGTCCGCCCAACCGTGATGTGGCATGCCGATGTCGATGCGTTGCCGGACGGACCGATGATCGTGCTCGCCAACGAATTTTTGGATGCGTTGCCGGTGCGCCAATACGTTCATCAACAGGGTACATGGCACCATCGCGCGGTGACATGGGCGGACGGCGCATTCAAGTTCGTTGCCACGGGTTCCGCCGATCCCGATCGTATCCCGGCACCGTTTCGCACCGCGGCGGAAGGCGCCATATATGAGGACTCGCCTGCCGTCCGTGCGGTCACGGAAAATCTGGCTGGGCGGCTCAGCGCCGAGCGCGGTGCCGCGTTGTTTATCGACTATGGACATACCGTCGGCGGCTTGGGGGAGACGCTGCAGGCAGTCAGTCGGCACGGTTATGCGAATCCACTTGCAGCGCCAGGGGATGTCGACCTGACCGCGCACGTGGATTTCGCGGCGCTTAAGGCGTGTGCGCGGAAAGCTGGGGCCGCCGTTTGGGGGCCGTTGACCCAGGCCGCACTTTTTCAGCGATTGGGGATTGATGAGCGTGCCGCCACTTTGGCTGCAGCCATTGGCACGGAGCGCGCCGGCGAGATTTCAGCGCAGCATCAACGCCTGACAGCTCCTGATGCCATGGGGCACTTGTTTAAAGCACTCGCGATTACGCATCCAGGCCAGCCCGCCCCGCCCTCTTTCGAGACGCCGATCCCAATGCGTGATCGCTGACGGTTAGTGTTCTCGTGTTTGGCCTTTTGCACAGCTGCTGATCCCGAACGGCACATAGACCGGGCACCAGCGGATCGCCGAAGTGACGAGCGGAATAATGCCGATCCACCCCCACACCGCAAGCGGGTGTGGGCTGAATAGCGCAACTAATATCAGTCCGACACCAACGATAAATCTCAGCGCACGATCAATGCCGCCAACATTGGGTTTCATAGCAATCTCCTATTATATTCCTAATATTGAATATGATAGGGCGCGAGAGAGTTATCCGCGTTGATTTGGATCAATCCTTGATTACTGCGCAAACTCGATTCGATCGAACAGCGCATCCAAGGCGGCTTGGGCACAGGCTTCGTCAATATCGCCACCAGGTGCACCGCTGACGCCGACCGCGCCGATGCGCGATCCGCCTACGGAAATCGGCAGGCCGCCATCCATCATCATGATGCTGTCCAAGTGCATCAGATTGGCCGCAAGTTCAGGTCGGTTGGCGCGGAGTTCACTGGTTGGGATGCCCGCCATCAGGGCGCCGCGTGCTTTGCCGGCCGCGATCTCCATGGTTTGAATTGCCGCGTATTCACTGCGCAGCACGGCCATGATCTGGCCGGACCGGTCGGTGACGACGGCGGTGATCGAATAGCCTTTGTCGGTGCACGCTTTGACGGTTTCATTCGCAATATCGCGGGCCAAGTCGGTGCCGATGGTTTTCACGTCCAAAACATCGGCGGCGTGTGCCGAGGGGGCGGCAAGCGTCAACGCCAAACACGCGGCGGCTGCGGCCATATGAAGTCGGCTGAGAAGAGGGTTTCCGTTAGGCATGTGCGTTCTCTCTTTGAATCTGATTTTGTTTTTTGGACCGGTTCCACGGCATCCACATCAAGGCGGTTGCCATCATGCAGGTGCCGGTGAGCCCGGCCATTAATAAACCCGCGCCGATCAGTGCGCCGGCGATGGCAAGCATTGGCGATAGGATAAAGCTTAACGTTGTTGAAATCAGCAAAAGTATTCCAACGGTGATCTGCACCTGGCGTTGAATGTCGAACGTAGGCGCTTTTCCGTTTGCCGCCTTAACTGGAAGACCTGCGCTGCGCCATGCATTCATTCCACCGTCAATATAGGCGGCATGCGTGAAACCGGAAGCTTCGATTGCCGGACGTGCAGCGTTGGTGCGCGCACCACTGGCACAATAAAACACCACCTGACCGTTTTTGATCTGCGGTGCGCAGTCAGCGTCGATCAGCGCAGCTGGCAACAGCACAGCGCCTGGGATATGCGCATCGGCGAATTCTTTCTGAGACCGAATATCGATCAGTGTTGCACCGTCATCGATCTGGCGTTTCGCGTCTTCGGGAGAGAGGCGGTCCATCGCGGTGTCCTTATATTTGAATGCCAGACTAACGTATTCTATTTATCGAATATGTAAAGAGCGAAGAGGCGAATATCGCAACACTGGGCTTTCATGGCGGCGCACTTTCATCGATAATTATGCATGATCAGCGCAAAGACACTTAAAGACTTGGACGGCATTCGACATGTGTTTTTTTCACGTGACGGTGGTGTCAGTGAAGGGATTTATGCTTCGCTAAACTGTGGCCCAGGGTCAAACGATGCGCGCGATGCTGTGGTCGACAACCGTGCTCGTGCGATGGCGGTCTTGGATGTGGAGCCGGACGCGCTGGTGACCGTGCACCAAATTCATTCTCCAACCTGCGTTCAGGTTGAAACACCTTGGACTTTGGGCGAGGCTCCGAAGGCCGATGCCATGGTGACGTCTCAGCCAGGTATTGCACTCGGCATCCTGACGGCAGATTGCGCGCCGGTGCTGTTTGCCGATGCCGACTCCGGCGTAGTCGGCGCTGCGCATGCCGGTTGGAAAGGGGCCCTCGGCGGTGTCCTGGAATCGACGTTGGACACAATGACGGACGACGGTGCTAGCCTCGGGCAAATCGCCTGTGCGGTGGGGCCATGTATCGCCCAGTCGTCTTATGAAGTCGGTGCCGAGTTCCGTACCGCCTTTATGGAGGCTTCTGTCGCAAACGCACGATTTTTCGACGCGGGTGCGGTGGATGGCAAATTTCATTTTGATCTCGGCGGTTATGTCGCAGATCGATTGCGCAGCGCAGGTGTCGGCTCGGTCGAAGTATTGGGTCTTGATACCTATGCCGATGCCGATCAGTTCTTCAGTTATCGTCGCTCCACCCACAAGGGTGAGCCTGATTACGGGCGGCTGCTTTCCACCATTATGTTGAGCAAGGATACGTCCGCCTAATGGCCCTACACTTTTCAACGCAAGAACTTGCGGCGCGCCGCCAAAAAACCTGTGCCGCAATGCAAGCCGACGATCTGGACGGCTTGCTGATCTTTCGCCAAGAAACGATGTTCTATCTGACCGGCTATGACACGTTCGGGTACGTGTTTTTTCAATGCCTGTATCTGAGCGCAGACGGCGCCATGACGCTGCTGACCCGCGCGCCCGATTTGCGCCAAGCGCAGAACACCTCGGTCATCGAAGACATCCGGATTTGGGTGGACCACCCCGACGCCAGCCCGGCGACCGAGCTTCGGGATATTTTGGCGGTGCACGGCTGTCAGGGACAGAAGCTTGGCGTTGAATACGAATCTTACGGCCTCACGGCACGGAACGGTAAACGACTGGATGCGGCCCTCGAAGGGTTCTGTACGCTGGTCGATGCTTCTGACCTCGTGACCCGCTTGCGGGTCGTCAAAAGTGCAGCTGAAATTGACTATGTACGCCGCGCCGCTGCGCTTGCCGATGACGCGTGGGACGCGGCCGCTGCCGTTGCTGCCCCCGGCGTTTCCGAAGGTGACGTTTTGGCGGCGATGCACAGTGCCATCTATAAAGGTGGTGGCGACTCGCCCGGCAATGCGTTCATCATTGGTTCGGGCGCCGATGCATTGCTGTGCCGCACCAAGTCGGGGCGGCGCACCCTGGATGCCAACGACCAACTGAACTTGGAATGGGCGGGGACCTATCGGCACTATCACGCCGCGATGTTCCGGACCATGGTATTCGGCGATCTGCCGGCACGCCAAAAACAGATGTTCGACGTCGCCCGCGATGCGTTGCTGGCCGTCGAAGCGGCGCTCGTGCCCGGCAAAACCGTCGGCGATGCTTTCAAGGCGCATGCAGATGTT
>JAFMCK010000075.1 GCA_017857825.1 Rhodospirillales bacterium
CCTGTTGCGCGATGTTGTTTGGCATCATCGGCGTGCCCGCGAAGCGCCTCACCGTTGGTTTGAAACCCTCGCCGATCCGCCCAACCATGGCCCTATCAGTGAGGAGGTAAAATCGCTTATTCGCCGCGCGTCGGCGACATACTAAATGCGAAGCGGGCAAAGGCTTTGCCGTTGCCGCAGGCGAGGTTTAGAACTTATTCGGACGGACAGTGCAGACAACGATCAATCTGTCCGGTGTCGCTGCAGGTTTGAAAAATCGTGTCGAGAGGATTTTTAAGATTGTTTGGTTGTTTCGTTTCATGAGTACGCCCACGCCCACCCCGCCCAAGGCACCCCAACACCCCGTAAAGACCACGTATCACGGACATACGCGGGTTGATGATTTTGCTTGGTTGAAGGATGAAAACTGGCAGCGCGTGATGCACGAACCGGATGTGTTGAACAACGACATCCGCGCCTACCTTGATGCCGAAAACGCCTATACATCAGCCTGGATGAATGACACCGCTGACCTGCAAAAGACCCTTTTCAATGAAATGCGTGCGCGCATTCAAGAAGAAGACTCCTCGGTCCCCGATCCGGACGGCGCCTATGCGTACTATGTACGCTACGTTGAAGGCGGCCAGCATCCGAAATTTTGCCGGGTCGCAAACGATGGCAATGGTGACGAGCAAATCCTGTTGGACGGCGACGCTGAGGGTGCGGACCAGACCTTTTATAAGATCGGTGCGTTTTCTCATAGTCCATCGCACGACTACGCGGCTTTCTGTGAAGACCGCAGCGGTGCCGAAATTTATCAGGTGCGGTTTCGTGACCTGAAGACCGGTGAAGACCTTGAGGACCGTATCGGCAATGCCAGCCCGGACATCGAATGGGCTGAAGACGGCAAAACGCTGTTTTACACCGTGTTGGATGACAGTCATCGCCCATCCAAAGTGATGCGTCATACCTTGGGTGATAACCCGGCGAATGATGTTGTGGTGTTTGAAGAAAACGATCCGGGGTTCTTCGTCGGCTTATCAAAGACCGAAAGCCGTCGCTTCATTATTATCGACAGTCATGATCATGTGACATCTGAAGTACATTTGGTGCCGGCGGTAACGCCTAAGGACGTGCCTTTTGTGGTCGCACCGCGTGACCCGGGCGTTGAATATAGCGTTGCCGAGCGGGACAATCGGTTGATCATTCTGACCAACGCCGATGGCGCGGTAGATTTCAAAATCGTCACCACGTCGATCAAGTCGCCGGGCCGCCCGTATTGGCAGGACTTAATCCCCGAAACCCCGGGCACGCTGATCGTCGAAACGCAGGTCTTCGAAAATTATCTGGTCCGCCTGGAACGTGTTGATGCGTTAAGCCGGATCGTCGTGCGCGACTGGGAAAGCACGCAGGAATTTACCATCCGCTTTGAAGAAGAAGCCTATTCGTTAAGTCTGCAAGGTGGCTTTGAATTCAGCACGGATATCCTGCGGTTCGCGTATTCGTCGCCGACGACGCCACGGCGTATCATTGATTTTAATATGCGCACCCAGGCACGCACGCTGCGTAAAGAAGACGTCGTTCCGTCGGGTCACGATCCCGCAGATTATGTGACCAGGCGCATCAATGCGGTTGCCGCCGACGGCGCGCTTGTGCCGATTACGGTGCTGTATCGCGCTGATTTGGTTTTGGATGGATCGGCGCCGGTACTTCTTTACGGCTACGGGAGTTACGGGATGTCGATGCCGGCATCGTTCGTGACGCCCAGGCTCAGCTTGGTGGATCGAGGATTCGTTTACGCCATTGCGCATATTCGTGGCGGTATGGAGAAAGGGTACGCCTGGTATACCGCCGGCAAGACGACGCAAAAGAAAAACACCTTCACGGATTTTATTGCCGCCGCAGAATGCTTGATCGAGAAGAATTTGGCGCGCCCCGGTAATATTGCGATTCACGGGGGCAGTGCCGGGGGGATGCTGATGGGCGTGTGCACCAATATGCGCCCAGACCTGTGGCGGGCCGTCGTTGCCGACGTACCGTTCGTCGATGTGCTCAATACGATGTGCGATACCTCGTTGCCGCTGACGCCGATTGAGTGGCCGGAATGGGGTAACCCGATCGAAGACGAAACGGCATATCACTACATGCTTTCGTATTCCCCTTATGAGAATGTCGAGGCCAAAGACTATCCGGCCATTTTAGCAACGGCTGGGCTGACCGATCCGCGGGTCACCTATTGGGAGCCGGCGAAATGGGTTGCGCAATTGCGTCGGCTCAAGACCGACGACAATCCGTTACTGTTGAAAACCAATATGTCGGCGGGGCACGCCGGTGCGTCGGGCCGATTTGATCGGTTGGAAGAACTCGCGTTTAACTATGCGTTCGTTTTGAAAGCGTTCGGCATCGCCGCCTGACGTGGCGTTCAATAATGCGGCGGCGGGGGCTCTGAATGGCCGTTTTGGCTATGATCGTCTTCGGCATCGGCTTTTGTCGCTTGAAGCCGGCTGATCTCTGATTTCAAGCGGTCAATCGCATCCCATTGCTTGGTCACCACATCGTTCAACGCATGCAGTGCTTGTTCTTGGTGCGCCAGGGCGGTTTCAAGTTCGGTAAGGCGCGCTTCGGTATCTTCTGACATTGAGGCCTTTCGCGTTAACGTATGGCGCCACGCGCCGTGATTTCCCAAAGATCAACGACGCGACCGCTTTGCACGACGACGAACCAATCGTACAGGTTGACGGTTGGATCGCAGTGGCCAGGAATCAACCGCAGCTTCTCACCCAAGTGCACATCGCGCGCGGCATCTTGCAGCGCCAACGTCCCATGATCGTCGGATGGGCCTTGATAGCGTGCCCCCGGAATATCGGCGACCCACGGCATCCCCTGATCGTTGCCAAGCGCTTTGTGGCCGGCGTCGACCACGGCAAAACCGGGTTTGGTCGCACTCATCACTGTGACCAAGACATGCAGGCTGTGGCGGAAATCGGCAAACGGATTGCCGACACGGTCTTGGTTTTGCGCGTAGTCGGCATCCATAAAGATGTATGAGCCGCACTGCATTTCTTGATAAAGCCCGCTCGCAGCCTCGAACTCAAAGCTGCCGGTGCCGGCGCCGGTGACGGTCTTGGCAGATAAGCCGACGCGATCCAGCGCAGCCAATGTTGCTTTTACATGATCACACGCGGCACCGATGGCCGCACCCCGCTCGTTGATGGCGCGGATGTGTTGGGCGGAACCGTGATATGCCTGCAGCCCGGCAAAGTTGAGCCCATCATGATCGACGACGGTTTGTGCCAAGTCTGCTGCCGCGTCGCCGGGTGCAATGCCGCAGCGACCTGCGCCCACATCGATTTCGACATAAACGTCCAGTTTTGCGCCGGCGGCGACCGCGGCTGCCGAAAGGTCGGCGACGTTTTGCGCGTCATCAACGCAGATGCCGATGCGTGCGGTCTTTGCAAGTTCAGCCACGCGGGCGAGTTTATTTGCACCCCAGATCTGATTGGTGATCAGCACGTCTTCGATATCGCCGGCGACCATCGCTTCGGCTTCGCCGACTTTCTGGCAACATACGCCGATGGCCCCTGCAGCAACTTGGCGGCGCGCAATTTCTGGGCACTTATGGGTTTTTGAATGGGCGCGAAGCCGGACACCCGCAGCACGGCAAGTCTCGGCCATAGCGGAGATGTTTCGTTCAAACGCATCTAAATCGATCATCAAGGCAGGTGTGTCGACCTGATCAAGATCATCGCCGATGGCGGCGGGGGCGATTTGGCTTATGGATGGGCTCATGACGTGCATTATTGCGCTATGAGGCTCAGGGGCAAGCCCCACTTGACTCTGACGTGAAGCATGCCAAATCATAAGGGTAGCGTGAAGCTTCCATGAAAGGTGCTCACGCTTAAGATATCGGCGTAATGGGTGCCACTGGGCCCACTATCCGCCTTGCCCGCAAGGGGAGGCATGGAGCAGAAAATGACGGTTTTTAACAATCCTCACCTTTTGGGCTTTGACCATTTTGAGCGCATTCTTGACCGCGCTGCGAAAGCCTCAGCCGAGGGCTACCCGCCCTACAACATCGAGCAGACGGGCGAGAATAATATCCGTATCACGCTGGCGGTGGCTGGGTTTACCATGGATGATCTTCAGGTTTCCGTTGAAGACAACCAGTTGGTGATCCGCGGTAAACAGCAAGACGACAGCCATCAGCGGGTTTTTGTTCACCGTGGCATTGCATCCCGACAATTCCAGCGCGCCTTTGTTTTGGCCGAGGGAATCGAGATCGTTGGCGCGACGCTGGATAATGGCTTGCTACATGTGGATTTGGACCGGATTGTCCCAGAGCCCGAAGTCAAAACAATCAAGATTCAGCAGGGCGGCACGCGTTCGCAAACCATTGATATGGATGGTGAATAGCCAAACGTCCGTTGTCTCTCGGCGTGATTCATTCCGAACAATAATAGGCGTGCCAGCCGTGGGCGCCGAAAAGGAGGGTCGATATGACCGACTTTGAATTTGAAAACAATCTTGAAATGATGATTGAGCCTGAGGGCGATCCGAGTACGTTCGCAAATGCTGGGCTCAATTTAGTTGCCTACATTCGGCCAGTTTACACAGACCATGGACGCGTCTTTGCCATCCACGCTGCGAATGGCGAACAATATGCGCTGGCTGACAACGCGAACGCTGCCATCGGATTTATCAAACAGCAAGATTTGCAGCCGGTCGGCCTACACTAAGCTTGGGTGCTGCCTGAAATAAATCAGGCGGCCCGGGTTTCCTGGGATTCCGACAGTATGGCGAACAGAGCATCCGCGTCGGCGGTGCCACGCAGCTTGTCCGTCGTCACTTGATCGCGGAGCAACCGAGACACGCGGGCCAGTGCCTTCAGATGGTCTGCCCCAGCTTCTTCAGGTGCCAACAGCACGAAAATCAAATCCACGGGGCGGTCATCTATAGATTGGAAATCCACCGGTTTTTCGAGTCGTGCGAACACGCCGTAAAGTCGCGTTAACTCGGGAAGTTTGCCATGCGGAATGGCAATCCCGCTACCGACACCGGTGGTGCCGAGGCGTTCACGGTCCATCAACACGTCGAAAATTTTTCGCTCGTCAATTTTGGTGACCGCGGCCGCCCGGCGGGCCAATTCCTGTAGCGCCTGCTTTTTACTGGTCGCACGCAGGTTGGCAACGATTCCATCGGTATCGAGCAAATCAATTAGTTCCATAGACTTTTCCTGTCCTTCCGTTCGACTCGCGCCGGACACCCCTTTAGGGCAGGTGTGCTTTTTAACGGTTGCTTCTAGTCTTTCTGTTCGCTGGGCGATGGGTCAATCCAACCGATATTTCCATCTTTGCGGTGATACACCACGCTCAACGTATCGGTCTTAATGTTCCTAAACATCAGCAGGGGCAAATCCGCAAGATCCATTCTCATTACAGCTTCGCTGACCGACAACGTTGCGATATCCGTTTGCATTTCAGCGACGATAATTGGCTGTGCGTCCGCCTCGACTTCATCATCGGCTGCTTCGGACTGGATAACATATTGCTGGGCCGGAAGTACATCCTCATTGTTGTGGCCTCGGCGCCGGTGATCATCGACGAGACGGCGTTTATAGCGGCGTAATTGTTTGCGAATGCGTTCAAGCGCCAAATCAAAGGCCGGATAAGCCTCGGTCGCTTCGCCGCCGCCTTGAACGACCATACCGCGCGGGCCGGGGTGCACAGAAATATCGACGTGCATCATTGCGCCTTCGCGGGATAACGTGACATGAGCATCAATGGCATTTTCAAAATATTTAAAGACAGATTCGGCCAGTTCCCCTTCTGCGTGAGACCGGAACGAATCGCCAACATCAACGTGTTTCCCAGTGACTGAGATTTCCATGCTATCTACCTGTAATCTGTTGATTATTATTGTTTTTTTTGGCGAACGCCCGCGCTGCATTTACCGTCATGCGTGCGCGTCGCTGCCAAGGTTGGCGGACCCTAGTGACGGGTCGGAGTGGAGTCAACTCTAGAAGCAATGACATGAACTCATGCTACGCCAATTTGCGGCAGATGTCATTAAGTCCGATAGATAAATAGGTGGCACCTAGAACCTATGATTCGGCTTATTTTGGCGGCGCTTTTTCTCGGCGACGTTCGACGGACGAGCCGATGCGCATGGCTTCCCGGTATTTTGCCACCGTCCGCCGGGCGATGTCGTAGCCTTCGTCAGTCAATAATTTGACGATTTTGTCGTCGGAAAGAATGCGTTTTGGATCTTCGGCACCGATCATTTCCTTGATTCGGTGGCGGACCGATTCGGCGGAATGGGCATCGCTGCCGTCCGTCGCGCCGATGGATGACGAGAAAAAGTACTTCAACTCGAACAGGCCGCGCGGTGTTGAGATGTATTTATTCGAGGTCACTCGGCTGACGGTGCTCTCGTGCATCTCAATGACATCTGCGACATCGCGCAACACCATTGGACGTAGATGTTTGACGCCCTTTTTAAAAAACCCGTCTTGCTGGCGAACAATTTCACTGGAAACTTTCAAGATCGTCGTTGCACGTTGGTGCAGGGCGCGTACCAGCCAGTTCGCCGTTTGGAACTGCTCTGCCAAGTATTGTCGGTCGACTTTGCTCATCGGGGTTTTTTGCACACGCGCATGATAAGTTGTGTTGATCAAGACCCGGGGCAGCGTGTCGCTGTTCAACTCCACGAACCATCCGCCTTTCGGGTGCTCAACCATCATCACGTCGGGGATCACGGGGGCGGCGGTGTTATTTGAAAAAGCCAACCCTGGCTTCGGATCAAGGGTTCGGAGTTCCAACAGCATGTCGGGAATTTCGTCGGCATCCAGACCACACAACTGGGCAACTTTGCTGAATTGCTTCGCCGCAATCAGATCGAGATTTTCGACAAACACCTGCATCGCCGGATCATAGCGGTCACGCTCACGCAGTTGCAGGGCCAGACACTCAGCAAGATTACGTGCGAACACACCGGTCGGCTCAAAGTTTTGTAAAATGGTCAGCACGCGTTCGACTTCGTCCAGCGCGGCGCCGAGCACATCGGCGCACTCTTCAAGCTCGGCACTCAAGTATCCGGCGTCGTCGATTTGGTCGATCAGATAGGCACCAATCATCAAGGTCTGCGGATCTGTCGTCGCGGTGCCGAGCTGCCCGGCTAAGTGATCGCGTAAGGACTGGGCCTCGGCCAGGGTTTCTTCCAGACCCGGCAGGTCGTCGTCGTAGCCGCCGCCGGCACCTGTCGCTCCAGCTTCGGCAGCTGACACGGTGACGTGCCCGTCCTCATAGGTGTCTGTCATGTCGGCATCCAATTCGCGCGCCGTGGTCATTTCGGCGTCGGCGGGATCGCCCAAGGACAGATCTTCGAGTGGGGCCTGCGGCTCGGCATCGCCATCGTTGCCGAGTTCGTTATGTGTGCTGTCGTCGCGTTCCGGGGTGTCGGCGGGCGCGTTCTCGTCACGCTCCAAAAGCGGGTTGCGCTCGAGCTCTGATTCAATGAATTCGGAAAGTTCAAGGTTCGACAACTGCAACAGCTTGATCGCCTGTTGCAACTGCGGCGTCATGACCAGCGACTGGCCGAGCCGCTGTTCTAAGCGGGGTGCAATCACCATGGCGATCCCCCGGTCAATACGTCAAAGCGAGAAACGGTCACCCAAATAGACGCGCCGGACGTCTTCGTTGCCGACGATGTCCGACGGTACGCCCTCCATCAGCATCATCCCGTCGTGAATAATGTATGCGCGGTCGATTACATCCAGGGTTTCACGTACATTGTGATCGGTGATCAGCACGCCGATGCCGCGATCTTTGAGGTGTGCCACAAGTTCGCGAATATCACCGACCGCGATCGGGTCGATGCCGGCGAATGGCTCGTCGAGCAAAACGAAATGCGGGTTCGATGCCAGCGCACGGGCAATTTCGACACGCCTGCGCTCACCACCCGACAGCGCCAACGCCGGCGCGCGTCTGAGGTGGGTGATCGAAAACTCCGCTAAAAGCGCATCTAATATCGCTTCGCGTCGCTCACGGTTGGACTCGGTAACTTCAAGCACGGCGCGGATATTGTTTTCTACCGACAACCCGCGAAAGATTGAGGCTTCTTGTGGCAGATACCCGATGCCAAGCCGCGCACGCCGGTACATCGGCAAATCGGTGATGTCGTTGCCGTCTAAAATAATCGATCCGGTGTCGGGCTGAATAAGGCCGGTGATCATATAAAAACAGGTGGTCTTGCCGGCGCCGTTCGGACCTAATAAGCCGACCACCTCGCCGCGATGAACTTCTAAGCTGGCACTGCGGACGACCGGGCGTTTTTTAAATCGCTTGCCGAGGTTCATCGCATAAAGACCCCGTTGATTCTCAGCAATCAGTCGGGGCTTTTTGCGCTTGGCCGCCGGCTTACCGCGTCCGGCGGCAAGTTGTTGGCCCATTTCCTCGAAGTCATCGCTCATTTTTGTCGTTTCCGGTCGTTTTGTCTGACGCGTTGATCAATTGTTGCTTCGATTGTTCGGTGTGAACGTGCCTTGTACTCTGCTAGCACCGGGGCATGGGAACAAGCGGCTTATGCCCGAGTTCAAATTCACTTCTGCTTTGCAGCCACGCAATTCATTGTCGTCTCGGATCAGTTTAACCTCTCCGGTAAGGGTTGCGATACCGCTTTCCACATTATAGACGCCCCGGTCTCCCGTTGCGGTTTCCTGTTTCGTACGGATACGCACGTTATCATAAGCGTCAACTCGATACACGCGGGTGTCACCTTTGGCATCGGTTTTCATGTGCGCGACCAATACATCGGCGCGTACTTGTTTGTCTTCGCGGGTTGCAATCGCGTTGCCGCGTGCGACCGCAAAGCGCTTCACTTCCCAGTATTCAAGCTGCTGGGTTGCGGTCAGGGTGTCTTCACCCGATACGAGCCGCGGCTTTTCGCCATCGATCACCAAAACCTTTTGATCGGCATTATAGATCGCGCGGTCGCCGTATGCGGTTTCACTTTTGGAAATGATCCGCACGTTGCCAATCGCATCCAGACGCCAGATTTCCGACTGTCCCTGCACATTTTTGCGATAGTACGCGCGGAGTTCCTCGCTCAAGACTTCAACCTCGCCGCGCAGCGCGCGTGCGTTGCCGCGTGCAACGAAAACTTCTTTGTCTTGCTGCCACTCGATCCCATTGTCTGCGGTCACTTCAATCGGCTTGTCGCCACCCGCGCCACCCAGGCTCAGGCTTTGCGCATGCACCGATCCCGCCACTAAGATAGTGCTCAAAAAGATATGCAATGTCAGCCATGGCGATGTGGTCATCTTAGTTTCCGGCTCCCGGATACATAACCAGCTTACTTTTGCCGGTGAAATAAATCGTCTTCCCTTTGTCGACAAGGCGGAAGCCTTCGGCTTGTAAATTACCGAACGGCCCTTGACCGCTGATGGGTTGATCGCCCTCGGCCGCACTTGTCTCTAGGTTAATGTTGGCCTTCTCGGTTAAGAATTCGTATCCAGTGTCGTGATAAAGTACGACAGAGCCGACAAGGTCCAAGGTTTCTGCGGTGCGCCCATAGATGCCGCGCGCCGCCGTCAGCACCAACCAGGTGCCGTCGTCCAACGCTATATCCGCTTTTGGCTCATCCAATTCGATAACCTTACCGCTCTCAGAAAGCCGTCTCGCGATCTCTGCGGTGATTGAATACGGCTGGTTCTCATCGTCACTACCGACATAACGCGGATTCACCATGCTGGGGTCACCGGCTTCTTTGACCGTTAAATCAGCAAAGCCGATGCGAAAGCGCGAATCGGGAACATTAATGTAAGGCCAAGCAACGATCAGTAAGATCAGCAGCAATGCGACTGTCGGCAGCAAGAACTTCATGGCGCGGACGAATGTTGAATACCATGCGGTATGACGTCGCGGCCCGGATTCATTGATGGAATAACCGGATTGATAGCCCGAGCCATTCCCCATCGAACGATCTTTACGGCGCGCCGGTCGCGGGGACGGTGTTTTATTGTTGTCCGCAGACGGTGAGGTCATGTTTTGTGCCCAGGCGCGATCAGGCGACGCCGGCCCTGAGGCAGTCGTGGATGTGCAGCACGCCGACGGCGCGCCGATCAGCGACCACGAATACGTTGGTAATTTTATTTTCGTTCATGAAGTGCACGGCTTCACTGGCCAGCGTGTCCGGGTGTAGGGTCTTGGCGCCCGAGGTCATGATGTCGACCACGGCCCGCGTGGTCAGGTCGGCACTCATACGGCGGCGCAAATCGCCATCTGTGACGATGCCGGCCAGCAGACCGTCTTCGCCGACCACACCGACGCAGCCGAAACCTTTGCGGGTCATCTCGATCAATGCTTCGGACATCACCGTTTCAGTGCCGATGATCGGTAGCTCCGGACCGCTGTGCATGATGTCGCCGACCTTTAAAAGTCGCCGGCCCAATTTGCCGCCCGGATGCAACGCATGGAAATCGTCGCTGGAAAAACCTTTGCGTTCCAGCAATGCGACGGCAATCGCATCGCCAAGTGCCAACATCACCGTTGTTGACGTGGTCGGCGCCAAGCCCATCGGGCACGCCTCGGTGGCCGTTGGAATCACCAAAGATGCGTTCGCCGCCATCGCCAAGGTGCTGTCCGCCCGCGCTGTCATCGAGATCAGCGGAATTTCAAAGCGTTTGCAGTAGTCCACCAAGTCCGCGAGTTCCGTGGTTTCGCCGGAATTGGATAGTGCGAACACCGCGTCCGCTGCCGTGATCATGCCCAAGTCCCCGTGTGATGCTTCGGCGGGATGCACGAACAAAGCCGGTGTGCCGGTGGATGCCAGTGTGGCGGCAAGCTTGCGGGCGATGTGGCCGCTCTTGCCCATGCCGCTGACGACCACCCGCCCGGTGACACCGGCGAGGATGCTGATGGCATCGGTAACGGGGCCGTCAATGCTGTCGATCAGCGCTTTTAAGCCGGCGATCTCAAGATCAATAACACGCCTGACGGCGGCAAGATCACGATCTGCAACAGCTTCGCTTTTATTATCAGTGGCGGGAAGGCCGCTCATCGTGTCTCCGTCATATATAAGGCTCTGGCCGACCACGTCATGGCCACGGCTATCTGGATCAAAATATCAAGATACGTAGTATGCGCCGGGCCGGGGTTAGGTTCAACAACAGCCAAGCAGATGAGTCGACGGGGCGACCCATTTGCATATGATTAGGCAGAAGTTATGCGTGCGAGAAAATATCCGTGTCCGGCCAGCCCGATAAATCCAGGTCCGCGCGCGTCGCCAGGAAATCAAAGCACGCCTCGGCAATCTCGGTTCGGCCTTCACGTGCCAGCATTGCCTGAAGTTGCTCTTGTATTGCGTTCAGATTCAAAACGTCTGACGCGGCATAGGTGAGTTGCTCAGGACTCAGCGTCTCAGCCGCCCAATCGGAGGATTGTTGCGCTTTCGACAGATCAATGCCGAGCAATTCCTTGGTTACATCTTTAAGACCGTGTCGGTCGGTATAGGTGCGCACAAGCTTTGATGCGATCTTGGTGCAGAACACCGGATTGATCTGAATATCCAGCCAGCGCTTCATGATCGCCACATCGAAGCGTGCGAAGTGGAAAATTTTCGTGACGTCCGGATTGGTCATCAGGGCTTTGAGGTTCGGCGCGTCATAGGATTTGCCGGTCATCTGCACCAAATGGCAAACCCCATCCCCTTTTGAAAGCTGCACCACACACAAGCGATCTCGCATCAGATTCAGGCCTTGGGTCTCCGTATCGACGGCAATCGCCGTTCCGAAATCAAGACCGTTCGGCAAATCATCCGTGTGAAGATGCATTTCGACGGGGGTGTTATACGTTTCTCGGGACAATCGAAACCCTTTCGTCCTGTCCCGATCAACGGGACGGCGATGGTGCCCAGGAGAAGACTCGAACTTCCACGACCTTGCGGCCACAGGCACCTGAAGCCTGCGCGTCTACCAATTCCGCCACCTGGGCTCAAGCGCGCGAAATAGTGCGCGCCGGAGCAGAGGGATTAATCCTCACGTGCCCGCTTGTCAACCGGTCTTGCTTGCGAAACGGCGCAGATATCCAGCGAAAAAGCCTGAAATCGGGTGCAGCGTTCTGTTGACCCTTCCGTGAACCCGGTATAAGCCATTAAGGGTCCATTTTGGGCGTAGCTAGCGGGGGCATTCATGGCCAATACCACGCGTCGACGTATCATCACCGTTTTTGGGGCTTCGGGCTTTATCGGCAGACATCTGGTGCGCCGTTTGGCAAAGGCCGGGTGGGTCGTTCGTGCGGCATGTCTCGACCCCGAAGATGCGAGCTTCTTGCGCACCATGGGGGATGTTGGCCAAGTCATTCCTTGGGGTGCCAACGTGACCGATCCGATCAGCGTTCACGTGGCGCTTAACGGTGCCGAAGCGGCGGTCAACTTAGTGGGTATTTTATATGAAAGCGGCAGCGCGACGTTTCAGCGGATGCATGTTGATGCGGCAAAGCTGGTTGCTGAAAAAGCGACTGAGCTCGGCTTGAAGCACCTTGTGCATATGTCGGCGCTCGGCGCGGATGCGGAATCGGATGCGGAATACGCGCGCACCAAAGCTGCAGGCGAGGCTGCGGTCATGGCGGCATTCCCAGGTGCATCCATCGTTCGGCCCAG
>JAFMCK010000076.1 GCA_017857825.1 Rhodospirillales bacterium
CGTCCCCAACACCGGCATGCGCAAAACCATCGCCAAGCGTCTGACCGCATCTGCACGCGACATCCCGCATTTCAATGTATCTGCGGATATCGAAATCGATCAGCTGATGAAATTGCGTGCCGAGTTAAATGGCCGCGAAGGGGCGGATTATAAAATTTCGGTCAACGACTTCGTCATTAAAGCCGTGGCACTGGCGCTGAAACGTAAGCCCGATTGCAATGCAGCGTATACCGATGATGCGATCTTAAAATTCAAGCGTGCCGATATTTCGATGGCCGTTGCCGTCGACGGCGGGCTGATCACACCGATCATCAAAGACGCCGGCGCCAAAGGCCTCGCCACGATCTCGGCAGAAGCCAAGGAACTCGCCGCCAAAGCGCGGGACGGGAAATTGCAGCCGAACGAATTCCAGGGCGGCACGTTCTCAATCTCGAACTTGGGCATGTTCGGCGTCAAAACCTTCAACTCCATCATCAATTCGCCACAGGGCGGTATCTTATCGGTGGGCGCGGGTGAACAGCGCCCGGTGGTCAAGGACGGCAAACTTGCGGTTGCGACGATCATGTCGCTGACGCTCGCCGTCGATCACCGCTGCATCGATGGCGCTGCCGCGGCGGGCTTCATGAAGGAGCTCCGCACCATTCTCGAAGACCCACTGCAGTTGATGCTGTAAGCGCGGAAGGGGACATCACATGGCCGATACGAACTACGACGTGATCATCATCGGCGGCGGGCCGGGCGGCTACGTCGCCGCGATCCGCGCCGCTCAGTTGGGTTTTAAAACCTGCGTCGTCGAGAAACAGCACATGGGCGGCATCTGCCTCAACTGGGGCTGCATCCCGACCAAAGCGCTTTTGCGCTCGGCTGAGGTCTATCACAACATGCAGCACGCCGATGCCTATGGCTTATCGGCGGACAACATTACGTTTTCGATGAAGGCCGTGGTGGAACGCTCGCGCGGTATCTCGAAGCGGCTATCGGGCGGCGTCGAACACCTGATGAAGAAAAACAAAGTCACCATCGTTGACGGCACCGGCAAGCTGAACGGTCCGGGCAAGGTCGACGTCACCGGTAAAGACGGCAAGGCTGTCGGCACTCTCACCGCCCCCAACATCATTGTCGCCACCGGCGCGCGCCCACGGGCGCTGCCGGGGATCGAGCCGGATAAGAAACTGATCTGGACCTATTTCGAAGCGATGGTCCCGGAAAAGACACCGAAAAGCTTGTTGGTGATCGGCTCCGGCGCCATCGGTATCGAGTTTGCAAGCTTCTACAACACCATGGGCGTCGACGTGACCGTGGTCGAAGTGATGAAGCAGGTCATGCCGGTCGAAGACGAAGAAATCTCCAAATTTGCGCGCAAGCAGATGGAGAAACAGGGCCTCAAGATTATGACCGAAGCGAAGGTCACCGGCGTTAAAAAGGGCAGCGACAACGTCACCGTGAGCATCGAAGACGCCAAGGGCAAAACCCAGGAAATAACCGTGGATCGCGTGATCTCAGCCGTCGGCGTGCAGGGCAATATCGAAGACATCGGCCTTGAAACCACAAAGATCAAAACCGACCGCGGCTGCATCGTCGCCGACGGGTATGGCCGCACCGACGAGCCCGGGGTCTTTGCCATCGGCGACGTCGCAGGCCCACCGATGCTGGCCCACAAAGCCGAACACGAAGGTGTAATCTGCATCGAAAAGATCAAAGGTCTGGACGGCGTGCACCCAATGGACAAAGCAAGAATTCCAGGCTGCACGTACTGCAACCCGCAAGTCGCATCGGTCGGCCTCACCGAAGCCAAAGCGAAAGAGAAGGGGCTTGATGTGCGCGTCGGCCGGTTCTCGTTCGTCGGCAACGGCAAGGCGATTGCGCTCGGCGAAGATCAAGGCATGGTGAAGACCATCTTCGACAAAAAGACCGGGCAGCTTTTGGGCGCGCATATGGTCGGCGCCGAGGTTACCGAGCTGATCCAAGGCTTCGTCGTCGCGATGAATCTCGAGACCACCGAAGAAGATCTCATGCAAACCGTCTTCCCGCACCCGACGCTGTCAGAAATGATGCACGAAAGCGTCTTGGATGCGTATGATCGTGTGATCCATATGTAAGCGTGGAGCGCCAACGTGCCCCTGACCATCAAGCCGCTCGACCGGGAAGACAAAGAGGCCTGGCTCGATCTGTGGCAGGGTTACCTGGAGCATTATGGCGAGAACGCATCGGCGCACCTGACGTTCACCACCTTTGACCGTTTGGTGACCCGCGAGCATCCGTTGCGGGCCCGAGTCGCACTGAATGAAGCGCGCGAGATCGTCGGCTTCGTGCATTATTTTCTGCATGAGTCGACGTGGTACACCCGCGAAGTCTGCTTCATCGAAGATGTGTTCGTGACGCCATCGGCGCGCCGCCAAGGCGTCGGACGGGAGTTGATCGAAGACGTGGCGCGCGTCGCCGGGATCAACACCTGGGGACGACTGTATATGTCGGTTCCCGGCACGGATACGGCGGCCCTGGCGTTTTTCGGGACCGCCGCCGACGACACCGACTGGGTGGTATTTGAGCGGAAACTTTGACTTTCAGGCCCTTAATGACCAAATACGTGCAGAGTTCATTTAATCCGTCATTCCCGCGCAGGCGGGAACCCATCGCGACCATGGATCCCCGTCGATACGGGGATGACGATCAGATAAATACCCTCATTCCCGCGCTGGCGGAAATCCAATCGAAAGCATTAAGACCATGAGCAACGTCGAGAATTTGGCCGAAAAGAAAGAGCGCATCCGGCACCCGGAAAAGGCCAACAAGCCTGAGCATCAGCCGATGCGCAAACCGGACTGGATTCGCGTCAAAGCGCCGACGTCCGATGGCTATCACGAAACCCGCAAGTTGATGCGCGACCGCAATCTACACACCGTCTGTGAAGAAGCCGCGTGCCCGAACATCGGTGAGTGCTGGTCGAAAAAACACGCCACGGTGATGATCCTGGGCGACATCTGCACGCGCGCCTGTGCGTTCTGCAACGTCGCCACCGGCAAGCCGGGTGCGGTCGATGTGATGGAGCCGGAAAACCTCGCGATCTCGGTCGCTGAGCTTGGTATGAAACACTTGGTGATCACGTCCGTGGATCGCGACGACTTAGCCGACGGCGGCGCCGACCAGTTCGTGAAATGCATCGAACGCATCCGCGAGACGACGCCGGACACCACCATTGAAATTCTCACCCCCGATTTCCGTGATAAGCCGGGGGCGATTGAATCCGTGATCAAAGCGAAGCCCGACGTCTTCAATCACAACCTGGAAACCGTCCCCCGTCTGTACCCGACGATCCGCCCGGGCGCGCGGTATTTCCATTCGTTGAAATTGCTGGATACCGTCAAGCGCATCGATCCGTCGATCTTCACCAAGTCCGGCATCATGGTCGGCCTCGGCGAGGAACGCACCGAAGTAATGCAGGTGATGGATGATCTGCGTTCAGCCGACGTGGATTTTCTGACCATCGGCCAGTACTTGGCGCCGACCAAGCGGCACGCACCAATTGACCGCTTCGTGACGCCGGACGAATTCGCCGATTACAAACGCATCGCGGAATCGAAAGGCTTTTTGATGGTCTCGGCAACGCCGCTGACGCGCTCCAGCTATCATGCGGACAGCGATTTTGCCGAGCTCCGCAAAAATCGCGAGGCCCGGCTCGCTGCCGGCGCCTAACGTAAAATTATCGCCTGATGCCTACACACGCTGAAAAACGGGTCCTGCCGTATTCCCGGGAACAGTTGTTTGAACTGGTGCTCGATGTCGAAAAGTATCCGGAATTCCTGCCGTGGTGCCTGGGCTGCCGGGTGCGCAAAAGCACAGAAACGCACGTCGTCGCCGACACCATCATCGGCTTCAAGGTGTTCCGAGAGAGCTTCACGTCGCGCATCACCCACGACCGCCCCAATCGGATCGACGTCTCGTACGAAAACGGCCCCTTCAAATATTTAAATAATCATTGGATTTTCAATGACTTAGGGGACGGCAAAACCGAGATTGATTTCTATGTCGATTTCGAATTCCGCTCACGCATGCTGCAAGCCGCCATCGGCGCCGTGTTTAACGAAGCCGTCCGCCGCATGATCGCCGCCTTCGAAGGCCGCGCCAACGATCTGTACGGGTGAATTCGTGTCGTCAGCCGTTAGACATCAATTCCTGCATCATTTCTAACGCTTTGAGTGCAGATGCCAGACGCACAGCGTGGCGATCCCCGGGGAATTCGCAGCGGGCGTGAATCGTTTTGCCGGGTGCGGCCGCGGCGATGTGCACCAAACCGACCGGTTTATCCGCCGTGCCGCCACCTGGGCCGGCAACACCGGTGATCCCACAGGCCAAATGCACACCTGCGGCCTTACAGGCCCCCTCGGCCATCGCCCGAGCAACCTCTTCGGAAACCGCACCAACGCGATTGATCACACTCATCGGCACGCCCAAAAGCTCGTTCTTGGCGTTATTTGAATATGTCACAAAGCCACGTTCGACGACGTCGGACGACCCGGCGATCTCGGTCAGTGCGGCGGCAACCATGCCGCCAGTGCAGCTTTCTGCCGTGGCCAACTGCCAACCGCGCGCACGGGCGGCTTGCAAAACGGCGTCGGCGGCATTGATCAATTCTGGTTCCATCACAGCAATCCTAATAGCCTGGGCGCGCCTAAGACCAGCCCCCATAGGCAGGCAGCTGCCGCAAGGCCGGCCAGGATATCATCGGCCATAACGCCGAAGCCGCCCTTAATATGTGCGTCCACCCAGGATATTGGCCACGGCTTCCAAATATCAAAGACCCGGAACAGCACAAAACCGACGACCAAAACCTGCCACGTCACACTGCCGAACGCGGCGGCGGGCAGCAACGTCAACCATTGCCCTGCAACTTCGTCGATCACGACCGGACCCGGGTCATGTTCTCCGGCGGCCGCCATGTAGGCATTTGCCGCCCATACCCCGCCCAGCGTCACCACAATCGTCGCCCCCAACAACGCCGCCCACCCACCTTCGTGTGCCAACGCCCAACCGATCGGCAGTGCGAACAACGAGCCCATCGTGCCCGGCGCGACCGGCGCATAGCCAGCGCCAAACCATGTCGCCAGCAGAATCCGCGTATCAGATAGGGAAGGGCGCTGGGTCATCACTTTGATCTTTCCGTGAATTTATCGACGTATCGATTTCAAGCAATAGACGAGGGCCGTCAAAATGTCGACGGCGAACCTCTGAAAATCCCTGAAATCTGGGCTTTTTCATAAAAATCAATGGAGTCGTCGCAGGATTAATAACTTGCATGAAAATCAGCGAATGGATACGTTTTGAGTATAAATGGCAGTTTCCGTTCGGCGTCTCTTGACGTGCAATAGATGTTGCCTTCCAAAAGTACGACGCCCGGTATAAGGCGCACGAAAAATAACACTTAGACGTGTATGTGCATATCGTGCAAAATCGTCGCCACGGCATCCGAAAGGGACCGTTCTGCTTATGGGGGTAGTGCATGCGTGAATGGGATGAACCTGTAGCCTATGGAAAGCGGTTGAAAAATCTTATCAACCGAGCCTTTCCTGAACGGCAGATTCACCTAAGAACGCGGGCCCGCATTCGTTTTTTCCGCATTCCCCAATGGTTTCAAGTTGCCACTGTCAGCGGCCTGATCCTCAGCACCGGCTGGGTCAGTTTTTCAACGTTCAGCTATATTGAACACGACGAAATCGTCGGCGCCAAAGACACCCAGATTGCCGATGCGCGTCGCGCTTACGATAATCTATCGAGCGAAGTTTCGGCGTATCAGCGGCGCTTTACCGAGCTGACGCGCGAACTTGAAGACAACCATAACTTGATGCTCAGCCTTGTTGAGCGAAACGCGACCTTGCAACGCAGCCTGACTTCGGTGGAAAAACGTCTGCGTTATACGGAAAGTGAACGCGAAGACGTCGCCGATGCGCGGGAATCTCTCCGCAACAAATTGGGCAGCCTTGAAGACGAAATGCGCGCCCTGTCGGGCAAAAACTTCTCACTGCGCGACAATTTGATGAGCGTCGAAACAGACCTGCAGAAAGTCATCCGCGAACGTGATGAAGCCCGCAAACAGGGTGGCCAGCTCTCATCACAGGTCGCCGCCCTCGAAGACCGCCTGAACAATCTTCAGACCGCGCAAGACGTGGCGGTCGAAAAAATGACCGAACGGACGATGGCCTATATCGGCTCGCTCGAAAAAGTGGTGGAGATCACCGGCATCGGCGTCGACAGTCTATTGGCGTCTTCTGATGGTGTTGAGGCTCAAAACGCACAGGGTGGCCCATTTATTCCGGTAAAGCTTGACGAAGCCGGTGGCCAGTTAATGCAAAAGCTGGCGCGTCTCGACACGCACCTCGGCCAGTGGGAAACCCTGCAGGCTGTCATGGCGCGGCTCCCATTGGCTGCGCCTTTAAACACGTATTACGTCACCAGTTCGTTCGGCAAACGTCGCGACCCGGTCAATAAACGCTGGTCGGCCCATTACGGCACCGACTTCGGTGGCCCCGTGCGATCGCCAATTTATGCGCCGGCGCCAGGCATCGTTAAGCAAGCTGGGACCAAAGGCCGCTACGGTCGATTCATCGAAATCGATCATGGATCTGGCATCATTACGCGCTATGCTCACCTCAATAGAATTTCAGTAAAACGCGGCGATAAGGTTGAGTTCCGTCAAGAAATCGGCAAACTTGGGAACTCAGGACGCAGCACGGGGCCGCACCTGCATTACGAAATTGTCTTCAACGGCAAGCCGCAAGACCCCATGCGCTTTATCAAGGCTGGCAGACATGTTTTCCAAGAGCAGTAAAAAAGCCACCAGCGCAATCACCACGCCACCGGCACAGCCGGCACCGCCATCTATTATCAGCCGCGACCTAAAGATCGTCGGCGATATGCTGAGCGAAGGTGAAATTCAAGTCGACGGCACCGTTGACGGCGACATTCGTACGCGCATCCTGATCGTCGGTGAAACCGGCAAGATAAAAGGCGAGATCGTCGCGGAAACCGTCCGCATTCTTGGGGCGGTCGACGGCCAGATCAAAGCCAAGGTCGTCATTCTTGCGTCCACCGCGCATGTTGTCGGTGACATCATGCACGAAGACCTATCAATCGAAACGGGTGCCTTTTTGGAAGGCCACTGCAAACGCATGGCTTTACCGGACGACCTGCATAAAGCTGAAAAGGCAAAGCCGACAAGTGTACCTCAGGCAAGCTCCGCGTCAAATAATCAGCAAAGCCCCGGCACCCCTTCGGTGAACAAGCCGACTGCCCCGGTCGCTGCGAAGTAACGATCTGCGCAACACACGCCCCGCAACCGCGCCTTCCCAGTTAACTGCGTCATCCTGAACTTGATTGAGGGTCCATTGGTGTGCGAACGCCGATGCTTCTATAGAGTGCGGCGACACTCCGAAAGAGGGCATTACATGCTCAGCGCTCGGGCCAGCATCTCGACATCGGCGTTGCCACCCGAGCACACCACGACCACGGTTTTGCCGGCAACATCGATCTTACCGCTGAGCACGCTTGCCAACGCCACGGCACCGCCCGGCTCAACGACGATTTTCAACGAGGTCATGGCGGTTTTCATCGCGCTCAATGCCTCGTCGTCGCTGACGGAAAGCCCGCCGGCCAGCAAACGCCCGTTGATGGAAAACGTGATTTCACCCGGTGTCGGGGCCAACAAAGAGTCACAAATCGAACGCGCATCATCCGGCACCGTTTGCCGAGCACCCGATTCCAGCGAACGTTTGTGATCATCGAACGCAGCAGGCTCAGCGGCATACACGGGACAGCCGAGCGTGCCGTCAATCGCCAGCGCGGTGCCCGAAATCAAGCCGCCACCGCCAGCCGGCACGATCACCATATCGGGCATCACACCAAGCGCTTCGGTCTGCATCGCAATCTCAAGACCGACCGTGCCTTGTCCAGCAATCACAAACGGATCGTCATAAGGCTTCACCAACATCGCCCCCGTCTCAGCTTGTAATTTCAAGCCGATCTCTTCACGATTTTGCGTATAGCGGTCGTAAAGCACAACGTTGCCACCCAAAGCGCGGGTGTTATCGATCTTCGCCTTCGGCGCGTCTTCAGGCATAATGATCGTCGCCTTAAGCCCCATCAGAGCGGCGGCGTGGGCGACACCCTGCGCATGATTGCCTGACGAATACGCGACCACACCTGCGGGCTTATCAGCCTCAGGAATCCGCGAGATCTTATTGAATGCACCACGAAACTTGAACGAGCCCGTGCGCTGCAAGCACTCGGGCTTCACCAGCAGACGACATCCCAAGGTCTCGTTCAAAACCGAATTTTCTAAAATCGGTGTCAGCCGTGCCCAGCCATCAAGCTGCCGCGCAGCGTCTTCGACATCGGCAAAGACCGGCGGCTCAGAACTGTTTAAGGAATTCATGCAATGCCTCTATGCTTTCGGGTTCGGCAAGACCGGGCGCATGCCCGACACCGGCTACGGTCACGGTCTGCATATTCGGATGCAGTGCCGCCATTTGATTCATTTGTGCAACGTCCAGAATATTTGATTCCGCCCCCCGCACCGTCAAGACGGGAATGCGTCCACAAGCTTTGAACAAGTGCCAAAAATCATAGGTCTCAGTATCGTCGGCCAAGATCGGTTTCACCAAATCTGGGTCCCAATCAAACGTGATCGTCCCGTCCGGGCGCTCGACATAGCTGAGCCGCGCCGCGCGCGTCCAGCCGCCATCGCTGGCGATCGGATAAACACCGTCGAACCATTTTTTTAAATGCTGACCCGCCTCATCCCATGACGCCAATACCGGTGGCGATTTCATATATTCGACAATGACGTCCAAGTCTTTACGCCGCACGATCGGGCCGACGTCGTTCAGCACCAACCCCTTGAGAACGCTGGGCAGCGCTGCGGCCATCCCCATGCCCATCAGCCCCCCCATCGAGGTCCCGAGCACAACGACACCATGAACGCCGAGCGCACACAGAATGTGCCGAACGTCACCGATGTAAACGCTCGGGTCATAATTGTGCCAATTAGAGTCATAATCGGAAAAGCCGCGACCGCGGGTGTCCGGACATATGACCCGGCGACGGCGACTGTGAAATTTCGCAACGCCGGCAAAGTCCTTTGAATTTCGCGTCAACCCGCCCAAGCACAACATCGGCATGCCGGCGCCATCCGCTGGCCCCGGGTAGTCACGCACATACAAGCTTAAGCCATCTTGCGACGTCACTCGGCGAACAATAAATCCGTCGTCAGCCACCCGTTAGCCGAGCCCCAGCAACGGGGGCAGGGCGGTTAGGTCTTTGATGATCTCGCGCGGCGCACCGGGCAAACGTTCCGGCTGTTGGCCGAAACGATTGACCCATACAACTTGGAAGCCGAAATTCGCCGCCGCCCAAGCATCCCAAGAATTCGACGACATGAAGCAGATACGTTCTTTCGGTACCCCCAAGTCATCGACGGCGAGTTGATAAATTCGCCCGTCCGGCTTGTAGATGCCGACACGGTCCACCGAAATCACCGCATCTAAATCCAGTTTCGCATTCGTGACCGCGGATTCCAGCATGTCCGTCGAGCCGTTCGACAACGTCGCGACTTTCTGGCCGCCGGCTTTCAGGGTCTGCATCACGCCCGCCACTTCGGGGTAAGCATCCAACTTAAAATACACATCCAACAAGCGCTGACGCAGCGCACTGTCATCGATGCCGAGCGTACTCATAGTATAGTCCAGGGCATCTTGAGTGATCTGCCAGAAAGGTACGTATTCATCCATCAAGCTGCGCAGCCAAGTGTACTGCAGCTGCTTATCACGCCACATTTGCGCCATCGGCGCCCATTGCTCGCCCAACTCGTCTTGGCAGTGCGACGCCGCGGCGGCGACATCAAACAAAGTGCCATAAGCATCAAACACACAGGCATCGACATTTTCGATCGCAGGCATCGGTTGCTTCTCCCCGTATTGATTTGCAACACAGTCTGAAACCGCACCCGCGCCCGGTCAAGGTAACAGGCCGGCACATCACATGATCGTCACCCGTATCCCAACGCATCCTCACTTCAGGATAGCGCGGGTAGGGAAGGTGAGGGCAACCGGGGCTAGACAGGTGCCGATGCGGCAGCGACCATGGGCAGGATGGAACGTTTACTCGGATATATCATCGGCGTCGCATTGGCCGTCGCCGTATTGGTCGTGATCGCGCTGATTTTTGGCGGTACGATGATCGTCGGCCTCAGCGCACTGCTGACGTTTCCAATTGCCGCGCCAATAACAACATTGGCTTTAATCATGGTAGTCTTGCTGGCTTTTCTCGTCTCGCGCCGCGGACGCTAGTCATCATCCGGCATGCGGACCCAGCCTTGGGGGGTAACGCGTTCAAGCGGTTTGAAACGCGCTTTATAGGCCATATTAGAACAGCCATCGATCCAAAACCCTAAATACACATAAGGCAATTCCTGGCCAAAGGATTCCCCGATCAGCCACAAGATCATCTGCGTGCCCAAGCTGCGCTTCGGCTCTTCCGGGTCAAAGAAGCTATAAACGGCGGACAGCCCGTCACTTAACCGATCGATCAGACAGACCGCGATCAAGGTGCCGTTCGGGCGGCGGAATTCAGCCGTAAACGTGCTGACAGGGGTATCTTCGATCAGCGCCTGATAATCCAGGAAATCCATCTTCGCCATATCGCCGCCACGATGGCGCGAACGCTGGTATTCATAGAACAAAGCGTATTGTTCGTGCGTCGCAATCGGCTCGACGATTTCGACGGTGAGGTCGCTGTTTTGCTTCAAAACACGCTTGAGAGAATTGCTGGCCTCAAACTCGTCAACGACGACGCGGACGGCCACACACGCATCGCAACTGGGGCACGCCGGCACATAGCAAATGCCATGCGAGCGGCGAAAGCCGGCAAGAGAAAGCTGATCATGGAATGCATCCGCGTCACGACCGACCAATTCCGTCACAACCCGACGCTCAACCCGCCCGGCGATATACGGGCAGGGTAGCGGGGCGGTCGAAAAGAAAAATCGCGTTCCCGGCAGTGCTTGATGCCGCATGGGTTATCGAGCCTCCCAACTACATCCCAGGCGATAACGATACGTCATTTCCCGTGCTTGGCGCAACGGCGCCGCGCGACGAATCTGATATGCGGCAAAACAATAATGGTAATTAGCCACCCTAATTAGAAAGCGATGGATCAATTTCGATACCGAGGCTCGGCAGCCCAGTATCCGTTTTTTCGTTTCCAGGCCGAGGGGCAGCATTTTCGGTCGCCGGCTCAGGCGCCCCGGCTGATTCAGATCTAATTTTGTTCAGACCAGGCAAAGCCTCAGGCTCTTCATTCTTCGGGGCGACTTTGCTGTCGGCATTTGTTGCCGGATTATCTTTGCCCGTGCCACGCAGCAGGATAATCGACAAACGGCGGTTGGAGGGATGATTCGGATTATCCACCACCAACGGCTCAGTCGCGGCCTTACCGACCACACGATCGATGCGGTCATCTTTGACGCCGATATTTTCCAGCCAACGTCTGGCCGCATTGGCGCGGTCGGCCGACAATTCCCAGTTCGAATATTCACCGCCACCGCCAAATTTCGTTGCGTCCGTGTGACCCGAGATAGATATATTTTGAGGCAATGCCTTAATGATCTCGGCCGCCACTTCAATCAGCTTTTTGGTGTGCAAAAACAGTTCAGAACCGCCACTCGGAAACATCGACAAGCCGTCTTTATCCACCAGCTGAATCCGCAAGCCATCAGGCGTGTTATCAATCAACAAGCTGTCTTTGAGTTTTTTCAGTTGCGGAATACTGTCGAGCGTTGCTTCAAGCTGATCCTTGGCTTCTTCAAATTGCTCTTGTTCCTTTTTCTTAAGGACCTCGGCCGCAGATTCCTCGTCCGGCGAAGCGCCGGCTTGGGTATCCGTATTATCCTCGCCGCCGGTACCCGCTTTTGGTGGCGGCAGGTCGACGGTAACGCTGTCGCGTGATGTTGTATTTTGTGCCGCGCCTTCCTCGGAAATGGTTTTGCCGCCCAAAATATCGCCGGCACCACTGGTCGACATCGAGGCCGTCACCGGCGCGAAATAGTTTGAAATACCCTCAAGCTGTTCTTGGGTCACCGAGTTCAGCAACCACAACAGCAAGAAGAATGCCATCATCGCCGTCACAAAGTCGGCATACGCAATCTTCCACGCACCACCATGATGGCCGTGCGCGCCCTTATTAATCTTCTTGATAATGATCGGGCTTTTGGCGCCGCCTTCTTCGGCCATGTTGGCCTCCGCTAGCTCACTGGTGGCAGGTTCTGAGTGATCTCTTCCAACTCGAGGAACGACGGACGGTATTCATCCGGCAGCACTTTACGTGCGAACTCGACCGAAACCTGCGGCGCATAACCTTGCATGTGGCCCATGAGCCCAGCCTTTATGCACAGAAAATAGTGATGTTCCGAATTGTAAATCGATTCGAGGTTGGATGCCGCCGGGGCGACAAAGCCATATGCAATAAAAATACCCGAAAACGTACCGACCAAAGCCGCGCCAATCAATCCACCCAAAACTTCCGGCGGCTCGGTGATCGAACTCATCGTGACGAT
>JAFMCK010000077.1 GCA_017857825.1 Rhodospirillales bacterium
AAAAAATTGCGCGGACTCTTTGACCGCGCGACGGCCGCCGCTAACATCGGATGCGGCCGCCTCGTCTGATGCGACACTGACCGCTACCTGATCTTCTGACGACTCGTCCTCATGCAACATACCCAGCCGCCGGCGAATGGCCCTGGCCAGCACCCACGCCACCGCCATCGTCAACGCAATGGCCAACACCTGCAGGTAAAAATCCGGACTGGTGATGGTCTCTTTGATGACGTTTAGGATGGATTGCGCGAAATCGTCGTCGTCCATGTTGTCCCGTGTCCCAATCAAACTGACGTTGATCCTATGAGACTACGAGACACGCCGCGCTCTGCCAACCAAATGCAGTGCGCGGCGCGTTTTTCGTGTTATTGGTCGTAAAGCCGATCAGCGCTGCCAGAACGGCTTTGCATAATCGGTTTGGCCGTCACCGCGGGTCGGGCTCTGATCGCGGAACGACGGCGTGCCGACGGTCGGGATCTTGCCGGCATCCTGCCATGCATACAGTGCATTCAAGATACGGCCGGGGATACCCGCCAAGGTGTGCAACAAAGCGCCTTTCGACGCGGTTTCGGTATGGAGAGGGTTTAGGGTTGTCATCGGTTTTATCCTTTTGTTGGGTTTTGTGTATCCCCGGTACGCACCGGATCACACGTGGCGCGCATGCGCCTGTTGCCCAATCCAATAGGCCAAACCGATTTTTCCAACAAACGATCTTAATTCATGTTGAGATTAGCAAAGCTAATATTGGTACAATTTCGGACAGATTGTTCTAATGGGGTTATCAGATCAGAAAGTTGCCAAAATTGCCTCGACGATTGCATCTAAGTAACAATCTTAGATAAGCTCATTAATAAAATTTACTACCGCTAAACCGGTTGATATTTTGATACATTGAGAAACTCATGCAAACGCACATCACCGACACCACTTACATATCTCAAAGGGACGCGGGAATCGCACCGGCGAATGTGACAAATCATTGGCAACGCCCCCAGATCGCCACCGACCATGCTGAATTCAGCATCGGCAAGCGAGAGATTTTCGGGAATTTGAATATCGCCCGACTGCGTCCCATCTGCTTGGTACGTTTTGTCAGCGACTTGAGTGGCTTCAGCCATTTTTTTACAACCCTTTGAACGGACGCTATTTTTTGCCGTTCAATGCGGTCGATATATGTTATTATTGTTCTTTTCTGAGGATGATATGCACCCAAACACGTGACGGGGTCAACAATTTCAGTATCGTTTCCAGCGTTAAGATCAGGACGCTGAACCTAAGCGGTTTTTTGAGTTAAGCTGCCTGAGCCCCATAATACAGGGTCACCACGTGGCGGGCTTCGGCGAAGAAAAGCCAGCGTTCGGTGATCAGACCAAGGCTGATCGACATCGCCGCCAGAATACTCGCCGACGCGGCGGCAAACCCACCGCTCAAATACGCCACGATCATCAGGACCAAAGGCACTGCAAAGGTCGCGATATGGACGATCTTGCGCAGCTTCGCCGCATGCTTTCGGGCGACCTTGAAGCCCATTTCTTGTTGCAGATAATTTTCTTCGGTGTGCGGCCCTTCGAGCAATTTCACGCTGGCCCCGGTCAAGCCGGTCGCCGATGCCGGCGTCGCCGCGTGCTGCGTGGTGTCGATATACTGCCAATACGACCGCTTTACGCGCCACGCCACCAGCAACACGATCGCGGCAAAGGCAAATAGACCCTGCGGCGCAATACCGGTCGAAGTCAGCACCGCACACGCAAACACTGCCCCGCTCGCCAAGGCCATCATCAGATAGACCCGCACCGTCCATGGATTGCACCATTGATGCACGGTCTTGAGCGACGCATAGATCATCGCCGTCGCATACACCGTGGTCGCCGCCAGTGCCACGGATAGCCCAGCGGCAACGCCCCACAGGCCACTGATATCTTCGCGAATGATCCACGCATAGGCCAGCGCCAGCCAAGGGATGTAGGTCAATACCGCCAACACACCTTCCCGCGACAACCAACTGCTGCGCCATTGCGTCAACGCGCGCCATGCACGCTCGGGATGGCCCAAATGGAACGTCGACGACATCAAGCCGCCGCTCACCAATACAAACGCCAAGCCGAGGCCGACAATGCCACTGAGTCGGTCCGCCGGGATCACCTGCCACGCCGCCAACACCGCCAACACACCCAACAAGCCGTAGCCTGCGCCGGATGCGGTGGTGAAAAAGATCACAGAAAAGGCTGGATGCATTACGGTGTCCTTTTCAACGCGACAAAGCGCGGTCGATCCAGCGAAGGATCGGATTATCGGTGCCGGGTGTCGGTGCCAATTCAGTCGGCATGGTCGACGTTTCAGCATTAGCGCGGCGCGCACGGGGCGGCAGATATTTGTTGGTCGGCTTGTATCCCATTTCCGGCATCAGGTCGTAACCCTGACGCTCGGCCACCAATTGCGACACCGCAGAATTCGCATCGCCCAGATCGCCGAAGTGACGAGCGCCCACCGGGCACGTCGACACACACGCCGGGACGCGGTCTACTTCTTCCATGTTCTCGTTATAAATACGGTCGATGCACAACGTGCACTTCTTCATCACGCCTTCGTCGGCATCGTATTCACGCGCACCGTATGGGCACGCCCAACTGCACAGCTTGCAGCCGATACATTTGGCTTCATTGACCAAAACGATGCCGTCTTCGGTGCGCTTAAAGCTGGCGCCGGTCGGGCACACGGTGACGCATGCTGCGTCTTCGCAATGCAGGCAGGATTTCGGAAAATGCACGGTGCGCGCGGGCTCGCCATCACCGGCTTTGGCCTCAAACGTGTGGATGCGGTTAAACCAGATACCGATCGGCTTGTCGCCATAGGCATCGCGGTCCGTCAACGGCGCCGCATGCCCGCCAGAATTCCATTCCTTGCAGTTCACCGCGCAGGCATGACAGCCGACGCAGATATCCAGGTCGATCACCAGGCCGAGCTTTTTTTCTGAACTGGTTGGGAGCGTTGTCATGGCTTGTCCCGCCCCTTTCTGAACCCGGCGCCATACGTCAGCGTATCGGCTGGAGTCGCGAGGCCCGCCGGCTTCGCGGTCGGATCAAATTGCGGGAAAGTCACGGCGTCCTCGGCGGGATCGGCTTTTTTGATGTGCACCCGAAGGTCATACCAAGCCGCCTGCCCGGTCACCGGGTCCGAGTTCGCATAGCGGTAGCCGTCGTCGCGGGGCGGCAGAAGCTCGGAAATTACATGGTTCAACAAGAAGCCTTTTTTCGCTTCGCCCGCGTTGGCATCCAAGTTCCAGGCGCCGGACCGCTTGCCGATGGCATTCCACGTCCACACCGTCGAGGCTTCGACGCCGTCCATCAAAGACACCTGCACGCGAATGCGCCCGTGATAGCTTTCGACCCACACCCAATCATCCTCGGCCAAGCCCATTTCAGCGGCCTTAACGTCGTTCATATACAGCTTATTGGAGCCTGTGATTTGGCGCAGCCACGCATTGTGCGAGCCCCACGAATGGTACATCTGCATCGGCCGCTGCGTGATCGCATGCATCGGATAGCTGTCCAAGTCGATCATCGATTCTTCGAACGGCGGATACCAAATCGGCATCGGGTCAAAGTACGCTTCGATCCGCGCGCGCTCGCGCTCGGGCGGCTGGATGTCGCCGTGGCCGCGGGCCGCATTTCGGAACTTTTGCAGAATTTCCGAATACACCTGCAACACGATGGGTTCGGTGGAACCGATAAACCCGACTTCCTTGGCCCAGTCCAAATACGCTTTGTTGGCAAACTTGTAATACTTTTGGTCGTCCGGGAAATGGTGCGACCAGAAGCACCCATTCTCGATATATTTTTCGAGCTGGTTCGGGTTCGGTGCCCCTTTGCCGTGCTGATCCCCGTTTTCACCGCGCCAGCCGGCCAGCGGGCCGATGCCGGGGCCGCGTTCGTGGTTGACGATGTAGTCCGCATAGCCGCCCGGATACTTGGGCTTGCCGTCGTCATTGGTCATCCCCGGCAACTTGAGCCGGGCCCCTAAATCCAACAGTACGGTTTGGAACGGGCGTACGTCGCGGTCGGGCTCGATGATCGGCTGGCGGATCGCGTCTTGCGCCGCATCCGCTTCACAGATCGGACGGTCCAGCAACGAGATGCAGTCCCAACGCTCCAAATACGTGGTGTCGGGCAACACCAAATCCGAATACGCCACCATTTCCGAATAGAACGCATCGGAATAAATGATCCGCGGGATTTTATACTCGCCGGTTTTCGGGTCGGTGTCGGTCAACATTTTCATGGTGCCCGACGTGTTCATCGACGAATTCCAGCTCATGTTGGCCATGAACATAAACAACGTGTCGATGGGGTACGGATCCCCCTTCCACGCGTTCGAAATTACCATGTGCATCAGGCCGTGCGACGACAGCGGGAACTCCCACGAGAACGCTTTGTCGATGCGGCCAGGCTTGCCGTCGGCATCCACCAGCAAATCTTCAGGGCCGGTCGGAAAGCCCAACGGCGGGCCTTTCAGCGGCTGCCCCGCCTGCACATCGCCCGGCTTGCCCGCAGGCTTCAACGCCGGCGGAATGGCTTTCGGGAACGGCGGCTTGTTGCGGAAACCACCCGGCACGTCGACCGAGCCGATGATGGTCTGCAACAAATGAATCGCGCGACAGGTATGGAAGCCGTTCGAGTGTGCGGAAATACCGCGCATCGCGTGCATCGCAACGGGTCGCCCGATGAATTTGTCGTGTTTGCGTCCGTACGCATCAATCCAAGGGGTGTTGACCTCGATGGTTTCCTTAAACGCGACGTGTGCGATCTCGGCAGCGATACGGCGGATGGTGTCGGCGGGAATGCCGGTCTGATCAGCGACCGCGTCCGGGGTATACTTTGCGTCGAGATAGCGCGCCGCCATCAGTTGGAACGCCGGCGTTGCAGCCCGCCCATCATCCAACGTGGCATTGCCGGCAAGCACCGGCTTGGCGTTGATATCGGTGGCCGGCTTCAGTGCCTTTTCTTCGCCGTCCCAAACCAACGGATGCCCTTCGGCATCGCGGGCGAACAAACCGTCGTCGGCGCTGCCGGGGTCTTGGATCACCAGCCAAGGCGAGTTGGTGTAGGTCGCCAGATACTGTTCATCCACATTGCCGGTGCGCAGCAATTCATGAATCAACGCCATCACAAACAAACCGTCGGTGCCGGGCTTAATGCCCAACCACTCGTCAGCAATCGCGGAATAGCCGGTACGCACCGGATTGACGGAGACGAACTTCGCCCCCCGCCCTTTAATTTTACCAAGCCCGGTTTTGATCGGGTTGGAGTCGTGATCTTCGGCGACGCCGAACATCAGCATGTATTTGGTGCGGTCCCAATCGGGCTCGCCGAATTCCCAGAACGAGCCGCCGATGGAATATAATCCGGCCGCCGCCATGTTGACCGAACAAAAGCCACCGTGCGCCGCATGGTTCGGCGTGCCGAACTGGCTGGCCCACCAACCGGTCAGCGACTGCGATTGATCGCGGCCGGTGAAGAATGCGAGTTTCTTTGGGTCGGTCTCACGAATTTTACCCAGCCACTCGGTCGCGATACCCAGCGCTTCTTCCCATTCGATTTCCTGGAACTCACCCGAACCACGGGGGCCGACACGCTTGAGCGGCTTGGTCAGCTTGGCCGGGGATTCCTGGGTCATGATCCCAGCGGAACCTTTAGCGCACAAAACGCCTTTGTTCACCGGATGGTCACGGTTGCCCTGGATATAGCGAATCTTGCCGTCCAACAAATGCACTTTGATGCCGCATCGGCAGGCGCACATGTAACACGTGGTGCATTTAACCTCGTCCGCGACTTTCGGCGAGGTATCGACCGCATCTTCACGATTTGTCATGTCATCTGGTGGGGGTTATTAGACGTCTCACTCGCATCCGGCGAACCTTTTGCCGGTGCCGAAGCAGGTCCACGCATATACGTGCGGCTCGGCTGATAGCTAAGGTGACGCTGATACCAGCGGCGTAAAGATTGAAATAACCCGGTCATGAAATTGATCCCAGAAGGTCGGAAAGCGGAGGAAACAGAATGTGAGACGCTTTGTGCCAAATATTGATTAATCAGTCCAATGAGTAATAATTGTCATATTCACAAAATTTAGTTATGATTTGGTGCTATGACCTTGACCCAACTCAAAATTTTCGCCGCCGTCGCCGAAAGCGGCCACGTCACGCGTGCCGCAGCGGCCCTAGGAATCACGCAATCCGCCGCCTCCGCCGCCATCGCCGCGCTGGAAAACCTTTATGAGGTCAAGTTGTTCAACCGTGTTGGGCGGTCGGTCGAATTGTCCGAGGCCGGGCAAATCTTTTTAGTCGAAGCGCGCGCCGTGCTCGACCGGGCCCGCCTGGCACAACGCACTTTGCGGACACTCGGCGGCAGTGCGACCGGGCATCTAGATATCGCTGCCAGTCAGACGATTGCCAACTATTGGCTACCACGCCGGCTTTCGGTGTTTCATGACCGCTACCCGGCCATCGCCTTAAACGTGGTGATCTCCAACACACGAGGCGTGGAGCGCGCCGTCGTCAACGGTGACGCCGACGTCGGCTTTGTCGAAGGCATCACCCATTCCCCGGAATTGTTGTTGGATGAAGTCGACCACGATCAGCTTGCGCTGGTGGTTTCTGCAAAACGTTGGCCTTCGCTTGGCGTCGGCGGTGTCGATCTTGCCGCTGTTCCCTGGGTCGTGCGGGAACCCGGGTCGGGTACGCGCGGCGTGCTCGAAGACATGGCCCTCGGAGCCGGCCTGCAATGGAGTGATTTAAACGTGGTGTTGGAATTGCCTTCGAACGAAGCCGTGCGGGAAGCCGTCGAGGCAGGCGCCGGTGCGACGCTGATCTCCCGCCACGTGGTCGCGTCCGCACTCAGCGCCGGCACTTTGCGCGCACTGCCACTGGATGTGCCGCCGCGCAGCTACAAAATGGTCCGCCACCGAAAACGTCATGCCAGCCCGGCTCGACGCGCCCTGGTCGAAATGGTTTTAGAGAGTGTTCCGAGCGCCTGACGCTAACTTGCGTCATCCGCGCCCCGCTCGTCATTCCCGCGCAAGCGGGAGTCCATCTAGCCCATGGGTCCCCGCCTGCGCGGGGATGACGATAGATGATTTTGCCGAAGGGTAATATCTCGCTTAGAAAAAACTCAGCCCTGACCGGCGGGGGCGTAGCGTTTTAAGAACGCAGCCTCATTGAGTGACTTAAAATATTCAATCGCGCAGCCGAGCATGTGATCTTTGTCTTCGCCCACGGTCGGGCACGCGCGCTCAGAAATCCGGGGGTGTGAGTTGGCGTCGTCATCGTCCATGCGCTGTGCCGGAATCGCGCCCGGCAAGTCCGCTTCGCGGGACCGCGCCGGCATACCTTCGGGATCAAGGTCCCGCACCACCATAATGTCTGGCGTCACGCCCAATGCCTGAAGGGTTTGGTTCGAAGGGGAATAGTAAAGCGCCGTGGTCAGGCGCAACGCGCCTTCAAGCGGCATCGGCATAATTGTCTGTACCGAGCCCTTGCCGAAGGTGCGACTGCCCATCACCAAGGCGCGGCCATGATATTGCAGCGCGCTGGCAACGATCTCGGACGCTGACGCGGAACCCCGATTGACCAGAACGATCATCGGCACACCTTTGATGGCATCGCCGGGATCGGCATAGAACGAGCGCTCGTCACGCCCATCACGGCCTTTAATCGAGACAATTTTGCCGTCATCCAAAAATGCATCTGCGACGACCACCGATTGGTTCAACAAACCACCCGGATTGTTGCGCAGATCGACAACAACGCCTTGCAAGTTCGTACCCAAGGTATCTCGGATATCCGTCAGCGCCGCGTTAATGCCTTCTTTGGTTTTCTCGTTGAACCGGGTGATGCGGAGGTAGCCCACATTACCCTCGATCCGATGGCGGACGGATTTGACCTCAATGATCGCGCGGACGATGCGCATATCGAAATCTTCGGTTCCCGGACGACGTACGGTGAGCACCACCGGCTCTCCAGGCTTGCCGCGCATCAAGGCGACGGCATCGCGCAGCGTCTTGCCTAATATCCCGACCCCGTCGACGTGGGTAATCAAATCGCCGGCCAACATACCGGCGCGCTCGGCTGGCGTGTCTTCGATCGGCGAGATCACTTTAACCAATTCGCCTTCCATGGTGATCTGAATCCCAAGGCCGCCGAATTCACCTTTGGTGTTGGCAAAGCTATCCTGAAATTCTTCGGCATTCAGATAGCCAGAGTGCGGATCAAGTGCCGCCAACATGCTGTGCAGCGCGCCTTCGACAACCACTTGCGGCGTCAGCGACCCCGGCATGCGCTTGCCTTTGGTCACGCCCGCAATAGCGGCATCAATCATCTTGTGATCTTCAATTTCATAGACGTAAGCTGCACGCACGCGACGGTAGGCGAAATTGAAGTAATCCAACCGCTCCCGATCTGACGCATCCGCAACGTAGGTGTCATAGACCTGGGCGAAGCGCTTCAGTTCTTCTTGGGTTTTTTCAGGCAGTTGCGTCGTCTCGGCATTCATCGCCATGACGACACGACCGATCGCAGACTCGTCGGTCACACACGCGGTTACGCCGGCAACGATAAACGCGCCGACAATGCCGGCGATGACATATCCCGGCACCCCGCCAAGCCCAAATTTTCTGAGCACGCGTGTTAGCTGCTGTCGCACGTAATAACCTGCCCTTTACCTAATACCCGCCGGCGCAATCAACCGTCGGCGATGATTTTCGCAATCAACTCATCCAGCACACGCGCCGCGTCTTCATTTTCGACCTGACAGGTGCCGGCGTTTTCATGCCCGCCGCCATTGTAAGACAACATCAACTCGCCGATGTTGGTGTTCGACGTTTTGTTCAAGATCGATTTTCCGGTCGCGAACACGGTGTTCAACTTATTCAAGCCCCACAACACGTGGATCGAGATATTGCAGTCCGGGAACAATGCGTAAATCATGAAGCGGTTGCCGGCGTAAATCATCTCTTCTTCACGCAAATCAAGCACCACCAAGTTATTGTGCACCTTCGAACAGCGCATGATTTGATCTTTGAATTTTTCCTCGTGCTCAAAATAAAGATCGATCCGCTCTTTGACGTCCGGCAGCGCGACAATTTGTTCGATCGTATGGTTACGGCAATAGTCGATCAGTTCCATCATCAATTGATAGTTCGACACGCGAAATTCGCGAAACCGCCCCAGACCGGTGCGGCTGTCCATCAACATGTTCAGAAGGTCCCAATTCGCGGGTTTAAGGATCTCAGCCTCGGTGAAGCGGGCTGAATCACCTTTGTCGACAGCTTCCATCATGTCTTCGGCAATGTTCGGAAATTTCTCTTTGCCACCGTAATAATCGTACACCACACGGGCAGCTGACGGCGCCTCCGGATCAATGATGTGATTGTCGGGCTTCGAGCCGATGCGAATAGTTTCGCTGGAATGGTGGTCAAATGCCAGATGCACACCTTCGACGTACGGCAGGTTCGTGGTGATATCATTGTCCGATATCAAGATCGTCCCATCCTGCATATCTTTAGGATGCACGAATTTGATATCGTCGATGATCCCCATGTCCTTCAACAACACCGCGCACACCAAGCCGTCGAAGTCACTGCGCGTCACCAATCGAAATTTCGTATCACTCATGCGTATTCGCTCCCTGGTCGAGAATTTGCCCCGTTCGTCAGGGACTGTGCGGTCCGGCCTTGCAAAAAGGCAAGAGCGGATTCACGGAGATACCGGTTTCAATGATCGGGCGAAGGGCCTGCTATCCCATGTCGCAACCAGAGCGCGGATGCAAAAAGGATTACAGCGCCTGCTTGGTGTGCAGCGGCCAACGGGATCGGCACCACGTGCAATAGTGTTGCGATCCCTAGGAGCACTTGCGCGGCGGCGGCAATCAATACAACCCCGCCCCGCTTTGCCAGATCGCCACCCGCCAGGCGTGCCAAGCGCCATGTGACGACCGCTAAAAAGAACGTACTGATCGCCAGCCACCGGTGGTCGAATTGCACCGTCGGGATATCCTCAAAGAAGTTTAAATACCACGGGCTCAGCTGGAAGCCGACGGACGGGAAAAATTCGCCCAGCATCAACGGAAACGTATTATAAATCTTGCCGGCATTCAGTCCCGCCACCAGCGCCCCCGATAGCACCGTGACCAGCACGGCAAGCGGCAAGATTGTCGCGGCCCGTCGCAGCCCTACGCCCGCCTGTTGGCGAGGCGATTCAAGTTTGCTTAGCGCACACCACAACACCGCGCCCAAAATCACGAATGCCATACCAAGGTGCAAGGCCAAACGGTACTGGCTGACGTCCGGGCGGTCGATCAGTCCGCTTTTCACCATCCACCAGCCGATAACGCCCTGCATGCCGCCCAACACCAACAATCCGGCCATTCGCCAAAAGTCTGCACCCCGCAGCCAGCCTTTGATCGCAAATACCGCAAACGGTACCGCAAAGGCCAAGCCGATGATGCGGCCGAACAAACGATGCAGATATTCCAGCCAGAAAATTTCTTTGAATTCGAACAAGCTCATGCCCGCATTGATTTGATTGTATTCAGGCGATCTACGGTAGGCGTCAAACTGCGCTTGCCACGCAGCCTCGCTCAATGGGGGCAACCATCCCGTAACCGGATGCCAATCTGTCATTGATAACCCGGACTCGGTCAAGCGTGTGAAACCACCGATCACGACCATCGCAAACACCATCGTGCAAATGATCAATAACCAGCGCCCAATGATCTGATTGGGTGAGGCCGGCAAGATGTCTGCAGTCTTCGTAAGCACAGGGCAAAGCCTTTCGCTGGTGGATCACGTATGTCCTTGTGCAGGTAGTGGATTGACCCTTGTTTGTCCATGCCTGATCCGCGATAAACCGCCCATGGACGAGCTAAAAAACCCTATTCATCCTGTGATGCTGGTCGGTGCAGGCCCCGGCGATCCGGAGCTTTTGACGATGAAAGCGCACCGCTTGCTTAGCGAGGTCGATGTCATCGTGTATGACCGGCTCGTCGCCAAGGAAATCTTGGCGCTGATCCCAAAAGAGGTCGAGCGCGTATTTGCCGGAAAGCGGGCGTCCAATCACTACATGGCGCAAGACGACATCAATGCTTTGCTCGCCGACCTCGCACGCACCGGCAAACGCGTGATGCGGTTAAAGGGCGGCGATCCATTCGTATTCGGGCGTGGCGGTGAAGAAGCGCTGCATCTTGTACAACAAGGAATCCCCTTTGAAGTCGTGCCCGGCATTACCTCATCCGCTGGCTGCGCCGCATATGCCGGTATTCCGCTGACGCACCGAGGCATGGCGCACGGCGTGCGTTTCGTGACCGGCCACACCAAAGGCGACGAGCCGTTAGACCTGGATTGGCGCAGTCTTGCCGATCCGAACACCACACTGGTTGTCTATATGGGCATGACAAATGTCGATGAGATAGCGGCAAAGCTGATTGAACATGGCCTTGATCCGGCAACACCGGCGGGCGTGCTCAACATGGGCACACGCCCCAATCAAAAAACCCTCATCACCACGCTGGCCGATTTGCCAAACGCCGTTCATGACGAGGCCATCAAGGGCGCCACGCTGTTTGTGATCGGTCGGGTCGTGAGCTTGGCCAAAGACCTCAGCTGGTTCGGTGAGATACCGCAGGGCTAACGGCCACCCTCAAATACCTCGATTAAGCGCTCGGCGTTCCGGGCAGTCGTAAAAAAACCCCATCATCCCCTCACCATCATGTCCGCTTCGGCGGGACTCCATTTTATACTATGCCCCCGGCTACGCGGGGGTGACGATTGCGATATCGGCGGCCCCTACATATCCCGATCAAGGGCGCGGGCGAGGATCATGTAGACTTTGCCCATGTCGGACGACAGGAAGGTCGCGTGCAGCATCGAGTTGTGATCGCGCTTTTGCGACTCGTCGAGCAGCGTTTCGAACTCTTCCAGATAGCGCGTAACGTAATCGCGGAAGGTCCCGTCCTCTTGATAGGTTTGACGGACCTGCTGTAACTTAGCCTTCTCGCGGAAGCCCAAAAGCTTGCGTACGAAAATCCCCTTCTCGCCCTTGTTGAAGCGGCGCCAATCGTCTTCGGAGACCTGGGTTTCCAAAACCCGCCCAATGTCGACTGCGAGTGATTGAAGGCGCTCCGAGATAAACGTCGCCTGGCGCGTGAATTCTTCCAGGTCGGCCTTCTCGGTGCGCTCTTTGAGCGACGCCAGCAACGTAGATGCTTCATTCGAGGCGGTCCGCACACTCTCGGTGCGCTCGTCCAGCAACTGGTTGATCTCGTGGGATTTGCGTGCCACTTCGCTGGTTGTCTTGGCCAGCGCGTCTGAGTGAGAACGCACGGACGTATCCCACGCCGCCACCTTGCCAAGCGCAGCATCGGTGGCGCTGGAGAGTTCTTGTGCGCGCCGGGCCAACGCTTCGCCGAGCGCTTCCAAGCCGCGTTCGGCACGATT
>JAFMCK010000078.1 GCA_017857825.1 Rhodospirillales bacterium
CGGAATGCCGGCTGGGGGTTCACCCGACACCGCACCGATCATGCGCCCGAAACGGCATTGATGGCGTTGTACTTGGCGTTAAGCGCGACGGAGGGGCGTTAGATGGTGTCGCTGGGTGCATTGTCTTTTGCGGTGCCTTGGGCGCTTGCCGCGTTGATCGTGCTGCCGGCGATATTGTGGCTACTGCGTCTGACGCCACCGATTCCGAAAAAAATCATGTTCCCGCCGATACGTTTGTTGTTCGGGATCGTGACGGATCGCGAGACATCGGCCCGAACCCCTTGGTGGCTTTTGGTCTTAAGGTTGGCTATCGCGAGTTTGATAATTTTTGCTGCGGCGCGACCGCTGTTGAATGCGGAGCGTGCCGGTGATGTATCGCAGCCGATGTTATTGGTGGTCGACAACGGATGGGCGGCTGCGGACGGTTGGGACCGTCGGCGCGAAGTGGCGTTATCGCTCACCGATCGTGCACTTCGCGCCGGCAGGCGTGTCGTGCTTTTAGCGACCGCACCCCCTACCGACGGCAGCGCGATTGAGGTCATCGCGCTTGGTGCCGCAGAAGCCAGAAGCGCCGTCAACAAATTGCTGCCATTGCCATGGCCGACCGACCGGGGAGAAGCGGCGGACGCGCTGGCCGATTGGCAGGGCGGGTTTGCGGCGTTGGCGGATGTGCGTTGGCTGACGGATGGGCTCGATGGCCCCGGCACGGAAGAAATGACCGAACGGTTGCGCGGCCTTGGCACTGTGACGGTGTATATTGATCCGCTCAATCCGATCATCGCGTTGCGCCCGCCGACGAGTTCAGCCGCGGGTTTGTCGGTAACGCTTGAGCGCACCCATGCGGTGACGGACGACACGTCGTATGAAGTGCGCGGTCTGGACGGCGAAGGGCGTGTGCAGGCGACGACCTCGGTGACGTTTGGCGCTGCCGCAGCGGATGCAATCGCGACGTTGGAGGCGCCGGTCGAAATTCTCAATCGTATTGAACGCCTGCAAATCGCTGATGGGGCGCACGTCGGGGCTGTGGTGCTGCTGGATCAACGCTGGCGTCGCCGTCCCGTCGGTATCTTGACTGCCGACAACGCCGCCGATGTGCAGCCATTGCTTTCAAGTACCTATTATATTGAGCGTGCGCTGCAGGGGTCGACGTCTGTGCGCAGCGGCAACTTCCGTGATGTTTTTGCTCAGCCGCTGTCGGTTTTAGCGGTGCCGGATGGTGTCGACGTGCCGGGACCGAGCCGTGCGGCACTTAATACTTGGATCGAAGAAGGCGGAATTCTGGTTCGTTTCGCCGGACCCGCGTTGGCGCGCCACACGTCTGAAATTGCACCAGGCCAGATAGACCCGCTGTTGCCGGTGCAGCTTCGCGCCGGCGACCGGGTGATCGGCGGTGCAATGTCGTGGCAAAAACCGATGGGCTTGATGCCGTTCACGGAAAGCTCGCCGTTTAATGGGTTGTCGATCCCAAGCGATGTGCGGATCGGTCGCCAAGTGCTGGCCCAGCCAACGCCGGCGTTGGCGGCGAAGACATGGGCCGCGCTCGAAGACGGCACACCTCTGGTGACCGCAGACAAACGCGGGCGGGGCTGGGTCGTGTTGTTCCACACCGCGGCCAACACATCATGGTCAAACCTGCCGCTAAGCGGTCTGTTTGTCGAGATGATGCAGCGGTTAAGCGCGCTCGGTCTTGGTGTGGCCGGTGTGGGTGATGTGCCACCCCTGGCGCCGCTGCAGATCATGGATGCGTTCGCACGCTTGGGCCCGCCGGCGGCCAACGTGCAACCGATTGATGCCAAGGCCGTCGATCAGGATTTGGTGTCGCAAGCACACCCGCCTGGCATTTATGGCGCCAAAGACTTGCGGCGTGCGTTTAATCTGACAACATCGTTACCGCCATTGTCGCAGCTGCCGTTGAACGACGATATGATACAGGAAGGATATGAGAAACCGGCAGAGCATGACTTAACGCCTTGGATATTCTTAGCAGCACTGGTGCTGTTCATGTTGGATATGCTGGCCGGTCTTTGGGTGCGCGGGGGCGGACGGCGCCTCGGGATGGCGGCAGGCGTTGTTGCCATGCTGATGTTGGGCGGTGGCCTCGCCTCTCCCGCCCATGCCGCCGAACGGTTCGCCCTTGAAAATAGTCTCGAGACCCGGCTCGCTTATTTGCAGACCGGCGATGCGCGGGTCGATGATGTCAGTGCACGGGGTCTCGGTGGCCTGACAGTGATGTTGGCGCGGCGCACGGCGGCAGAATTGGGGCCCCCACAACCGGTCCAGCCCGGCCGCGATGATCTGACGTTTTTTCCTCTGATTTATTGGCCGGTGACGGCGTTCTATGAACTCGACGATGTGGCTCGGCTGGCAGTGAAAGAATATCTGCGCAATGGCGGCACCATCTTGTTCGACACGCAAGAGCGTGGCGGCGGCGCGCAGGCGGCGGCGCTCAGGGATTTGGCGCAGGGCTTGGATCTGCCACCCCTGGTGCCGGTCGGGAAAGACCATGTTTTGACCCGCTCGTTTTATCTTTTAAATGCGTTTCCGGGCCGCTATGCCGGGGCCGCGTTATGGGTCGAGCGTGCCGGAGAGCGGGTCAATGACGGCGTTTCGCCCGTCGTTGCCGGGTCCAGTGATTGGGCGTCCGCATGGGCGTTGGACGAAACGCAGCGACCGATCTTTCCTGTTGTCCCCGGCGGTGAGCGGCAGCGGGAAATGGCGTTCCGCTTCGGCATCAATTTGGTGATGTACGTGCTGACCGGTAATTACAAAGCCGATCAGGTGCATATGCCGGCGATTATAAAGAGGCTCGGACAATGACGACGGAAATCCTCTGGTCTCCGGCGTTGCCGCCCGCTGTCATCGCCGCATTGGCCGGTCTCGGGGCGGCACTGCTGCTGGCGCAGGTGCTGCGCGCCGGTATGAAGGGTGTGTTGGCGCGCAGCACCTTGTTAGGCGCATTGATCTTGGCGCTGCTTGCACCTTCCATCAGCGTCGAAGAACGCACGGCGGAATCCGATATTGCCCTGATCGTCATCGATGAAAGTACTAGCCAGCGTATTGGCGAACGCCGTGTCGAAACCGAGGCTGCGGTCACCGCTGTTCGCGAAAGCTTGACCGAGATGTCGGGCTTGGACGTCCGCACGGTGACATTGGGTGACGGCGATGCCTCTGCGAACAAAGGCGGCACCCGTCTGGTCGGCGCGCTCAGCGATGCGTTGGGCGATATGCCGCGGTCTCGCTTTGCCGGTGCAGTGGTGATCACGGACGGACAAATTCATGATGCCGATTTGACAGGGGTGGGCGGTCTGCCGGGGCCTGTGCACATGCTGATTACCGGTAAACGCGATGAAAAAGATCGACGTCTGGTGATCTCTGATGCGCCCGGCTATGGGATCGTCGGCAATGATGTCAGCGTGCGCTACCGGGTCGAAGAGCGCGCGGCGTGGTCTGGTGCCGGGTTCGGTGACAATCTTGCTGACGTGACGATCCGCGTTGATGGCGAGGTCTTGGAAACGCTGACCGTAGAAACCGGCAAAGAGCATACCCTTGATCTCACGCTGGCGCACGCCGGGGCGACAATCGTTGAGATTGAGGCGGGCGCGGCGCCTGACGAGCTTTCGCCGCTCAACAACCGCGCCGTGGTTTCGATCAACGGGGTGCGGGATCGTTTGCGGGTGCTGTTGGTGTCGGGTCAGCCGCACGCCGGTGAACGGGCATGGCGCAACTTGCTGAAATCCGATCCTTCGGTCGATTTGGTGCACTTCACGATCTTACGCCCACCGGAGAAAAATGATTTCACGCCGCTCAACGAAATTTCGTTGATCGCGTTTCCGGTGCGCGAGTTGTTCGAAGAGAAAATCGACGAGTTTGATCTGATCGTGTTCGACCGCTATGTGGTGCGTGACGTGTTGCCGCCATCGTACTTCCGCAACATCGCTGAATACTTGCGGGGCGGCGGGGCCGTGATGCTGTCGGTCGGGCCCGAGTATGCGGGCTTACGTTCGTTGGCGCGGACACCTTTGGTGGACATCCTGCCGGCATCGCCGACGGGACGGATTTTGGAATCTCGCTTCAAGCCCCGTATCAGCGAGCTTGGCCACCGTCATCCGGTGACCAGTGGTCTGCTGGGCGCCGTCGTGCCCGGTCGTGATGATTTGGAGCCTACATGGGGATCGTGGTTTCGTCAGATCGGGGTGACGACGAGCGTTGCGCCGACGCTGATGAGCGGGGCTGATGGCAACCCACTGTTGATCATGGAACGGGTTGACGAAGGCCGCGTTGCATTGATCGCCAGCGATCATTTGTGGCTGTGGTCGCGCGGCTTTGACGGCGGCGGTCCACAAGCGGAATTGATGCGCCGCGTCGCCCATTGGCTGATGAAAGAGCCTGAGCTCGACGAAGAAGGCTTGTTCGCGCAGGTCGATAAGGGCGAACTCAGGATCGAGCGTCGGAGCCTGACGCCCGGGGAGACAGAGGTGCAAGTGCAGACCCCGAGCGGGGACGTCAGCAAGGTAACCCTGAAACCGGAAAGTGCCGGTCGTGCCATCGCCCGCATCCCGGCTGACGAGATCGGCCTGTATCGGATATCCAATGAAACGCATACAGCCTTGGCGCCGGCGGGCGCTTTGAATCCGTTGGAACTTGCCGATCTGCGCGCCAGCGATGTAGTGCCGAAACAGATTGCCGATGCGCTCGGCGGCAGCGTGCACTGGTTGCAGGACGGCTTGCCGCAACGTCGCAGCGTCCAAGCGGATCGCCGCACCCAAGGGGCCGGTTGGATCGGCATGGTCCGCAACGAAGCGTTCTCGGTAACCGGCGTCACCAACGTCCCGCTCGCCCCATGGTGGCTGGTGCTGTTCTTAGGCATCGGCCTCGCCAGCCTGGCGTGGTGGCGCGAAGGCCGCTAATTCGAACTCCCTGCCCAGGCATCCCAATACGGGTCTTCGCCAAACCGTGCCGCCAGGAAATCCACGAACGCACGGACCCGGGTCGTTAGGTGGCGGCGATGCGGATAGACCGCGTACACCGAGATCGGGTCGTCCTCGAAATCCGCCAACGCAATTTCCAATTCACCGTTGATCAGCGCATCACAGCAAAAAAATGTCGGTGCCATATCAACGCCGATGCCGCGTTTCGCCGCGTCCAATAGCACCTCGCCATTGTTGGCACGAAGCCGGCCTTTGACTGGGACAGAGATGCGACCGTCTGGCCCTTTGAAGGTCCAGGTGCCGGGGTCATCCAAATACGCATAGGTCATGACGTCATGGTCTTTAAGATCATTTGGGTGCTGCGGGCGCCCGTGGCGATCCCAATAATTCGGGCTCGCGACGACGACGCGACGGCACGGCGCCAAGCGGCGCGCGATCAGGCTAGAATCGGGCAAGCGCGCGATGCGGATCGCCATGTCGTAGCCGTCTTCGATCAAGTCAACGCGGCGGTCGTTGAGGTCCAATTCAACTTCGATGGCCGGGTGCGCCTGCATGAATTCGGCGATGGCGGCGCCCAGATGCAAAACGCCGAACGACATCGGCGCATTGACGCGCAGCACGCCGCGCGGTTCGGCATCCAGGGCATCAAGCGCGTCCATGGCCTCACGGGCCTCGTCCAGGATGCGGCGACTATGCGCGTAAAACGCCCGACCTTCGTCTGTCAGCGACAGCTTGCGGGTGGTTCGATTTAACAAACGCACGCCCAAGCGATCTTCAAGTCGTTGAATTTGCGTGCTCACGGCACCTTTTGAATATTTCAGACGACGGGCCGCGCCGGAAAAGCTCTCGGCTTCGACCACGGCGGCGAAAACGGCGATGCCGTCGAGGGGGTCGGTTGCGAGCATGCGCCCTCCATTGTTCAAAATAATGAACAATATATTCAATGGCACCCTAATTGTCTTCCAAATAAGTGGAGACTATGTTCCTCGCAACGAAACACAGACGTGACCTTTTTGAGGAGATTTAACGATGTCGACCCTTCTTATTCTTGATACCAGCCCCCGCGGCGATGCGGTTTCCCGCCAGTTGACGGACCAGTTTATGCAGGCTTGGAACCAGCAGAATCCCGACGGCCGGGTCATTCACCGTGATATCGGCACGACACCGCCGGCGCATTTGGACGACGAACTGATCGAGGCGCTGCGCAAGCAGCCGGAAACGCTGACACCGCGTCAAAAGGCCGCCCGTGCGGCCTCTGATGCAATGATCCAAGAAATGCAGGAGGCCGATGTGATCGTTGTCGGTGCGCCGATGCATAACTTCACCGTTACCGGCGCGCTCCGCACCTGGATTGATCACATTGCGCGCCCGGGCGCCACCTTTGGCTATGATCCCGAAACCGGTCCCTATGGCCTGTTAGATGACAAACCGGTGTATGTGATCTCGACGCGCGGCGGCAAATACGGCTACGGCGATCCGGATGATCCGCACCCCGCAGATTTCCAATCCGGCTATTTGCGCCATGTGTTTGGCTTTATCGGCCTAAAAGACGTTCGCATCATCGCTGCCAACGGCATGGATATGGGACCTGACCCACGTGCCGAAGGTTTGGCGGAAGCGGGTACGGCGATTAAAGAGGCGATTTCAAAGCTTGCCGCTTAAGGCGCAGCAAAGAAACTTGAAAGGAGAGATATGATGCAAATCCAAACGATCCCGTTTTCGAGCCTTGGCGGCGAAAACCACGGCTGGCTGGATGCAAAGCATCACTTCAGCTTCGCCAATTACTATGATCCGAAGCGTATGGGCGTCGGCCCGCTGCGGGTTTGGAATGATGACACCATCCAGCCCGGTACCGGGTTTCCGTTCCATTCCCATCAGGACATGGAAATCATTACCTTCGTTCGCGAAGGCGCGATCACCCACGAAGACAACCTCGGCAACAAAGGGCGGACAGAAGCGGGTGACGTGCAGGTGATGAGTGCCGGCACCGGCATCACCCATTCGGAATTCAATCTGGAAGACGAGATCACCCGTATCTTCCAAATCTGGATCATGCCGAATGAACGCGGTCACACGCCGCGCTGGGATGCCCGCGAATTCCCGAAAGGGCAGAGCACCGGCAACTTAGTGCCGTTGGCATCCGGTCGTGACGTCCACAAAGAAACCGACGCGCTTTTGATCCATGCGGACTCCGCCGTGCTCGGCGCGACGATCGCCGAAGGTGCGGATGTGACGCACAAACTTGATGCCGGACGTGCATTGTACATCGTCGCTGCAAAGGGCGCGGTGACGATCAACGATGAATTTGTGGACACCCGTGACGGTGTGGTGGTGTTGGCAGGTGATGCAGACGAAGATGTCGTCATCCACGCTGATCTGGATGCGGAAATCGTCGTCGTCGACGTGCCTGTCGGCTAAATCTCTAGACGATTGAACGACCTTGGGGCCGTGGAACGCGTACTCAGCGTGCAGCCACGGCCTCAATTTCGACGGTCCAGGTCGGCTTCGCGAGGCCAGACACGATCAACAGTGTCGATGCCGCCAAATGCCCTTCCAACATGCGATCACGCACTTGCCTGTACAGACCGACGTCTTCGGGTTGCGTCAAGTAGGCGGTCACTTTGACGATGTCTTCTTTGGTCAAACCGCTGTCTGCCAAAATCGCAATAATCCGCTGCCAGCAGACTTCCATTTGTTGTTCGGTGCCGCCGGCTAACGTGCCGTCCTGATGCTCGCCCACCTGACCCGAGACGTGCACCCACGTTTCCGCCCCTTCGACCTTGAGCCCGTGCGCATAGTCTGACGACGGCGGCGCGATTTCGGCTGGATTGTGGGCGCTGGTTTTCATCGGGGCCTCCTAAAACGAGATTGCGATTGGACGATGCTGTATCTGTCTGTGATCATAGGGGGTGACAGGTGACATCGGAAAGGGACGAAGATGGTAACGAAGATATCTTTGGCATGTTGGGATTATGACAGGGCGCTGCCGATCTTGAATGGTCGGGTGCCGGTTGAGGGTTTTGAAATAGAACCAACGATTGCACCGCCCGGCACCCTGTTTCCGCTGGCCGTCGGCGAAGCTCCCTATGACGTCACGGAATTTTCTTTTGCCAGTTATCTGATTCAGCTGTCGCGCGGAGAATGTGCTTACATCGGCATTCCGGTGTTTTTGTCCCGCGCGTTCCGGCATGGCGGAATCTATGTGCGCACCGACTCCGGTATCGAGACGCCGAAGGATTTGGAAGGTCGCACCGTCGGCGTGCCGGAATACGCCATGACCCTGGCGGTTTGGGTGCGGGGTATTTTGGCCGATCAATATGGGGTCGACGTTGCGCAGCTAAAATACCGCACCGGTGGTCTCAATGTGGCAGGTCGTGTCGAGCGCCTGAAGTTGGACCTGCCCGCGGCAATTGACGTACAGCCGCTAGCCGAAACGCAGTCTTTAAATGAGGCAATGCTGAATGGCGATTTGGACGCGATCATCGCGCCGGCGCCGCCGCAAGCGTTCGCCGATGGAGATTCGAGCATCAAGCGTTTGATCGATAACGTACGCGATGCTGAGCAGGATTATTTCGCCGCCACACAGATATTTCCGATTATGCACATTGTCGGCGTGCGCCGCAGTTTGGTGGACGCCCACCCGGATTTACCGGGCGCGCTCTACGACGCGTTTCTGGCGGCACGGCGGATCGCTATGGACCGGGTCCGCAGCGTCGCCCAAGGTTCGGCGAACCGTGAGATGTCACCATGGTATGCGGATGCCTATGAAGATGCCGTGCGGGTGATGGGCGCAGACTTCTGGCCCTATGGTCTGGATGCCAACCGCAAAGATCTGGATGCGTTCTGCCGTTATTGCGCCGAGCAGCATCTGACGGCGCGGCCCGTTGTGGTCGACGAGCTGTTTCATTTGTCGACCATGCACAAACCCTGCGTTTAAGTCGGTAATTCCTGCCGGTAAGAATTGCTGCGGCACCGGGTGTTTAGGGTGTTTCGCCAGCATAGCATTATCTAACGCATTGAAATAATTGATTTAAATTTTTGGCACGCGGGTTGCTTAGATAAAGGCGAACCGGTGTGCCCAGAAGGGTGCCGATTTCAGAAAAAGCGGTCCGAAACGAGGCCGATGGACGAAAAAGGAACGGGAAAATGCAAGCTTTACGGATTGGTGCATCCGGCATGATGGCGCAGCAACGCGCCGTTGAAGTCGTCGCCAACAACCTCGCCAACGTGAATACAACCGGCTATCAACGCCAGCGGACAGAATTTCACGATTTGATCTACAAAAACTCAGCACGTACGAATGAATCCGGCTCGGCCGCCGGGAGCGAAGTGCCAGGCGGCATTCAAAGCGGTCTCGGCGTCAACTTGGCGTCGGTATATCGGGTTACCGAACAAGGTAGCCTGAAATCCACCGATAATGCCTTTGACTTGGCAATCCAGGGCAAAGGCTATTTCCAGGTGCAGTTACCGAACGGCGAAACCGCGTATACACGCGACGGCACGTTTCAGGTTAATGAAGCAGGTGCGCTTGTGACCCATGATGGGTTCGAGGTGTTGCCTGGGATTTCAATCCCGACCGATGCCGTTGATATCACCATCAACTCGACGGGTGAAGTGCTGGTCAAACAAGACGGCACCGAACAACCAGCCAACGTTGGCAGCATCCAACTGGCGATCTTTGCCAACGAGGGTGGCCTGCGTCATGAAGGCAACAACCTGTTTACCGCGACCGATGCTTCCGGTGAAGCCAGTACGGTGACGCCGGGCTCAAATCAGGTTGGCTCAATCCTGCAAGGGATGGTGGAAACCTCGAACGTGAACCCGGTCAAAGAGATCGCCGAGATGATCAAGGCGCAGCGCGCTTACGAAATGAATTCGAAAATGATTCAGACCGCCGATCAGATGATGGCGCCGTCGGGCAATAAATAAATCCTGGAATGATTTCCGATAGTGCGCGACCGCGCGTGTTACGAGCGGTCGCGTCGCGGTTGGATGAAGTTGCGGACGATGGCTTTGAGTTTTTTATGGCGTAGCCGTGCGACTGCTTCGTCGCCGCTGACCCAGGTGCGATCCCGCTCCTCGGACTCGAGCCACGTGTTATGCACTTTGGTGACGCGCAAGGGGAAGACGTCGCACCGACATAGCCCGCCCCATTTTTCATAGTGATATCGTCCGATCTTCTGCGATGACACGTCGCCTTCAACGCCGGCTTCTTCGAGCGCTTCTTTCGCGGCCGAATCCCAAGGTGTCATATCCGGTTCGACGATGCCCTTTGGGATGATCCAGCGTTTGCGCTTCATCGACGTGATCATCAAAACTTCGAGGCCCTTTTTGCCGAGCCGATATGGCAGCACCGACGATTGCCGGAACGGGTTTTCGTAGTTTTCTTCGCTGTCGACCAGCTTTGATATGTCGTCGTCTGCAACGGTCATTTGCGACCCCAAAGGTGTTCTCTGCACACCGACATAATTTGCAACTCAATACGACGAAATCCAATGCCTTATCAGTGTCGTTTCAAATAAATCGCTTCGCGCTCGCCAATCGTCGGACCGTGCACGCGCGGCATCACTTTGACGGTGTGGATTATTCTCCAGTGTCTGACGACGGTCCGGGTCGTACACAAACAGCGCGAAAATCAAACGGCGTCCGGACGCCGCATCTATATAACCGGCCAGGCCTTTGATATAGCGCATGGTGCCCGACTTGGCCCAAATGCGGTATGCCGCGTCCGGTTGCTTGAAGCGACCCCGAAATCCCGTATGTCCGCCGCCCGGCGTCAAAAGGGTATCGAATCGCCAACCTTTGAGGCGGTGATTGAGGGCACCTTTTAGCAACGCCGTCATTTGTTTCGGTGTAATCCGCGAATGCACGCTGAGGCCTGAGTGATTGACGAGCCCTTTGGCAAACTGCTTCAGATTTGGGTCGTGGTTTTCAAGCCAAAGACCCAGCACATGTGCCAATTGTTGCAGCGTATCGACCGGCGCACCGGTCGCCCGCGCAGCCGCGACACCGACGGCTTCGGCGACCATGTTGTTTGAATACTCCAGGCCCGCCCGTGCAATTTCTAAAAGAGGTAGGCTATACACCTCGGCTAGGACCACCGCACCGTCGGGGGGCGAACTCGGGGTTGGGGGCGGCAACTGCACGCCTTCATTGGCAGCAAAACGTTGGAGCATCCGCGCGTTGAATAGGTCGGGTGCGCGTATCGGTAACTCGCCTGCCACGTCATCGCCAGGGTCCAGCACAGGCGTAAGGTTTTCGGCCTCGGTCGGTGTGATGTAGATACCTTCGGAATCTTTGGTCCACGTGACGCGGTTAAATCCAAAATTCAGCTCGCTGACGCCTTGATTGTACGGCGCATCGATAGGCTGGCCGGGCGCGATATCTGCGAATACCGGTAGGGTGCTGTGATAGAAGAAATGGCCTTCGACCTTTTTGATGCCGATGTCCGCCAAACGCACCGCAAGTGCGCGCAAATCGTTGGCACTGAATAGCGGATCACCATCGCCTTGCAAAACGATATCGCCGTTGAACATGCCGTCTTTCAATGTCCCGCGCGCCAACAGCTTTGTCCGAAATCGGTACTCCGGGCCGAGGATGCCGAGGGCGGCAATCATGGTTGCCAATTTCGCGGTCGAAGCCGGTGGGAATGCGGCGTCCGCATGGCGACTTGTCAGCACCGCGCCGCTATCAGCATCAATCACATGGTAGCCAACATCGGCTGCATCCAGTCCGAGGCTTGTGCGTACATCGGCTTCGGTCATCTGCATCAGCTGCGCCGACGTTGGCGTTGGCGGTGGCGCGGTGCATGCGCCCAGGGCGGCGCTTAGCCCCACAACAAGAACGATAAGCACAAGTGATTTGACACGTTTCATGGCGGACAATATAGACCGCGCGCGGGCGGCGGGCTACGATTGCGATCAATGAACGAAACACCAGAGACTTCGCCACAAAATAAATCCCTGGCGACGATGACCGTCGTCGGCGTGACGTCTGTGCAGGTGGTGGCGACGATGGCGGTGATTATCCCTGCCGCGATTGCACCGAAGCTTGCCGCCGCGTTGGACGTGCCTGTCTCGATGATCGGCTTTCAGGTCAGTTTTGCTTACGTGGGTGCGACGTTGATGTCGCTGGCAGCAGGGCTTGTCGTGCGCCGGATGGGGGCGCTTCGCACAAACCAGATCGCCGCGTTTTTGGTGACGGCATCGTTGCTGGCGATTTCAGTGCCGCACATCGCCGCGCTTTTGTTTGGGACGTTCGGCATCGGTGTCGCCTATGGCTTGACCAACCCGGCCGCATCCACATTGATGATGAAGATCGCGTCGCCGGCCAACAGAAACCTGATTTTTTCGATCAAGCAGACAGGTCAGCCCATGGGCGGTGTTGTCGCAGGATTAATGGCGCCGACGGCTGCCGTGATGTTCGGCTGGCAAGCGGCGCTATATATCGGGGCCATGATTGCATTTTCGGTGATGTTGGCGATTCAGCCGCTGCGCGCCAGATTAGATACCGATCGCGATCCGAACACCAAATTCCGGGGGGCCGTAT
>JAFMCK010000079.1 GCA_017857825.1 Rhodospirillales bacterium
TATGCCCAACGCCCCCATGGGCGCTTCGTACACCACGTGGAGGGACACAAGCTATGCAGCGCTCAACACTAACCGTAATCCCGATAATTTATGCGAAATTTAGGTCGCGTGCTTAACCAATAGGCGCTGGCCGCACTATTTATTGGCCGAGTTAAAGCAAAAACGAGCACCTCGAACCGCGAACGTACTCTGTTTTTGGGCGGATCAGAGATCTGAGCAACTATTTTTGAGATGCCTTTACCGTATTGCGGTGCATCGTATAGAGCGTACTGGCAACAATGATGCAGGCGCCGGACAAGGTCCAGACGGTGGGAATTTCGGCAAAGAAGATAAACCCGATGATACCCGCGTAAATCAGGCGCGAGTATTCCATCGGCGCGATTGCTGCCGCTTCGCCGACCTTCAGTGCTTGAATGAAAAGCCACTGCATCGCGGACATCAGGCTGCCGATCATCAGAATAAAAATTAACTCATGAAGGTTCGGCATCACCCATTGGAGATAAGCGGGGATGACCAAGACAAGGGTGATGGATACCGAATGAAAAGCTAAGATCGTCGATGGTTTGTCGATTTGCGACAACTTGCGCAGAACGATTTGACCGCCCGAAACAAAGAGCGCCGAAACAATCGCCATCATGGCGAAAATATTAAAGTTGTCCGGGTCAGGTCGAATTATTATCAGGACGCCGATAAAACCAATAAAAATACTGGTCCAACGACGAATGCCGATAACTTCTTTGAGAAAAATAATCGCCAAAATCGTTGTGAACAAAATCCGCGCAAAGGAAATCGCCGTCACTTCTGCCAGTGGCATGTTCACGACCGCAGAAAATCCGGTGTACATCGCGATGATCGAAAGCGAGCCACGTAAAAAATGTGTGCCGTAAATGTTGGTTTTGAACACCGTACCCAAATTGCGAAAAATCACCGGCGAAATAATGAGCAACACGAGGAGCTGTCGGATAAACAAAATTTCGATGACGGGGATGGTTTGACCCACATGCTTAATCAAAGAAGACATCAGCACCGAGATCATTGACGCGAGCAGAATAATCAATGAACCGCGAGCGTTACCGGGCAGGGCGTGCCAGCGTTGAATCTGCTTTTGCATGGTGCGTAAATTTCTGCCTGCTGACGGCTCGAAAATAACCGAAATGGAATTCCGATATCCCGCTTATGTCATGAACATACTGAACCCGCACCGTCCAGGAAAGACAGATGCCTGATTTCGACGCGAAAAAGGCCTGCCATACATACCGTTCTCAAGATGATTTCGGCGGATGTCCGGGCGTCGCGGTTTGCCGCATGTATTTTGTAGCACGCTTTGATCATCGGTTTTTCACGCCGTATTTAAAGTGAAGTGTGCATCGGCAAGTGTTATGATCAAAAATGCGCACACCAAAAATTTTCACCACAATTAAAACGTATACGTGGCCACTTTTTTTCGCCGACCTACGTGCAGGTGCGACAGTGGCCATGGTTGCGCTCCCGTTGAGCCTCGCCATTGCCATTGCGTCGGGCGCTGGGCCTGAGAAAGGGCTCGTGACGGCGATCGTCGCGGGTTTTGTCATTTCATTGCTCGGTGGAAGCCGTGTTCAAATCGGCGGGCCGACGGGGGCCTTCATCGTCGTCGTCTTCAGTGTGATTGCCGAGCATGGCTATGACGGGCTTGTTTTGGCGACGATGATGGCGGGCTTTATTTTGCTGATTGCAGGATATTTCCGCGCCGGGAACCTCATCGCCTTTGTCCCCGAGGCGGTTGTAAACGGTTTTACAATTGGTATCGGCATCATCCTCGCCACAAGCCAGTTGAAGGATTTTCTTGGGCTTGCCGTCGACAAGGTGCCGGCGGATTTCATTGAAAAGCTTCCAGTGCTATGGGCGGCCCGCGACACGATCAGCCTCCCGACAATTTTTATCGCCTGCATATCGCTGATCTTGATTGTCTTTTTGCGTCGAATTGCGCCAAAATTTCCGGGCCTTATCATCGCTGTGGGTGTCGGCTCGGCGCTTGTCGCTTTGATGGCGTTGCCCGTCGATACGCTGGGTTCGCGGTTCGGCGACCTCCCTGACCATTTGCCGTGGCCGGAACTTCCGGATATCTCGATTTCCCGTCTGGTCGAACTTTTTCCGTCGGCCGTTGTGATCGCGTTTTTAGCGGGCGTTGAATCGCTGTTATCAGCGATGGTTGCCGATAAAATGATTTCGGGGCAGCATCGACCTAATGCCGAACTGACAGCTCAAGGTGCCGCCAATATCGCGTCGGCGTTTTTCGGGGGACTGCCTGCCACCGGTGCTATCGCGCGGACGGCGATGAACATCAATGCGGGCGGAAAAACCCCGGTTGCAGGGATCGTCCACGCTGTGGTCATTTTGCTGACGATGCTGGCCGCAGCGCCGCTTGCAGGGTATTTGGCGATGCCGGCGCTGGCGGCGCTTCTCATCATCACCGCTTGGAATATGACCGAGCCGCACAAATGGGGCGGCTATGCCAGAGCGCGAAAGAGCGATATTGTATTATTGCTGCTGACGCTCGTCCTTACGGTCGCTGTGGACCTGACCGTGGCCATCGGCGTCGGTGTATCGATTGGCCTCGCGCTACGTTTGAGCCGACGCATGTCTGATGGAAGCGACTGGACGCCTCCTGAGAGATAAAAAATGCCGGGAATGATTTTTTCGGGAACAGGATCTCAGCCGATCAATTCTGGAAGATGATATTATCGCTCGTCATTGCGCAACGATGTGCGGCGATTCGCACATAGGGCGTAAACGTTAAAATTGAATCAGGTGGGGTCATCTTTAACATGGATAGCAGATCCACCGGAAACCAATGCCCGTTGCACGGCAAAAGACATATCTTCTTTAAAAATAAACCTAAAAACTTTAGGCTTTAACTTCAATCGGATCGCTTATTGAGCGGCTGTCCCTCTGATTGATGGAGACGCCATGACTAGCGATTACCTAAAAAGTACCCGCTCTCTCGAAGAACTTGATGAGTTGTTCAGGCAGGAACGTATTGCCCTTGCCGAAGCGGCGATTGCCTCGCTGAAACATACCGTCGCGATCGGTACCGCAAGTATTGGTGAAGCACAGCAGATATCGAGTGCTCGGATTTTTGCCGACGTTCAGGTGGCGACGGCGAAAATAACCGTGGACACCGAAGTTACCATTAAGGTGTTGGAAACAAGGGCCATTGCTGTCCAACTCGAAATACAAGAGCATATGAAACACAAACCGCTTGAGCGCGATCAGTTTCGTAACATGATTGAAGAGGTCGGGACCAAAGGAAGCACAGATATTTCAGAGCACGCCGCTTCGGTCATCAATAAGATTGAGAACGAGGCGCGCATGGCGGTTGAGAGAATTAAAGCCTCCGGGGATGAAGCGCTAGTGTCGGTGGAAAGACTGGCCACGGACATCGCGAATAGGGTTCGTGAGAATCAAGACGTCGCTGTGGAAGTATTAGAGGAATCTAAGCAGAAATCGAGGCAAGCAGCGGAAGTCATCAAAGATGCTGAAATGGCGGCAGAAAAAGTGCAATCTCAAGGTAAAGTTTTCGTGCAGCAGATACTTGATGAAGTTCATGAATCAGTGAAACAGATCAACGAAATTTCAGATCAGGCGACAGCAGCAATTAGAGAGTGTGTTGAGCAGTCGGATGAAAAGATATTAAGCGCTCGAAATGCAGCGCTGAAAAAAGTCAGTGAAATCGTTAGTTCAATGACAAAAGACACAGAAAACTCGCCTTGAACGTCGGTTGCGGGGCAAAAGTTGACGTCGCATTTATCCGTTCATCGGCCTCACGAAATAAAGCTCCATATTCCAGACGATCTGCATAAAATCGTTGGAGGTTTTGTATGGGTTGATTCATCAGACTACCCTATGCCATCGACGCTCATGGCGCTCATCGAACAGTTTAAGAAACGGCTTAACGTGCAAGACCTCGCAAACGCTTGAACAACATTTTTTCAGGGGCGTTGATCAAGTCGTGGCACGCGTTCCTTGATTGCATATTAAACGTGATGGACAACGTACCCGGCAGGAACTCACAATCAACATCGGCCAGGGCTGCGAATCGCGATTGAAATCTGAGCTCGAGACCAGGAGATGAGAACAATGTTGCCACTTTCCGGCGTAAAAATTCTCGATGCGACTCATGTTATTGCCGGGCCGTTTGCGAGCTATCAGTTATGCCTGATGGGTGCCGAGGCAGTGCGTGTCGAACGGCTGGGCGGCAATGATTTCATTCGTCGTCACGCGGGGTCAGATGATCTAATTGCGGCCGGGCTTGGCGGCTCTTTCTCGGCGCAGAACGCGGGCAAAAAATGCATCCTGCTGGATTTAAAAGATCCGCGTGGTCGGGACGTGTTTTTGAAACTGGCCGCTGAAAGTGACGTGGTGATCGAAAATTACCGTCCCGGCGTCATGGACCGCCTCAAGGTTGGCTACGAAGATATCTGTGCGGTGAAACCTGACATTATTTACTGCTCGCTCAGCGGATACGGTGATGTCGGGCCGCTCAAAGATTCGCCGGCGTATGATCATATTGTCCAAGGTATGTCGGGATTGATGAGCATGACCGGCACGCCAGAGTCCGGCCCGCAACGGGCAGGCTTGCCGATTACGGATTACATCGCAGGTCTGACGGCGGCACTGGCGGTTACAGGTGCATTACATCAGCTTAAGGTCTCGGGCGAGGGGCAGCATCTGCAAGTGCCGATGCTATCTTCGGTTCTGGCGTTTATGGGGACCTTTGCGATTGATCAGCAAACGACCGGGCGCGAGCGCGGCCTGCAGGGGAACATACCGTTTAGCGGCAGCCCTTTTGCGGGCAGATTCGATGCCGCGGACGGCTATCTGGTTGTGACTGCGAACACATCCGCACAGGCGGTGCGTATGGTTACGGCGTTGGGCTTGGATGATTTGATCCCACTGGCCGAACAGACGAGCCATCTTAGTGAGGACGAACGCACGACAATCACATCAGCTTTGCAGGCGGCCTTTCGACGCCGCACAGCGACGGCATGGGAAGATATCCTCGGCAGCGTCTCGGTGCCTGCGGGCAAAGTTCGCAACTTGGGTGACATTCTTGCACACCCGCAAACCCAAGCATCCGGGTGCCTTGATGATCTGCCGCTGCCGGGTAGAGACGTCCCGCTCAAACTTCCAGGACTTGGCTTTACGTCTGATGCTTGGAAACGTGCGCCGTTGAAGCAGCCCGACACCGCCGGTGAAAGCACCCAAGATGTGATGCGTGCTCTGGGCTATAGCGCTGAGCAGATAGCGGCCCTCTTACTTGCTGGTGTCATTGCGGCGCCCGACACACTAGAACGAGTTGATTGAATGATTACATGGCGTGATAAAATGTCGATCGATAATGGCGGTGTTATTGATCAAGACCACAAACACCTGATCGAAATCATAAACCGATTTGGAGAGATTGCGGCTGATGGACTTGATAAGGAGGAAGCCGCTGAAATCCTTTATGCCCTAAAATTCTACACACAAACCCATTTTGGTCGTGAAGAGCAATTGCAGAATCTGGTCTCATTCCCTTATGCCGATGCGCATCATCACGAGCACGTAAATCTGATCAAAACATTGGATACCGCAATCCAGCACTTCAAAGAGAGTGATGGCGAGCAACAGGAACGGCTACACGTTGAAATCCAAGAGATGCTTCATGATTGGCTTATCAATCACATTTTATTTAGTGATCTAAAAATGCAGATGTACGTCGATGCAATGAAAAAACATGCATCGATTTTTGGCGCGTTAAAAGATCTCGAAGTTGATGTGACTTAATCTAAGGCTTTCTGCAGACGGAACGCGTGTACGCTAGTGGGTAAGCCGCAACGTCGCAATATTCATGGGTGCATTGGTGTGCGCCGCCGCTTCCGCTGCAATGCCGATCACGAGCACGTCCATATTTCCGGGCGTATCGTTCGGCCAAAGCTGATGATGGATTAATGACAGATCAATGGTGTCGACCCACCATTGCCCACCTTGTTCGGGCCCGCCGCGGGCGATGTAGCGAACACGCTCGGTGCCGTCTTCGTCACGTGCAGGGCCGAATACGGTACCGCGTTTGAGTGCGGTATCGCCCCATACCACGGTGATCACACGATCAATCGGCGGCGTATTGTCGGTGCTGAACTGCCACCAAGCCCGGCTTTTTTCTTTGGTTCGGTCCGCGAGGCCGATGATCAGGCGCACTGGATGGTTACCGCGCTTCGGTGCCTGCACGTGCCATGACCAACTGAGGTATGGCAGCGCCAACAACGGCGCGCGGACGTTGCGGGTCAAGGCGAACCCGTGTGTGCCGGGTGTCACCTGCAAAGCCGGTAGGCCGTCGATGCTCTGAATGCGCAATGCGCTCGGATGAACCTGACCGCTCAGCGACCATGTCGGCGGCAGTGTCCGCTTGGCGACCGCGTCGGCAAATTCCTGGTCTGGGCCGAGTACATCCAGTGTGTTCACGGTGGGCGGCAGCGCTGGTATTTCGGCGCATGCCGCCATGCCCAGCGTCAAAACGACGAGGGTGACCATTCGGTAGGCTATCGTTTTGACGCCCTGCGTCATGCGGCTTACTTCGCCTTTGCGTTTTTAATGGCGAGCAGGAGGTCTTCGGCTTGCAGCCATTGCGGCGAGCCGCGCGGAAATATCTCGGCGGCTTTGCCGGCGTGGAAGCGAGCGTCGACGTCGCGGCCTTGCAAAAGCGCTTCTTCGGCGAGCGCCAACGCGCTTTCGCCGACGTTGCCGAGCCTGCCCTCAGCGATGCCGAGGTTGCGCCACGCGCCCGGCATCTGCCGATTGCGCGACAGCGCAAATTTGAGGTGTTTTACCGCTTCGTTGAGGTTTTCCGTGGTCGCAGTTTCGATCAGCACACGCGCGAATTCGGCGCGCAGCAGGGGCTCGTCCGGCTTTTGCTCGACGGCGCGGCGGAAGGGTGCAATCGCGCCATCAATGTCGCCGCTTTCAAACAACACTTGCGCTTTGAGCTCCAAAAAATACGGGTCGTCCGGCACGTCGGCGAGCAAGCTATCGAGTGTCGCCAACGCTTTCGGCACATCGGGCGTGCGCGAATATGCAAACGCCCGTGCATAGCGCGCCGGGATTGAGGTATCGCTTTCCGGATACTGCCGAAGCGTGAGTTGCGGCTGCCCGAAATAGCCGATCAATTTTGCCTTGGCGCGTTCAAATGCTATCGACAGCGCTGGGTCGACCGGGGTGTCGGCATACGGCGATTTTGCAATGTGGGCACGGATCGCCCGGATGCGGTCTTCGGACAATGGGTGGGTGCGGGCATAGGCATTCTGATTGACGGCAGTCAGCAGGTCTTGCCCTTCAAGGATTTCCATAAACGACAACAGCCCTGCGGCTGATTGTTTGGTTTGATCTAATAACGCCAGCGCGGCTTGATCGGCAGAGCCTTCTTGGGTGCGGCTGAACGACAAAAAGTTTCGGTTTGCAACGTGCACGCCGCCCTGAAACACCGCTGCCCCCACATCACCGCGCCCGGTGCCGATGGCGGTCGCGGCGCCTAAAAGTGCGGCCACCAACGTTGTCGCTCCGCCTTGGCTTTGTGCGCCGGGCATTCGGCTCAGGTGGCCACCGGAAATGTGGCCGGTTTCGTGCGCGATCACGCCGATCACTTGGCTGGCATTGTCGGCACGCATCAATAGACCCGTATGCATAAACAGCTTTTGTCCGGCGGCGACAAAGGCATTCAGGTCCTTGTCCGCGACCAGGAGGATCTCTACAGATGATGGCGTTAGGCCCGCAGCTTCGAACAGTGGCGTTGCCATCCGCCGGATGGTATCTTCGATTTCGGCGTCACGGATCAAGCTCAATCCTTGCGCCTTGCCCGGACTCGCCGGGGCGACAAAGGTCACTGCCAAGAACAGCATGAAGAGATTGCGAAATATAGCCATGAAAATACGCACGTTGCCCACCTTTCGGGTTCTATCTCAACGTAGTCTTGCCCGGATGGGCCGTCAAATGACGGGTTTGTCATCTGCATGTGTTTTGGTGCTGGCTGCGCTGGCGCTGAGCGGTTGCGGCATCGCTGCTGACGAGGACTTCCAAAAAGGCCGGATCGGCTATGTATCCGGTGCACTCGGCGTGATTTCATCTGAAGAACCGCAGGCCGCGCTGATTGCCCGCGATATTCTGTCCGCAGGCGGCTCGGCGGCGGATGCCGCGGTTGCAATGGGTTTCGCCATGGCGGTGACGATGCCATCGTCGGCGAGTTTAGGTGGCGGGGGTGTTTGTATTGCGCGTGACGCGCGTGGCGATGTGCCGACGGTGTTCGATTTTCTGCCGCGTGCACCAAAGGTGGTGCCGCCAGGTACAGCACGCCCAAGCGCAGTGCCCGCCAATCCGCGCGGTCTGTTCTTGCTGCATTCTCGGTTTGGCAGTTTGTCGTGGAGCCAGGTTGTCGCGCCTTCTGAAAACTTAGCACGGTTCGGGTTTAATGTGCCGCGTGCGACGGCAACGAAATTACAGGCCGTCGCCGACTCGTTACTTCAAGACGACTCTGCCGCGCAGGTGTTCCGCCGTGCTGACGGTGCGATCATCGGCGAAGGCGATTTCCTTGTGCAGCCGGACCTTGCTGCGGTGCTGGCGCGCATTCGCAACGTCGGCGTCGGCGAGATTTACGTCGGTCATGGCGCGCAGAATCTGGCTGACGCGGTGGTCGCGGCCGGTGGTAGTCTGAGTGTCGAAGACCTGCGCGACTATCGACCGCAACTCAGGCTGCCGATCTCGTTCAATTGGGAAAAGAACACGACGTGGCATTTTGCCGGGCCACCGACAGCCGGCGGAGCCGTGGCCGCAGAAATGCTGGCGCTGCTGTTGGATGGGGGCCGGTTTGAAAACGCGGACCCTCTGACCCGCGAACATCTGTTGGCGGAAGCCGCGAAACTCGCGTTCGCTGATCGCATGCGGCTATTGCAGGCCGATGGTGCCTACAGCGAAGACCCGCAGTCGTTGTTGAGTGACGCGCATATTGAAAGTATGGGTGCACGCATCGACAATGATACCGTGGTGCCTTTGGCTGCGGTTGCGCCGACGGTGCGCGAATGGCCAGAAACACCCGATGCGGTCAGCTTTGCGGTCATGGATGTCCGCGGTGGGGCTGTGGCCTGCACCTTGACCATGAATAATTTGTTCGGCACCGGGCGTATGGCAGCCGGGTTCGGAATCATGTTGGCTGCGGCACCGGACAGTCGGGGGCGGACATACACGCCGCTGGGGCCGGTGCTGCTGACCAGTGAGTTTCATAATCATTCATATTTGGCGGCGGCTGCATCCGGCGGCGTTGTGGCGCCGACGGCATTGGTCAATGTGATCGCACGCGCCGCAGCCGGGCCGCAGACGTTGCGCGATTCCATGCGTGCACCTCGCACCCATTACGCCGGCGTGCCCGATACGGTTTTCGTTGAACCGGAGATGCCGAGCGATATCGTCGAAGGCCTGCGCAAGCTCGGGCACGATGTCGCGGTCACCGAAAGCATCGGGCGCGCGGTCGCGGTGTACTGCCCGTCGGGGATTCCCAACAACAAGGGTGTCCAATGTAACAGTGCGGCCGAGCGACGCGGCCACGGCATCGCGCTCGGCGGCAACTAAGCGTGGCGTTGAAGGTTGCCCGGCGCGGCCAAGTGCCGCCGTTCATCGTCATGGACGTCATGCGCGCCGCGTTTGAACGCGAGGCCGCAGGTGAAAATATTTTACACATGGAAGTCGGTCAGCCCGGCACCGGCGCGCCCGACGGCGTGATTGAAGCGGCGACTCGTGCCATGCAGGCGGACCGGCTCGGCTATACCGATGCGCTCGGCATTCCGGCGCTGCGCGACGCCATATCGGCGCATTATAATCGGACCTATGGCGCGGATGTTTCGGCAGACCGGATTGCGATCACCACCGGTTCCAGCGGTGCCTTTGTGCTGGCCTTCTTGGCTGCGTTCGACGCCGGTGACCGGGTCGCGCTCGCTGCGCCGGGCTATCCCGCGTACCGCAATATTTTGATGGCGTTGGGGATCGATGTTGTCGAAATCCCGGTCGGCCCGGAAACCAATTTCCAGCCGACGCCGGAACTTCTTGCTGCGTGCGGGCAAACGCTGGACGGTTTGATCATCGCCAGCCCCTCGAACCCGACGGGGACCATGATCGATGCGGCGGAGCTCAGCGCGCTGTACACGTACTGTAAAGACAACGGCACCCGTTTGGTATCTGACGAGATTTATCACGGCATTACCTATGGTGCGCCGGCAGAGACGATCTTGAAATCCGGTCAGGATGCCATCGTCGTGAACAGTTTTTCCAAATATTTCTCGATGACCGGCTGGCGCTTGGGCTGGATGGTGGTGCCGCCGGATTTGATGCGTGCCATCGAATGTTTGGCGCAGAACCTGTTCATCTCGCCGCCCGCGATTTCGCAACATGCCGCACTTGCGGTGTTTGACTGCACCGATGAACTTGATGCCAACGTGCGCAAGTACGCCGCCAATCGGGCGCTGTTGCTGGCGGAACTGCCGAAGGCTGGGTTTGATAAAATGGCGTCAGCGGATGGTGCTTTTTACATCTATGCGGATGTGGGCGAGATGACCAACGACTCCGTCGCATTTTGCCAGGCGATGCTTGCCGACATCGGCGTTGCAGCCACCCCCGGGCCGGACTTCGACCCTGCGCGCGGCCACCGATTTGTGCGCTTTTCGTTCGCTCGCGACACTGCCGACATGGCCGAGGCGGCAACCCGGTTGATCAACTGGCGCCGCTGATATCAGATTATTCTGATCTTGATCCCACCCCCAAAAGCGACGTCCCGGAATGACCGCAAGTCATTCCGGGAACGTTGAGTAAGGTCGCGGTTATGTGATTGAAGCGTCAGCCGCGACGCCACCAGCCTCGGCGGGTGGGTTTTTCGGCTTCATCCATTTGAGAGACATCGATCACCGTGGTCGAGGCGATTTCCGCGACCACGTGCGGGTTTGGTTCAGTGACGAGCTCGGGCGCCAGCTCAGGCTTTGTCTCAGGCTTCGAATCAGGTTTCGTCTCTGGTGCCGATTCCGTCACCGTAGCGGTTTCAGCCTCAGGTGCAGCGGCGACCTCCGGTTCGGACAGCGTTTCTGATTTATCTTCAGCGGTTTCCGTAGCTTCCGCCTTTTTGGCACCACGTCCGCGGCCGCCACGACTGCGACGTTTCGGCTTTTCGGGCTTTTCCTCGGTTTCCGTTTCGGCGGTCTCAGCTTGCTCGGTAGCTACCGGTTCAACAGTGTCGCTGTTGGACGGCTTTGCGTCGGCAGTCTCACCATCAGCGGCTTCGGGCGACGCCTCGGCATTGTTTTCTGCATTGTTTTCCGCGTCACCTTCACCGTCGGCACGACCGCGACGGCGACCGGCGCGACGACCCCGGCGACGACGGCGCGGGCGTTTCGGTTGATCGTCGTCATCTTCCGATGAGGCCGCACGTTCGTTGTTTTCAGAACCCTCGTCTTCGTCATCGTCACTGCTATCATTTGCAGGTTGTTCGTTGGACGATTCTTCCGTCGTCTCGGAAGACTGATTTTCTTCGCGCTCGTCACCGAACTCGTTGTCTTTGCGACCACGACGACGTCCGCGGCGGCGGCGTTTGCGGCCTGCGTTCTCGTTGCCGCCGTCATTGTCTTCTTCTTTTTCTTTTTCGGCTTCGACACCTTCGACGACACGTCCATCGATCTTCACCTTGTCCATCCGGTAATCCGGCGGGATCAGGCTGTCGTCACCTTCAAGATAGACCTTAAGTTCGTAATCGGTCTCAATCCGCGCCAATTGATCACGCTTATGATTGAGAATATAGAGCGCCATTTCGCTCGGAATGTGCATGGTGATTTCCGAGTTGCGCTTGCGCATGGCCTCTTCTTCGAGGGTCCGTAGCATTTGCAACGCCGTGGTGTCCACGGAGCGACGCACGCCGGTGCCGGCGCAATGCGGGCACGGTTCGGAATGGATTTCCTGGAGGCTTGGACGCAACCGTTGGCGCGACATTTCCAGCAAGCCGAAGGGTGAAATTCGGCCGATCTGAATGCGCGCACGGTCGGTACGCATCGCATCTTTCAGGGTGCGTTCAACCTTACCCTGATTGCGATGGTTTTCCATGTCGATGAAGTCGATGACGATCAGGC
>JAFMCK010000080.1 GCA_017857825.1 Rhodospirillales bacterium
AACCGCGCCGACGCAAAAGCCCGCCAGATCATAATGGCCGTCTTCGTACATCCCCGGCATTTCCGCCGTTTCGCCACCGATTAACGCGGCGCCGGCCTGCAAACAGCCTTCGGCGATACCGGCGACCACTTGCTCGGCGGTGCCGACATCCAAATGACCAGAGGCAAAATAATCTAAGAACAGCAGCGGTTCTGCGCCCTGCACCACCAAATCGTTGGCGCACATAGCGACCAAGTCGATGCCGACCGTATCGTGGATCCCGCTTTCGATCGCCGCCAGCAGCTTGGTGCCGACGCCGTCGGTGCCGGATACCAGCAACGGATCCTTGTAGCCGGCCTTGGCGACGTCAAATAACGCCCCGAAGCCGCCAAGGTCCGCGACCACGCCCGGGCGCGCAGTTTTCGCCGCCATCGGGCCGATGCGGCGCACAAGTTCGTTCCCGGCTTCGATGTCGACACCAGCGTCACGATAGCTCAACCCGCCTACGCCATCTGGGGCGTTATCCGTCTGATCGGTAATGGTCTTTCTCCTTGGCGTGAGTGTGCTAAATTACGCGTCACGTTCCCAAGGAACAAGTGACAACGCGTGCGATGGATCACATCCCCATCCATTCTGATCGTTGATGTGCAAAAACCACACGCCGAAGCCAATTTAAAGACCCGATTAGAGGATCACCTGCATGTTGTTTGCACATCGACTGAAATCGGCCCTGATCTGTGCGCTCGCGGTATACGCCCTGATCGGCGCCGGGAATGCCTCGGCCGCCGAGGATGAGGTGTTCGAGGTTCGTAACATCGCCGTCGATGTGAAGGCCGAAACGGCCGCCGAAGCGCGCGCACAAGCGTTACGCGAAGCAGAACAAAAAGCCTTCAAAACCATGCTGGCTCGCCTGACCTTGCGCCAAGACCGACAAAACTTACCGACTCTCAGCCGCACCGACATCCCCGGCTACGTCCGCGATTTCTCGGTCGCACAAGAAAAGGCGTCCAGCGTGCGCTATATCGCGCGCCTGAATTACCGCTTTAAGCCCGAGCCGATCCGCGAATTGTTGCGCGCCTATAACGTGCCGTTCGCGGAAACCAGTTCCAAACCCATGCTCGTGTTACCGGTGTTTGAAAACGCCGCCAGTGCGGTGTTGTGGGACGAGCCGAATCCATGGCGGTTGGCGTGGCAGCAACGCGACGCCCCAGATGGTTTGGTGCCACTGATCGTACCCATCGGTGATTTGAACGACATCGTCACCATCGGCGCGGCTGATGCGCTCGCGGGCTCTAGCCTAAAACTGGCGACGCTCGCCGACCGCTACGCGGCGACTGGCAGCATCGTCGCCCACCTGAATTTGACGGTGGACCCGACAACTGGCGCCGAAGCGTCGACCATTACCCTGCTTCGCCCATTCGACCCAATCCCCGTCGAAGCCCGCAGCGCAACCTTAATCCAACTCAGTGGTGAAGACATGCCTACGTTCATGGCGCGTGCCGTCGAAGACACGGTCAACCGCATCGATGATCTTTGGAAGCGCCGCAACTTGATTTCCAACGTCGGCACGGGTGTGATGGCGATTACGGTGCCCATCGGCGGCCTCACGGACTGGTTGCAGATCAAGAAGCAGTTGGCCAGCATCGGCATCATTCGGCGCACCGAAATCGTGCTTTTATCGCGCGAACAAGTGCGTGTGAACGTGCACTTCGCCGGCGGAGCGGAACAACTGACAACCGCGCTTGAACAAGCAAATTTATCATTATTGCAAGAAAGCGGTGAATGGCTTGTCATGCCGATCGGCGCCTTCCAACCGCCGAAAGGCTAGTCCTATGAGTCGCGAAGTTCGCATCGTATTTTGGCTGGTTGCGCTGATCGCGCTCGGCTTTATCATCAAGGTTTTAAACGATGTGCTGATGCCGTTCGTGGTCGGCATGGCGATTGCATATTTCTTCGATCCAGCAGCCGACAAGCTGGAACGTATGGGGCTGAGCCGCACCGTCGCCACCTCGATAATATTACTTGGGTTTTTCGTAGCCGCGATCGGCATCGTCGTGCTGATTTTCCCTGCCCTACAAAAGCAGATTGCCGCGTTCATTAAATTAATTCCGGCTGTGGTCGATCGGGTGCAGGTGTTGGCCGGTCCCTTTTTAGCCGACATGCGCACCGAAATGACGCCGGAAACCATGAACGAGATCAAGGCCGCTGTCGGAAACTATGCAGGTACAGTGTTCAAAGGTGTAACCAGCGTCGTGACTTCGGTTTGGAGTGGCGGGCTTGCCGTCCTCAACCTTTTATCGCTGCTGCTGATCACACCATTGGTGGCATTTTATCTGCTCCGCGATTGGGATGAAATCGTCGACAAAATTGATGGCTGGTTACCTCGCGATGCAGCGCCCACCATACGCAAACAATGCAAACGGATTGATGATACGCTGGCGGGCTTTGTACGCGGGCAAGCCAGTGTCTGTATTGTACTCGCAGTGTTTTATGCGGTGGGGTTGAGCTTCGTCGGGCTTAAAGCCGGCTTGTTGATTGGCATCGCCGCAGGCTTGCTGGCCGTGATTCCGTACATCGGTGCATTCGTCGGTTTTATCATCGGCGTCAGCTTGGCGGTCGCACAATTTCAGCACGATTGGGTGTCGATCCTGATCGTTGCAGCGATTTTTATCGTTGGGCAAACCTTGGAAAGTTATTTCCTAACACCAAAACTGGTCGGGGGCCGGGTCGGCTTATCACCGATTTGGATTATCTTTGCGATGCTGGCCGGCGGCGCTTTGTTCGGGCTGACCGGTGTGTTGATCGCGCTACCGGTCGCTGCCGTCACTGGGGTCGTCGTGCGATTTGGAATCGAGCAATACTTGGAGAGCGATCTGTATCATGGTGATAAGCACTCGGACCCATCGTGAGCACCGCTGGCATTCCCCGCCAACTCAGCCTTGATCTGGACCCGCGTCCGGCGCTGGGGCGTGACGACTTTTTGGTCGCACCCTGTAATGCGGATGCGGTCGCGTGGCTGGATAAATTTCCAGACTGGCCGGCGCCGGCCCTGATTATTTCCGGCGCGCCTGGGTCCGGCAAAACGCACCTTGCCCGTGTGTTCATGGCACAGACCGAGGCCATTCAACTCACCGCTGAAATGCTGAAACGCGACGCGACGCCACATTTCCCAGACTTCCCCGCCATCGTCATCGAAGATGCGGACACCTTAGCCGGCGACGCCGTGGCCGAAGAAGCGATGTTCCATTTATATAACCAAGCGCGAGAACGGGGGGCCGGGATTTTATTCACGGCGACCCGTCCGGCAGCGCGCTGGCCACTCAATCTTGCGGACTTGATATCTCGGCTGCGCGCTGCGCCGTCCGCGGAAATCGGCGCGCCCGACGATGCGTTGCTGACGGCAGTGCTCGCCAAACTTTTTGCAGATCGTCAGATTAAGATTGATGCCGACGTGCTGGGGTATGTGCTGCCGCGCATGGAACGCTCATTCGCCGCCGCGCTGAGCTTCGTCGCCGATGCGGACCGCCATGCACTCGAAACCAAACGCCGGATCACTGTGCCTCTGGCGCGTCAGGTTCTGAACGGCTAAGCGCAGCGCCCAGGGCTCGCACACCATCATGATCAATCGGCTGCAAAAATTCTAAAAATTGATCGGCGACCCGCGACCATGAAAACGCCAATGCCCACGCGCGGCATCGCACGGGATCAATCTCAAGGGCACGAACGGCCGCACGCGCCAAGTCTTCATCCAGCACCCCAGGGCCATCCGGTCCGATCACATCTAACGGGCCTGTCACCGGAAACGCTGCGACCGGCACGCCGCAGCTGAGCGCTTCCAGCATCACCAAGCCGAACGTATCCGTGCGCGACGGAAACACAAAGGCATCGGCGGCGTTGTACAGCTGCGCCAATTCATGATCCCCGGATGCAATGATGAATTTCGCATCGGTAAATTTCTTCATCAGGTGTGCACGAGCCGGGCCGCTGCCGATCACGACTTTGCTACCCGGCAGATCAAGTCTCAAAAAAGCCGGCAGGTTCTTTTCCACGGTGACCCGCCCGACGTACATAAAAATCGGCCGCGGCAGGTCCAGATAATCTTTTGGCCCCGGCTTGAATACCTCGGTATCGACGCCGTGCGACCAAAGTTTCAGATTTGCGAACTGACGGGCTTCCAACTCGCGGTATACTGCCGGGGCCGGAATCATAACCGCCCCCGACGGCGCATGAAATTTCCGCACGCCTGCGTATAACCAATCCAACGGCAAGCCGGTACGTGCCTTCACGTATTCAGGAAACTTGGTGTGAAATGCGGTTGAAAACGGCCAACCACGTCTGATGCAGTGCGACCGGGTTGCCTGGCCAATCGGGCCTTCGGTCGCGATATGCACGGCATCCGGCGCCATATCATCAAGCCATCGCCGCACTCGGCGCTTGGGCAACACCGCCAGTCTGATTTCCGAATACGACGGACACGGCACTGTTACGAATTGATCGGGCGACATCACATCAACTGTGTAGCCGCGCTTCTTCAATGTTTCCGTCACGGTGCCAAGCACCCGAACCACGCCGTTCGGTTGCGGGTACCATGCGTCCGTAGCAATCGCGATCCGCATGCAGGTAATCCCCGGGCAATCCCATTGTTGCGTTCCGTTGACGTAGGACGAGTTTCACTTGTCGAATTTGTAAAACAAGTGACAAAAACATGACGCTCGGCGCAGCCGGCGAAATCAAACTGGCGCCTTGCTTGACCACGCCTTCGGCGTGGATAGAGTGAGACTACAGAACATCATCATTTCTTGGAGAACATCATGGATTTAGGAATCGCCGGCAAAAAAGCCATCGTCTGCGCGGCATCAAAAGGTCTCGGCAAAGGCTGTGCCGAGAGCTTGGTCAAAGAAGGCGTCGACGTCACAATTTGCGCGCGCACCGCAGAGACGTTGGAAGCAACCGCCGACGAACTGCGTGCCCTTGGCGGCGGCAGCGTCACCACGGTGGCCTGTGACATTACGTCGGAAAGCGGTCGTGCTGAAATCCTTAAGGCGTGCCCAAACCCGGACATCTTGGTCAACAACGCAGGCGGCCCACCGCCGGGCGATTTCCGCGATTGGGACCGCGACGACTGGATCAAAGCCGTCGACGCCAACATGCTGACGCCGATTTTCCTGATCAAAGCCACCGTTGACGGGATGATTGACCGCAAGTTCGGTCGCATCGTCAATATCACGTCCAGCGCCGTAAAAGCGCCGATTGATATTCTCGGCCTGTCGAACGGGGCGCGCGCGGGCCTTACCGGTTTTGTTGCCGGCATCGCGCGCAAGACCGTGCGCCACAACGTCACCATCAATGGCTTGCTGCCGGGCCCGTTTTATACGGACCGTCTGATTTCAAACCTTAAAGTGAATGCTGAGAAGCAAGGGCTGTCGTTTGACGAAATGGCCAAGCAACGCGCCGAGGGCAACCCCGCCGGGCGCTTCGGTACCGCCGAGGAATTCGGTGATTACTGCGCCTATCTGTGCTCCGCACAGGCTGGCTTTGTCACCGGCCAAAACTTGTTGATGGATGGCGGCGCATTCCCAGGGACGCTGTAACGAAGTTCCAGTAGAACGAAAAATGGCGGCTACTAAGCCGCCATTTTTTTTGCGTGAGCAACGCGTAATGCGGCAGCACCAGTTCATCAGGGAATTCTCGCACCGGAAGCTTTACAAAATTGTCATTATTGCACTCAGTGACAGTGTTCACTTGAAACTGCTATGATTGATCAATTCATATCGGGGCGAACACAAAAATGGATGAAACATCCGCGATCACGGACGCTTCGGCGCCAAATACCCAAGCGCAAAGCGATAAGCCTGCATCAAAGGTGGCCGAAAGTCGCCTATTGAACCGCGAGTTGTCCTGGCTCGCATTCAATGCGCGCGTCCTCGAAGAAGCCGAGAATGAAGCCCATCCATTGCTGGAGCGCCTGAGGTTTCTTTCGATTTCAGCCGCCAACCTCGACGAATTCTTTATGGTCCGTGTTGCCGGCATCAAGGGGCAAATCCGTGCCGGCGTCACCCAGCCCAGCGATGACGGCCTGACACCCATACAACAGATTGAGGCGATTCAGATCGAAGCCCAGGCGCTGATGCGTGATCAGCATAAAATCTGGGACAATCTGCGCACCGCACTGCGCGAGGAAGATATTTTTATCCTCGGTCGCGACGAAGTTGACGCCGCGGATTTACCATGGCTCGAGCAGCAATTTATGGATCACGTCTTCCCGGTGCTGACGCCGCTCGCGGTTGATCCGGCGCACCCGTTTCCGTTCATCCCGAACTTAGGGTTTTCGCTGGCGCTGATGCTGCAAGAACGAAACGACGGCGAAGATCTTCGCGCGCTGCTGCCGGTGCCGTCGCAGTTGCAACGTTATGTGCGCCTGCCGGGGCCGGTGGTCCGCTACCTGCCGCTCGAAGACTGGATTTTGTTGTTCTCTGACAAGCTGTTTCCGGATTTTGACATCGTTGAATGCGGCGCCTTCCGCGTCATCCGCGACAGCGAAATGGAAATCGACGAAGAAGCCGAAGACTTGGTGCGCACCTTTGAAAGCGCGCTCAAACGCCGACGCCGGGGCTCGGTCATTCGGCTGACCTTCAACGCCGATATGCCGGATCAGCTGCAAGAATTAATCATTGGTGAAATGGGCGCTGAAGCCGGCGTCGCGATGCCGATGGAAGGCCCGCTCGGTCTTGCCGACACCAAACAGTTGATCATCAGTGAGCGGCCGGACCTGCTGTTCACGCCGTTCAATGCGCGTTTCCCCGAGCGTATCCGTGATTTCGGCGGCGATGTTTTTGCCGCTGTCGCCAAAAAAGACATCATCGTCCACCACCCTTACGAAAGTTTTGATGTGGTGGTGCAGTTCGTGCGTCAAGCCGCCCGCGACCCGGACGTGGTTGCGATCAAGCAGACCCTGTATCGGACCTCGAACGACTCGCCGATCGTCGCCGCGTTGATCGAGGCCGCAGAAGCCGGCAAGTCGGTTACCGCCATGGTCGAGCTGAAAGCCCGGTTCGACGAAGAAGCCAACATTCGCTGGGCGCGGGACTTGGAGCGTGCAGGCGCACAGGTTGTGTATGGTTTCGTCGACAAGAAAATCCACGCCAAGGTCAATTTGATCGTGCGGCGTGAAGGCGATCAACTGAAGTCTTACGTGCACTTCGGCACCGGCAACTATCACCCGATCACAGCGAAAATTTATACTGACCTTTCGTTTTTCACCTGTGACCCGGCGCTCTGTCGCGACGCCGCGCGGCTGTTCAATTATATGACCGGGTATGCCAATCCAGCCGAAATGGAAAAGCTGTTCTTTGCACCGCTGACCTTACGCCAACGCCTGGACAACCTGATCGATATCGAGATCGAGAACGCCAAAGCCGGCAAGCCGTCGGGCATTTGGATGAAAATGAATTCCCTGGTCGATGGCGAAGTGATTGAGAAGCTTTATGACGCCTCTAACGCCGGGGTGCGCGTCAACCTGGTGATCCGCGGTATCTGTTGCCTGCGCCCAGGTGTCGAAGGTATGAGCGAAAACATCTTCGTCAAAAGCATCGTCGGCCGGTTCTTAGAGCATTCCCGGATTTTCTGCTTCGCCAATGGTGAAGAATTGCCGTCCAGATCGGCAAAGGCTTACATCGCTTCTGCTGATCTGATGCCGCGCAACTTGAATCGCCGTGTCGAAACCCTGGTGCCTATTGAAAACCCGACCGTGCACAAGCAAGTGGTAGATGAAATCTTGGTTGCTAACTTCCGCGATCAAGCACAAAGCTGGACCATGAATCCGGACGGCACATTTACGCGCGTACCGCGGGGTGAAGGCATGTCCGCAACCGATTACTTCATGACCAACCCAAGTCTGTCCGGGCGCGGGTCCGCATTGCAAATCGGTGAAGACCAGCCCAGTCAAAAGCCGGCCAAGAAATGCGCGGGCAGCAAGAAGAAATCCTAAGCACGCCTGACCCTTGCCCAGGACGAGATAGCATCGTATTGACGCTAGGCTCGTAACCCTTAGGATCAGCTTGTGGCAGAGAAAGCAATTCCCCGCAAACCCCCTTCGCGCATTGATCTTGCGCGTATCGGTGTCGTCGATATCGGTTCCAACACGGTTCGACTCGTGGTTTATGATGTGCCCGATCGCATGCCGGTACCGATGTTCAATGAAAAATCCGACTGCCGCTTGGTCGAGGGGATGGCCGAAACCGGCAATCTATCGCCTGCCGGCGTCGAGCGCGCGCTCAAGAGTCTGCGACGGTTCGTGCGGCTTGCCGACGCCATGGGCGTTGTCACATTGGATCTTGTCGCCACCGCTGCGGTGCGCGAAGCCAAGGACGGCGAGGCCTTCTGCGAACATATAAAATCCGAATTCGGCATCAAAGTCTCGGTCTTGAGCGGCGCCGAAGAAGCGGAACTGAGCGCCATTGGCCTGATCACCGGTGTCCCCGACGCGGACGGCATTCTCGGCGATCTCGGCGGCGGCTCACTGGACCTAGTCGGTCTCAACAAAGGCACGTGCGAGACCTTCGGCACTCTGCCTTTAGGCCACGTGCGCATCACCGAAATGGCCGACGGCAAAATTCGTAAAGCCCGCGGCATCATCGCAGAGCACATCGCCAGTGCCGCGTGGCTGAGCAAATCGCCGGGCCGCAATCTATATCTATCGGGCGGCATCATGCGGAATATCGCCCGGGTGTTTATCGAACAAACCGGCTATCCACTCCACGTCGTCGACAACTACTCGATCCGCCATGACGACGCGCTCAGGTTATCGCGACTGTTGGCAGGCTTGTCGGCGAGTACGCTCAAGAAAATTCCGGCGATATCGCCATCGCGTATTAAAAGCATGCCGTTTGCCGCTGAAGTGCTCGCACATTTGATCGAAACGGTGAAACCCGAGCACGTCATTTTCTCTGGATTTGGGATGCGCGAGGGGCAAATGCTGAAACGCTTGCCGGAAGCACTTCGCCACCAAGACCCGTTGATCGCCGGTGCCGAGAGCTTGGCCGAACGTACCGGGCGATTTTCGCTCAACGGCCACGAGATTTCAGATTGGCTGACCCCCCTATTCCCTGATGCGACCGAATCCGACAAGCGCCGCACCCTGGCCGCCTGCCTGTTGTCGGACATCGGCTGGAATGAGCATCCGGACTACCGCGCCGAACATGCGTTCTATCGTTGCCTGCGCTTGCCCTATGCCGGATTGTCGCACCCAGATCGGGTGTCGATCGCGGCGATGGTCTACGTTCGCTACAACGGCAATTCATCCGCGCCTTTGGTAACCACGGTGCGCAGCCTGCTTGCCGATGATCAGCTCAGCAAAGTGGACGGAATCGGTCGCGCGATCCGGCTCGCGCACACGCTTTCCGGCTCAGCCCCCGGCTTGTTGGTGCAGACGAGGCTGGAACGCAAGGCAAAGACCTTGGTTCTGCACATGCCGGGCGGCAGCGGCGTGTTCCAATCGGAAACCGTCGAGCGCCGCTTTCGCGGGCTTTCCAAATGCCTTGGACTGCGAGGCTCGATTTCGCTAAAGTAAGGTTTTCTGCTATTGCCGATAGCAATAGCCGTCAGCTACGCCGAGGGCTTTTCGGCAATGGCGACGCGATCGCCAGCCAGTTGCAGACAGATTTCGCCGTTTCGAAGCCGCAGCGCGTCTTCGCCAAATACCGACAGCCGCCAGCCTTTGAGCGCCGGCACGTCGGCGTCTTCGCCGAACGCTGCAATCAATTCAACATCTGCGGCATTCGCAACCAACTTGGTGGCCACGTTCGCTTCGGCACACTTCATTTTCAACAGCACCTTAAGCAAATCCGCCGCCGCCGCCGTCCATGCAGGCAGGTCCGGCTTTTGCGCAGGCTCCGGCCATTCCGACTTCGGCGCATCGGCACCTTTGATGATGGCTTTCAACAATGTATCGCCACTTGAGCCTTCGGCGAGTCGGCGACCCAAACCACGGGTCTTGGCAAGTTCGTCGACGGTCTTTGGGATGCGGTGCGAAATTTCCAACAACGCTTCATCACGAAGAATACGGCTGCGCGGCATATTGCGACGCTGTGCCTCGTGTTCGCGCCAAGCGGCGACGGCACGCAACACTGACAATTGACGCCCTTTTGCCCCCCGGCTTTTGATCCGCTTATAGGCTTCGTCCGGATCGACGATGTAAGTCTTCGTATCTTCAAGGATCGCCATCTCGGCGGTCACCCAGGACTGCCGCCCCGATAGTTCAAGCTTGCCGGCGAGTATTTCGTGGGCTGGGCGCAAGTGCGTGACGTCGGCCAATGCATATTTGATCTGTTTTTCGCTGAGCGGACGCAGCTTCCAATCGGTAAACCGCGATCCTTTGTCGATCCGCGCATCGGTGAGCTTACTGATCAGCGCTTCATAGCCAACGGAATCGCCAAAACCACAGACCATCGCCGCCACTTGCGTATCGAAGATCGGGCGCGGCAATTCACCTGCGAGATTGAGAAAGATTTCCAGGTCCTGACGCGCTGCGTGGAACACCTTCAGCACAGACGTGTCGGCCATCAACTCAAACATCGGCGCAAGGTCGATGCCGTCCGCCAACGCGTCCACAGCGTACGCTTCCTCGGCACCGCCGAGCTGCACAAGACAAAGCTCCGGCCAAAAAGTGCTTTCGCGGATAAACTCTGTATCGACGGTCACATAGGGCTCATCATGCAGCCTTTTGCAAAAATCACGGAGAGTTTGTGTATCGGTAATAACATCAGACATGCGCGGACGTTACACCGGGATCGTGGTTATCGAAAGGCAAAGACGCGCGTTTTTAAATGAAATTATCCTTCAACGAATGGATTATCGCGAAAGGCGTCCAAAGCTTCGCCCGCTTCACAAAGCGCGGCCAGCTTGGGCCACGCATCCAAATTTTTAAATTCCGGCACTTTTGCCGACAAATGCGTCAGCGCCGCCGTCGCCGCAAAGTCCGCCTGCGTCGGACCTTGGACCAAGCTGGCGTCAGCTGCCCACGGGGTATCGCAATCCCGCTCCAAATAATCCAAGCTAGCACGCAGGGCCCGCTTATACGCCTCAATAAATTCAGGGTTTTGCAAATGCTGCGGGCGACGCACGGTCTCGATCCGCAACTGCACCGCGCGTTCAGACACCCCCATAAACAACGTCGCCAGTCGCAACACATTACGACGCCCCGGCCCACTACGTGGCGTCAAGGCACGGTCCGGACCGGCAAGCTCGTCCAAATAATCAATGATCATCGCGCTGTCGATCAAGGTCTCGCCATCATCGATGATCAATGCCGGCACTTTACCGAGTGGGTTGAGGCGGCGCACCTCATCCGGATCGCCGAAGACCGACAGCACATGACGATCAAACGCCAAGCCGTAGTGGCTAAGCGTCGCTGCGACACGCCGCACAAAAGGCGAATCGAGTTGGCCGACCAGGATCATCATGCCCCACCCCCCCAGGCTTTATCTCAAGCATATAGTTTAGCGGCCTAAGTGCCGCTCGCTCAATCCCTTTACCAGCAGGCACTTCCGCACTTCGTGGGCAAGCGCCGAAAGCGCGTGCCGCGACATTCCGTGCGCGCGGCTCTGGACAGGTGATAATCTTGGCGCATGATCGATGACCGGCATAGCCCACCTGCGCAGATGATCCGCCCCCGCCGATTACCCTATTTCGCAGCGGGCGCGATTTTGCTCGGCCCGGTTTTGGCGCTGTTGGTCTTGCGCCGCGACATCGTGATCGAGATCGGCGCGCTGCCGTGGATGATCGCAAGCGGGCTGGTGACGGCGGCGCTTGCCTGGGCACTGCTAAGACTTTCGCAACCGAGGCCATTGATGCGGATTTCGCCGTCCGGTATCGCACTGCCCGGCGTACTGAGCGACGAACTTTCATGGCGCGACATTCGCTTGGTCGAGGCCGCGACACGGAGAAAATCCATCGGTGACGTGCAGGACCGCTTGATCATCCATCTGATGCGCCCGGCGGTGCTGGATTG
>JAFMCK010000081.1 GCA_017857825.1 Rhodospirillales bacterium
CACGGCGCATAGCGCTATAAAGCCTATCCGAGGGATCGGGCGCAAGCGCTGGGTGGGCGCGCGATGAAGAAGGTGGTGATATCCTTGATCGAACGGGATGTGACAGCTAAGACTGACTCACCGATAACGAAGCATCCAACGGAGAAACGATCCATGCCCGGTCCGCTAGAAGGTATTCGCGTATTTGACCTCACCCGTATTTTGGCGGGGCCAAGCTGCACGCAAATTTTGGGCGACCTAGGGGCCGATGTGATCAAGATCGAGCGCGCAGGCGCTGGCGACGACACCCGTTATTTTGCGCCGCCGTATATCAAAGGCGCAGACGGCGAAGACACCTCTGAGAGTGCTTATTTCTGCGCCGCCAACCGCAACAAGCGGTCGGTCACGCTCGACATCGCCAAGCCCGAAGGCCAGGCGCTGGCGAAAAAGCTGATCGGCCAATCGCAGGTGCTAGTGGAAAACTTCAAGACAGGCGGGCTCAAGAAATACGGGCTTTCCTATGACGATCTGAAAGACGAATTTCCGGGCCTGATTTACTGCTCGATCACCGGATTTGGGCAGACCGGGCCATATGCGAAGCGACCCGGTTATGACGTTTTGATCCAAGGTATGAGTGGACTGATGAGCCTGACCGGTGAGCCCGATGGCGAGCCGATGAAAACCGCCGTCCCGGTCGGTGATCTGATGGCCGGCATGTATGCCGCTGTCTCGATCAACGCCGCATTGCGCCACCGCGAAGTGACCGGCGAAGGCCAGCACATCGACATCGGCATGCTCGATGTGATGGTCGGTTTCTCGACCATCATGGGCATGAATTATCTGGCCACCGGCAACAATCCGAAGCGCCTAGGCAACGCGCACCCGAACATCGTGCCCTATCAGGCATTCGAAACATCTGACGGCGCGATCATCCTGGCGGTCGGCAATGACGGTCAGTTTGAACGTCTTTGCAAAGTGGCCGGCCGCGAAGATCTGGCAGCCGACGAAAAATTCAAAACCAATGGTGCCCGCCTAAAAAACCGAGAAGAGTTGATCCCCATTTTGCGCGAAATCATCGGCGCCAAGACGATGGATTTTTGGCTTAAAGAATTGGAAGCCAACTCGGTCAGCTGTGGCCCGATCTATAAAATGGATCAGGTGTTCTCGAACGAACACGTGATCGCCCGCGACATGAAGATCGAGATGGAACAGCCGACCACCGGTGCCAAAGTGCCGCTGATCAATTCACCGATCAAAATGTCCGGCACACCGACCGAAGCCCGCTTGGCGCCGCCGACCTTGGGCGAACACACCGACGGTGTGCTCAGCGAACTGTTGGGGATGAGCGCAGAAGACATCCAAGCGTTGCGCGACCAGGACGTCATTTAACATGATCCCAAAACCACACCGCGCCGGCAGTTGCCTCTCGCTCGGCCTTCACGGCTTTCATCGCATCGCGTTCACAGATTGGGGGGACGCCGCACCATCCAGAAAAGCCACCGTCTGCGTGCATGGGCTGACCCGCACGGGACGGGATTTCGATATCTTGGCAAATGCGCTGTCCGAACACATGCGCGTTGTCTGCCCGGATATCCCGGGGCGTGGCGCCAGCGATTGGCTGACCCACCCGAACGACTATATCTACCCGACCTATCTAAACGACATCGCGGCGGTGCTTGCACATATTGGTGCCGAGCGCGTGGATTGGGTCGGCACGTCAATGGGCGGGATCATCGGCATGATGCTGGCTGCCATGCCGAACACACCGATTCGGCGCTTGGTGATCAACGACATTGGCCCGTTGATTCCAAAAGAAGCGCTGCTGCGGATTTCCCGCTATTTAGGCGGTGCCCCGTCGTTTCAGGACATCGAAGCGCTGGAATCGTATCTGCGTGACGTGCATGCACCGTTCGGCGACCTGACGGACGAACAATGGCGCCACCTCGCCGAGACCTCATCCGAGCGGAACGGCGAAGGGGGCATGCGCCTGCACTACGATCCGTCCATCGCCCAGGTGTTCAGCGCAGGACCGATTGAAGATATCGACCTATGGCCGATTTGGGACGCAATTACATGTCCGGTGCTGGTGCTGCGCGGCGCGGACTCTGATTTGCTCAGCGCCGAGACCGCAGCGGAAATGGCGAAACGTGGTCCTGGTGCGGAGATCGTCACGATCGAAGGCTGTGGCCATGCGCCGGCGCTGATGGCAGACGATCAAGTGCACACCGTGGTCAATTGGCTGCATAAATCGGCTCAATATTGAACCCTTTTTCCCTTAACGTGGTCGGCGTTCGGCCCTATAGTCGGTTCAATTAATGAACCCTTGATCCCGAACCGGAGCTCCAATCTATGTCCACCGCCGTCGCAGAGAGACCACAAACCGACGTTGTTGTTCACGGTCTCGAAAACCTTGGTCAATTCGTCACGTTTACCGTCAATGGGCAAATGTTCGGGGTACCGGTATTGCGGGTTCAAGATATTCTGCAAACCCATAAAATTGCCTCGATCCCGCTGGCACCTGCCGAAGTACGGGGCTCGATCAATCTACGCGGACGGATCGTTACCGTGATCGACGTGCGGGCGCGGCTTGGGCTTGAACCTGCGGATGAAAATGCCACCAATCAAATGGGTGTCACCGTCGAAATGGGCATGGACCTCTATACCTTGCTGGCCGACAGCATCGGCGACGTGGTTAGCTTGTCGAATGACAACTACGAGAAAACGCCAGGTACCCTAGACCCGAAATGGCGCGATTTCGCTTCCGGTGTCTACCGCCTGGACGGCTCATTGATAGTGGTCCTGGACATTGACCGTCTGCTTGATATCGGCAACGACTTGATTTGAAGACAGCACGTATTCATCATAAATAATTTAAGCGATTTCCCGGCGCCGCTTAGCGGTTTCCGGGATTTTTGCTTTGCAGTCTAGCCGTTCAGCAGCTTTGCCGCGTCCACCGCATGATAGGTCAAAACACCGTCACAGCCGGCGCGCTTGAAACTGACCAGCATTTCCATCATCACGGTGTTGTAGTCCAGCCACCCCGCATCGCCGGCGCCGCGTAACATGGCGTATTCACCCGACACGTTGTAGGCAAAGGTCGGCATGGCGAAGGTATCCTTCACGCGACGCACCACATCCAGATACGGCAGCCCAGGCTTCACCATGACCATGTCTGCGCCTTCGGAAATATCCAACGACACCTCGCGCATGGCTTCGTCCGAATTGCCGGGATTCATCTGATAGGTCTTCTTGTCGCCCTGCAGCGCGCCGCCGGACCCTACGGCATCACGGAACGGCCCATAAAAGCCTGATGCGTACTTTGCCGCATAAGACATGATTGCAACGTCCGTGTGGCCGTTCTCGTCCAGCCCTTTTCGGAGCGCTGCAATCCGTCCGTCCATCATATCCGATGGCGCGATGATGTCGCAGCCGGCATTGGCTTGGCAGACAGCTTGGCGCACCAGACATTCAATGGTTTCATCATTTAAAATGATCCCGCCTTTGACCAAGCCGTCATGGCCATCGGAATTAAATGGGTCGAGCGCCACGTCACACATCACGCCGATTTCGGGGGACGACGCCTTGATCGCCTGCACAGCCCGACACACCAAATTTTCGGCGTTCCACGCTTCCGCCGCATCCGGCGTTTTGCGCCCAGGCTCGATAAACGGAAACAACGCAATCGCCGGAATCCCCAGTGCAGACGCATCGGCAACCGCCTTCACCAGCAGATCAATCGACAACCGCTCAACCCCCGGCATCGACGTAACCTGTTCGCGCACGCCGGAACCTTCGACCACAAACACTGGCCAAATCAAGTCCGCAGGCGTCAAAATGCTTTCAGCGGTGAGCGCGCGCAGCCAAGGTGCGCGGCGAACACGACGCATGCGTGTCGAGGGAAAACTGGGGGTCGGAAACGTCATTAATGGATGTCCAGTAAGGTTTTTGAAATTTACGGTCATTTTCGCGATGCTAAACCCTTAGAGCAAGCCCCATATATAGGGCAGAAGGGACGTTTGATAATGAAAAAGCTTTTATACTTTGCTGACCCGATGTGTTCCTGGTGCTGGGGCTTCCAACCGGTCATGGACGAAATCGTCGATCACGTGGGCGAAGACGCCGAGTTGCAGATTTTCGTCGGTGGCCTGCGCCCCTTTACCGACCACCCGATGTCAGAGCAGGACAAAGCTTCTGTGCGCGACCACTGGGACCATGTCGCCGAAGCATCCGGCCAACCGTTCGACTATGCCATGTTTGAACGGGACAATTTTATCTACGATACCGAGCCCGCGTGCCGCGCCATCGTTGCGGCCCGCTATATCGACCCTGCCGCTGCGCATCCGATGCTGAACCGTCTGCATCGGGCATTTTATGCGGAGAATTTAGACGTTACCGATTCAGGCGTCCTGGTCGAACTCGCCACGGAAATTGGTCTGCCGGGCAGCGATTTTGAGATCGCGCACGGCTCTGACGACGCCAAGCAAGCGACACTCGGCGAGTTTCAATACGCGCAGCGGTCGCACATTACCGGTTTTCCGACTCTGGTTGGCATCACTGCCGGCGAAACGCCGGTGATGCTGACCATGGGGTTTCAGCCCTGGGAAGGTGTCGCGCCTGCGATTGAGGACTGGCTGGCAGGGAAGTCTTAAGTTCATCCACGCAACCACATCCTTCGAGACCGCCTAAGGGCGCCTGATCCTGAAGAGTCGTAAAGCGGCGTCTCGCAGGATAGCACCCCACCACTCATCATATCCAAAAACGCCCAACACCTTGACAGCCGGGGGCTTGGCTGGCTCTATCCGCTCGCAACCTGAAAACAATTATTTTTATTATCGAGGCACCAGGGAACGGCGATGAAAGATACCTTTAAGACGGTCTTATACGCGCTTTTGATTGCGATGACGGTCCGCGTCGCTGCGTTTGAGCCGTTCTCGATCCCATCCGGGTCGATGGTGCCGACGCTGTTGGTCGGCGATTATCTGTTCGTGTCTAAAATGACCTACGGCTACAGCCGTTACTCACTGCCGTTCGGCCTGCCACTGCTTCCGCCGGAACGGGTCTTTTTTGATGAGCCCGAGCGTGGCGATATTGCGGTTTTCAAGTTTCCACAAGACAACTCGACCAACTTTATCAAACGCGTGATCGGCCTGCCGGGTGACCGTATTCAGGTCAAAGGCGGGATCGTGCACATCAACGGTCAAGCCGTCGAGCGGCGCAAAGTGGACGACTACATCCACGAAACCTCTCCAGGTGATTTCCGCCGCCTCAATCAATACGTCGAGATTTTACCGAACGGTCACGAGCACCTGATCGTCGAGAAAAGCGATGCTGAGCAAAACAGTGACGACACCCGCGTCTATACCGTGCCCGCCGATCACTATTTCATGATGGGTGACAACCGCGACGATTCCAACGACTCCCGCTTTGGCGGCGTTGGCTTCGTGCCGCGCGAAAATTTGGTCGGCAAAGCGCAGTTCATCTTCTTCTCCATCGACGGGCAGGCCTGGAAGCTCTGGACTTGGCTCGACAAAATGCGCCCATCGCGCAGCTTTACCTTCCTGCAATGAGTGACGATCTGGCCCGTTTGCAGGCCGAGCTCGGCTATACTTTTAAAGATACGGATTTGTTGCGCCACGCCTTGGTGCACTCAAGTGCCGCCCACAAGCGCTTAAAATCAAACGAGCGGATGGAATTTCTCGGCGACCGGGTTTTGGGCTTGGTGGTCGCTGAACTGCTTTTGAACACATTTCCCGACGAAGACGAAGGCGAGATCGGCTATCGCTTTACGGCGCTCGCGCAGCGCGACGCGCTTGCCAAAGTCGCCAACGATATCGGGCTCGCAGACTGCCTGACGCTGTCCAACGGGGAACACCTGATGGGCGGGCGTGAAAATCCCGGCGTCGTCGCAGACGCCATGGAAGCGGTGATCGCGGCGATTTATGAAGACGGTGGCTTAGAAGCCGCACGCACCATGATCCATACGCATTGGACGCCGATTATGCGGGAAAACCTGCGCCCGCCAAAGGACCCAAAAACGACGCTGCAGGAATGGGCGCAGGGCAGGGGGCTTGGTCTGCCGCAATACAAAATTCTGGGGCGCCACGGTCCTGATCACCAGCCGATCTTTTCCGTTGAAGTCACACTTTCAACTTTTCCACCAGCAACCGGCGAAGGCAGCAACAAACGCGCCGCCGAACAAGCCGCCGCAGAGATCATGCTGGCAACCATTGATGAGGCCAAGTAGCCATGAGAGCAGCAAATGAGTGACGACGTCCAAACCCGCGCCGGCTTTGTCGCCGTAGTCGGCGCGCCGAACGCCGGTAAATCCACGTTCGTCAACAAAGCCGTCGGCACCAAAGTTTCCATCGTGTCGCCGAAGGTACAGACGACGCGGACCCGCGTGCTCGGCATCGCCATCGAAGGCAATGCACAGATCGTTTTCATGGACACGCCCGGCATTTTCGAGCCGCGCCGCCGCCTCGACCGTGCCATGGTCGCGAGTGCCTGGGGCAGCGCACAGGACGCCGACATCATCATGCTGATGGTCGACACCGTGAAAGGCATCTGCGACGACACCAAACGCATCCTCAAAGGCTTGGAAAAGCGCAAGGCCGAACGACCGAAATCGCCGGCACCGGTGTTGCTGTTGAACAAAGTCGACAAGGTCGACAAAGGCCGATTGCTTGAAATTGCCGCCAAGCTGTCGGAAACCGGCTTGTTTGAAGACACCTTCATGATCTCGGCGCTGAACGGCGACGGCGTCGCCGACGTACTGGCGTACCTGGGCGAACGCATGCAGATCGGCCCGTGGCTGTTCCCCGAAGATCAGATCACCGACATGCCGGCGCGCCTGCTGGCCGCCGAAATCACCCGCGAAAAACTGTATTTCAATCTGCGCCAGGAATTGCCCTACGCGACCACGGTCGAGACCGAGACCTGGGAAAACTTCGAAGATGGCTCGATCAAAATCGAACAGGTGATCTTCGTCGAACGCGACAGCCAAAAATCCATCGTGCTCGGCAAGGGCGGCTCGATGATCAAAGAGATCGGTGCACAATCGCGGAAAGAACTACAGCAAATCTTAGATACCAAAGTGCACCTGTTCTTGTTCGTCAAAGTCCGCGATTCCTGGGGCGAAGACCCGGAACGCTTCAGCCACTGGGGCCTCGACTACAACGCTTAGAATCTTAAAGTCCGCAAGAGGTGCGTCATCCTGAACTTGATTCAGGATCCATCGCCGTGCGCACGCCCAAACCAGCCAAGCCGCCGTGCCATTGATCCTGAATCAAGTTCAGGATGACGCGACGGGCGAGAGAAGGAGAGCCGATCGGGCAGATCGAAAGCCGCTTAGACTTTATCCAGCGCCTGACCGATATCGGCCAAGATATCGTCGATATGCTCAAGTCCGATCGACAGCCGCACGTAGCCCGGCGTCACGCCCGAGGCGGCTTGGTCTTCAACCGACAACTGAGAATGCGTTGTCGATGCCGGGTGGATCGCCAGGGACCGCGCATCGCCGATGTTTGCGACATGGTATAAAAGCGCCAAACTGTCGATGAATTTACGGCCCGCATCTTTGCCGTCTTTCAGCTCAAACCCGCACAATCCGCCAAAGCACAGCGGCATACCGGTCATGTAGGCGTCGCGGCGGCGTGCGGCTTCACCTGTGTGTAACGACGGATGGATTACGCTTTTCACCTTGTCATGGCCATTCAGGTACGCCGCCACTTTGCTGGCGTTTTCACCATGTTTGGCCATCCGCAGCGAGACTGTTTCAACCCCTTGGATAAACTGAAACGCGTTCATCGGGCTCATCGACGAGCCTAAATCGCGCAACAGAATAACCCGGGCGCGAATGATGTAGGCAATCGGGCCAAGCGGTTTGACGGCCTCGGTCCAGACGGCGCCATGATAGCTGGGGTCGGGGTCATTGAGGGTCGGGAAGCGATCACCGCCGGCTTCCCAATCGAAGTTGCCGCCATCGACCATAATCCCGCCGATCGACGTGCCGTGTCCGCCCAAATACTTGGTCGCCGAATACACAACAATGGCCGCGCCATGGTCGAACGGACGGCAGAGTAGGGGGCATGCCGTGTTGTCCATGATCAGTGGCACGCCGAGTTCACGCCCAATATCCGCGACTTCCTTGATCGGAAACACGTTGAGCTTCGGGTTCGGCAGGGTCTCCGCATAATAGCAGCGGGTTTTGTCGTCGGTCGCCGCGCGGAACCCTTCCGGGTCCGTCGGATCTACGAAGCGGCATTCGATGCCAAGATTTTTTAAGGTGTTGGCGAATAAGTTCCAGGTGCCGCCGTATATATCGGTCGAGCAGACAAAGTTATCGCCGGCACGGCATAGGTTGAGGATGGCGTATGTCGACGCCGCCTGTCCCGACGCCACGGCCAGCGCCGCAACGCCGCCCTCCATCGCCGCAATGCGCTTTTCCAGCACGTCGCAGGTCGGGTTCATAATGCGCGAATAAATGTTGCCGAATTCCTTCAGCGCGAACAGATTTTCCGCGTGTTCTGTGCTGTCAAACTGATAGGACGTGGTTTGATGAATCGGCACGGCGACGGCATTGGTCTCGTCTTTACGATATCCGGCATGCAGCGCCAGAGTTTCCGGGTGCATTTTACTCTCGTCCACGGGTCATCTCCAGTTTGTCAAAATCGGGACCGCGAAGGTCTTAAACGGCGCGGGGTTTGTCAAATGCGAATGCTTGCGCATAGAGGCGAAAGCGCGTGGGATCAAAAAACCATATCAACAATGAGTCAAATTGACGTTTACGTTAACGTAAAGTATAATTGACCAAGATTGCGCCGCCGCCGTCATCGCGCGGCGAATGCTATATTTCATGGCGAGAGTTCTCGGGAGGACATCATGCCAGACGACGGAAAACCGGCTGCCGATAACCCATCGCAAAAAACGGCTGCCGCCAAAGCCTACACACCCAAAAATCCGATCCGCTTTGTCACCGCCGCCAGTCTGTTCGACGGGCACGACGCCTCAATCAACATCATGCGCCGGATTTTGCAGGGTGCGGGCGCCGAGGTTATTCACCTGGGCCATAACCGTGCCGTCGCCGACGTCGTCAACGCGGCGATTCAAGAAGACGTCCAAGGTATCGCGATTTCGTCCTATCAGGGCGGGCACGTGGAATATTTCAAATACATGGTCGACCTGCTGAAACAAGCCGGTCGGCCGGACATCAAAATTTTCGGCGGCGGCGGCGGAGTCATCGTCGCACCGGAAATCAAAGACCTGCATGCCTATGGCGTGACGCGTATCTTCTCGCCGGAAGACGGCCAATCCATGGGCCTGCCAGGCATGATCGCGATGATGATGGAAGTCACCGACTTCGATCCGACCGCGGATATGCCCAAAGGCCTCGGCAAACTGACCGAGGGCGATCATAAGGATCTCGCGCGAATCATTTCTGCGATTGAACTCGGCAAGCTGCCCGACGCCGACCTGACATCGATCCGCGATGCTGCGGCCAAGGCCGACAAAACGCCCGTGCTCGGCATCACCGGCACCGGTGGTGCGGGAAAATCGTCGCTGACCGACGAGTTGATCCGCCGCTTCCGTCTGTATTCGAACGAGCCGAAAATCGCCGTCATCGCCATCGACCCGACGCGCCGTAAAACCAAGGGCGCGTTGCTGGGCGACCGCATCCGCATGAACGCCATCGACGGCGGCGGTACCTGCAACGTCTATTTCCGCTCCATCGCGACGCGTGGTGCCAAGACCGAAGTGCCCGAGTATCTGTCTGACATCGTCGCTGCGACCAAGGCCGCCGGCTTCGACATGGTGATCGTCGAGACGCCCGGGATCGGGCAGGGCGATGGCGCCATCGTCGATGTCACCGATGTGTCGCTGTACGTGATGACACCGGAATTCGGCGCGCAAAGTCAGCTCGAAAAGATCGACATGTTGGATTACGCCGATTGTGTCGCGATCAACAAAATGGACCGTAAAGGTGCGCTCGATGCGGTGCGCGATGTACGCAAGCAGGTGCAGCGGAACCGCGAAGCCTTTGGCACCAGCCCCGAAGACATGCCGGTATACGGCTGCATGGCGTCCAAATTCGCAGACCCCGGCGTCACCGCGCTGTATCAAGGCGTACTGAACGCGTTCGTCGACAAAGGCTTTCGCGACCTGGGCTGCAGCATCGATGCGGTGGAAACACGGGTCTCCGAACCCGGCCAAACCATCGTCCCGCCGGACCGCGCGCGCTACCTGTCGGAAATTTCCGACACCGTGCGCGGCTACCACAAGACCATTGAAAAAGAGGCGACGCTGGCCCGCGAACGCCAGCAATTACGCGAAACCAAACGCATGCTGACGGACGCCGGCAAAAGTGCTGATGACCTGAGTGATCTCGATACGCTGATTGCCGAGCGTGATGACGCCATGGACCCGCGCGCGAAAAAACTGATCGAGATATGGCCGCGTGTGGTCGAAAGCTATTCCGGCGACGATTACGTCGTCAAAATCCGTGACAAAGAAGTGCGCTATGACCTCAAGCGGGTGACGCTTTCGGGCAACCGCGTGTCACGCGTTGCGCTGCCCAAAACCAAAGACGAAGGCGAGTTGCTGACGTTTTTGCTGAAAGAAAACCTGCCGGGCAGCTTCCCCTACACCGCCGGTGTGTTCGCGTTCAAACGCGAAGGCGAAGACCCGACCCGGATGTTCGCGGGCGAGGGCGATCCGAAACGCACCAACGAGCGTTTCAAGTTTCTGTCCCGCGACAACGATGCCAAGCGCCTGTCGACGGCGTTCGACAGTGTCACGCTGTACGGCTTCGATCCGGACGAACGGCCCGACATCTACGGTAAGGTCGGCAACTCCGGGGTATCGATTGCGACGTTGGACGACATGCACGATCTGTACGACGGCTTTGACCTGTGCAGCCCGTCGACATCGGTATCGATGACCATCAACGGCCCGGCGCCGACGATTTTGGCGATGTTCATGAACACCGCGATGGACCAGCAGATCACCAAGTTTGAATCTGACAACAACCGTCCGCCGACCGACGAGGAAATCGAAAAAATCAAAGCATGGACACTATCAACCGTGCGCGGCACCGTGCAGGCGGACATTCTCAAAGAAGATCAGGGGCAAAACACCTGCATTTTCTCGACCGAATTTGCGCTGAAGATGATGGCCGACATTCAGGAATATTTTGTGCATCACAAAGTGCGGAATTTCTATTCGGTGTCGATCTCGGGCTATCACATCGCCGAAGCCGGCGCGAACCCGATCAGCCAGTTGGCGTTCACGCTGTCGAACGGGTTTACGTTCGTCGAAGCGTATCTGGCGCGCGGCATGGACATCGACGATTTCGCACCCAACCTGTCGTTCTTTTTCTCCAACGGCATGGATCCGGAATACACCGTCATGGGCCGGGTCGCACGACGCATCTGGGCCAGCGCCATGCGCTTCAAATACGGTGCCGGCGAGCGGGCGCAAAAGCTGAAGTATCACATCCAGACCTCGGGCCGTTCGTTGCACGCCCAGGAAATGGATTTCAACGATATCCGCACCACGTTGCAGGCGCTGATCGCGATCTATGACAACTGCAATTCGCTACACACCAATGCCTATGACGAGGCGATCACGACGCCGACCGAAGACAGCCTGCGCCGTGCCATCGCCATTCAGATGATCATCAACAAAGAATGGGGCTTGGCGAAAAACGAAAATCCGATCCAAGGATCGTTCATCATCGACGAGCTGACCGACCTGGTCGAAGAAGCCGTGCTGATGGAGTTCGACCGCATCACCGAACGCGGCGGCGTCTTGGGCGCGATGGAAACCGGCTACCAACGCGGCAAAATCCAAGAAGAAAGCATGCACTACGAAACCCTGAAGCACACCGGCGAGCTGCCGATTGTCGGCGTCAACACCTACCGAAATCCAAACC
>JAFMCK010000082.1 GCA_017857825.1 Rhodospirillales bacterium
CCCGCGTGATCGGCCTGTTTTCCGGGCGCGGCTACAACATCGAAAGCCTGACGGTGGCCGAAGTCGACATCGAAAAGAGCGTGTCGCGCATCACCATCGTCACATCCGGCACGGAAATGATCATCGAGCAGATCAAAGCCCAGCTTGGCCGCTTGGTGCCGATCCATCGGGTCGCCGACCTGACCCTGGACGGCCCCCATGTAGAACGTGAGCTGGCACTGGTCAAAGTGGTCTGCACCGGCGAAAAACGGGTCGAAAGCCTGCGCATCGCCGATATCTTCCGCGCCCGCGTGGTCGACAGCACAAACGAGAGTTTTGTATTTGAAATCGTCGGCGACACCGGCAAGCTGAACGCATTTATCGACCTGATGCGCCCACTCGGCCTCAACGATATTTCACGCACAGGCGTCGCCGCCATTGCCCGAGGCACGTCCTCGCTGTAAAACCCCGTCACGGCATCTACGCCCAGACAATTTTTTTTAAAACGACTTGGACAATCCCGAGGGAGAAAACAATGCGAGTTTATTACGACCGTGACGCGGACGTGAACCTGATCAAAGGCAAGAAAGTCGCCGTCATCGGTTACGGCAGCCAAGGCCACGCCCATTCATTGAACCTGCGCGACAGCGGCGTGAAAGAAGTCGTCGTCGGCTTGCGCGACGGATCCGGTAGCGCCAAGAAGGCACAGAACGAAGGCCTCAAGGTGATGAACCCATCCGACGCGGCTGCATGGGCCGATGTTGTGATGGTGCTGACGCCTGACGAAGGCCAAGCCGCGCTGTACCGCGATCACCTGAAGGACAACATGAAGCAAGGCGCCGCACTGGCGTTTGCCCATGGTCTGAACGTCCACTTCCAACTGATTGAGCCGCGTGCCGACCTGGATGTGTTCATGATCGCACCTAAGGGCCCCGGCCACACGGTGCGTTCCGAATATGTGCGTGGCGCCGGCGTCCCATCGTTGGTCGCCGTCCATCAAGACGCCACCGGCAATGCGCTCGAAGTCGCACTTTCATATGCATCTGCCACCGGCGGTGGCCGTTCCGGCATCATCGAGACCACATTCCGTGAAGAGTGCGAAACCGACCTGTTCGGTGAACAAGCCGTGCTCTGCGGTGGCCTGTCACACCTCATTATGGCCGGATACGAAACCCTGGTCGAAGCCGGTTACGCCCCGGAGATGGCCTATTTTGAGTGCTGTCACGAGGTCAAGCTGATCGTCGACCTGATCTACGAAGGCGGCATCGCCAATATGCGCTACTCGGTGTCGAACACCGCAGAATACGGGGACTACGTGTCAGGTCCGCGCGTCATCACGCCGGAAACGAAAGCCCGCATGAAGGACATCCTGACCGACATTCAAACCGGTCGTTTCGTCCGTGATTTCATGAGCGAAAACATGACTGGCCAAGCCAGCTTCAAGGCATCCCGTCGATTGGCCGCCGAGCACGGCGTCGAAGTCGTCGGCGAAAAGCTCCGCGCCATGATGCCGTGGATTACCGAGAACCAACTGGTGGATAAAGAAAAGAACTAAGCGCGTTCACCACGCCAAAAGATAAAGGGCCGCTTCCCGAGGGAGCGGCCCTTTTTTGTTCCTGGCAACACCCGTTCCGAAAAGAACGCTGGCTTGGAAGCTAGCTTAGCCGTCGCCCAGGCGGATGGCGACGAAGCGCACGCCCTGTGCCCCTTGGATGCGGAGTAGGACAGACTTGCGGCCTTGAGCCTTAGCCTCGTCAACCTTGCGGATGACATCGGCGGGTTCTTTGACGTCGCTTTGGCTGACCTGGATGATGCGATCCCCCGGACGAAGGCCTTTTTCGGCAGCGGGGCCGGTTGCGGAGACGTCGGTAACGATCACGCCACCTTCATCGTCACCGATATTAAAGCGTTCGCGCATTTTGTCGGTGATCGCTGCGACCGTGATACCGAGCGGCTCAATCGCGCGCTCGCCGCCGTCCTCTTTTGTTTCAGGCGCAAGCTTGGCCAATTGCTCAGAGTCGCGCTTCAGTTCGCCGACCACGACTTTCAGGGTCTTGTTCTTGCCGTCGCGCCAAATCTCGGCGTCGACTGTGGTCTCAGGCTCGACATCTGCGACGATCCGCTGCAGATCGCGTGTATCAGGCACCGGCACACCGCCGAATGAAAGAATCACATCGCCAGCCTTGAACTTAGCGTTATCCGCCGGCCCGTCTTCGATCACGCTGGCGACCATGGCGCCTTTGGCTTTATCCAAACCGAGACTTTCGGCAATTTCGTCGGTGACGGTTTGAATGTGCACACCCAGCCAGCCGCGACGGACTTCGCCGTTTTTCATCAACTGACGGATCACGGGCTCAGCGGTGGAGGTCGGGATCGCAAAACCGATGCCGACGCTGCCGCCGGTCGGCGAGAAGATCGCGGTGTTGATGCCGATCACGCGCCCGTCCATATCAAACATCGGGCCACCCGAGTTGCCCCGGTTGATCGACGCATCGGTCTGCAAAAAGTCGTCATAACGACCAGCGTTAATATCACGGCCACGGGCCGAAATAATGCCCGCCGTCACCGTACCACCGAGGCCGAATGGGTTGCCGATGGCAATCACCCAATCGCCGACTTCGAGTTGATCGGAATCACCGATTTCGACCGCCGGCAGCGGCTTATCGTAAGTCACCTTGAGCAACGCGAGATCGGTTTCCGGGTCGCGCCCGACCAGTTCCGCCTTGAGACGGGTGTCGTCGTGCAAGATCACAGAAATCTCATCGGCATCCTGGATGACGTGATTGTTGGTGATAATAAAGCCGGACGCATCGACGATAAAACCGGACCCCAATGACGTTGCGCGTCTGGGTTGGGCTTGTTGACCATTTCGATCAAAAAATTCTTTGAAAAAGTCCTCAAACGGTGAGCCCGGCGGCAGTTGCGGCATTTCCGGGCCTACGCGGCCTTCGACGGTCTGTGTTGTTGAGATATTGACCACCGTGGGCAGCAGCTTTTTCGCGAGCCCAGAGAATGACTCAGGCGCGCCTTTCGCAAATGCGGCGCCGGCGTACATCATCAATGCGGTGGCAAGGGCGAGCGCAAACAAGCGGATCAGCCATACGGCCTGCTGTGAGGCATCTTGAGCGCGAGCAACGGCGACGTTGGATTTGGGGGCCTTATACATCAATGGATAAACCTCTTCGAAATGGCACATGACCAGAGAATATGTTGATGGTCACCAAGTGTGACCGCAACAACGTCTTTGGTCTATTCTTCAAATGTGGCTGGAACAGGGCAATGTCCAGTCCCGATACGTTAACAACGATAGTATATACCCTTCAGCCGCGCAGCAGCCAGATCAGCAAGACCCCTGCCACGGCGGCGGCGACCCCGGCCATGCGGAGCGTCTGCGCAGGCTGTGATTGCACTTGGGCCATCATCTTTTTCATGGCATCGGGGAACAACGCATAACACACGCCCTCGATCACAATAGCGAGACCGAGGGCAGTGAGAAACGTTTCCAATGCGATAGCGCTTTTGCGCCCGGCCCGCCTACTGACGGGTTACAGGTGCACTGCGCGGCCCGGAGTTGTTGAAGTACCGGAAGAACTCGCTGTTCGGCGACAGCACCATGGTGGTGTCTTCGCCCAATGCCTTTCCATACGCTTCCATCGACCGATAAAAGCGGAAGAACTCTTCGTCCTTGCCGAACGCGTCGCCGAGGATTTTGTTTTTCCCAGCATCGCCTTCACCACGAAGGATTTCAGACGTCCGGTTGGCTTCAGCGATGATCACGGTACGTTGACGATCGGCTTCAGCTTGAATCGTCAGCTTCAACTCTTCACCACGGGCCCGGATTTCTTTGGCCTCGGCAATACGCTCTGACCGCATCCGGTTGTACACCGACTGCAACGTCGCGTCCGGAAGGTCGGTCCGACCGATCCGAAGGTCGATCAATTCGACACCAAACCGGGGTGCTTGGGCTTTCAGGATTTGGAAAATACGGTCCATCACCTCGACCCGCTTTGGCGACAACATGTCGGCCAAGGACACTTTCGCGACCTCAACCCGCACAGCAGAGTTGACCAAGTTTCCGTAAATTTGACGGAAGTTATTGTCGGTCTGTGCCGTTTTAATGAACTCGAGTGGATCAACGATTTTGTAGCGTGCAAAGCTATCGACACGAATACGCTTTTGATCCGACAACAGAACTTCTTGCGGCTGAGGGTCCAAATCCAAAATTCGACGATCCACGTACCGTACGTCCTGAACAAACGGCGTTTTAAACTTCAAGCCAGGCTCGCTTTCAACGCGCACCGGGTTACCCAACTGCAGCACCAGCGCTTGTTGTGTTTGATGCACGGTAAAAGCCGAACTGTAAAATGCTATCAAAGCCAATGCGGCAATCACACCGAAGATGACGAGAGACTTTTTCATTGTTGTGACCCTCCGCGCTTTTGTAACTCATTGAGCGATAAATACGGCACGATGCCATTACTGCCCTCGGCGCTCTCATCAATGATGATCTTGTTCGCTTTCGACAATACATCCTGCATGCGCTCGAGGAATAAGCGCTGCGTCGTGACGTCTTTGGCGTTGGCATAGGTTTCATAGACCGAGATAAAGCGCTGCGCTTCACCTTCGGACTCCTTGATCACCTGTTCTTTATACGCTTTAGCCGCCGATATGCGCTTTTCAGCTTCACCTTTTGCACGTGGGATAATGTCGTTTTTATATGCATTCGCTTCGTTCACGGCACGCTCTTGGTCCTGCTTCGCTGCGTTGACGTCGTCAAACGCTTCAATGACCTCTTTCGGCGGGTTTGCATCCTGCATCTTCGCTTCCGAGATCAGTACGCCGGCGCCATACCCATCAAGGATATTTTGCAGAAGTTCCTGAGTTTGGGCGTTCACCCGTTCACGACCGGACGTATATGCCTGTTCCAGCGGCATTTGGCCGATCACTTCACGCAACGCGCTTTCGGCAGCAATTTTAATGGTGCCATCCGGGTCGCGAATGTTGAAAAGATAATCGGCGGCGTTTTTGATTTGCCACTGAACGACGAAGTTCACGTCGACAATGTTTTGATCACCGGTCAGCATCAGGCTTTCCGTCGGCACTTCGCGGTTGACCCGACCGGAATTTGTATCACCACGGAAGCCAATCTGTGTGGTGTTAACACGCGACACGTTGGGTGTCGCCACCGAGCCAAATGGCCCTGGGATCCAATAGTTCAAACCAGGCTGCGTTTGTTTGACGAATTTACCAAACAACAGTTCAACGCCCTGCTGTTCCGGCTGCACGCGGTAAAACCCGCTCGCCAACCAAATACCAACGGCGGCAATCACGACCAGAACCACGCCTTTGCCGCTGGCACCGCCACCCGGCATAAATCCTTTTACGCGCTCTTGCGCACGGCGCAGCATTTCCTCGACGTCAGGCGGCTGCATGCCACCACCGGGACCGCCTCGGCCCCCGCCATTGGATCCACCGCCCCATGGGCCTTGTCCACCACCGCCGCCGCCCCAGGGACCGCCTTGCTTTTTCGACGCCATTTATAAACCTGCCCTTGCTTTCCGCCCGGATGACCTGCATCCATGGCTTGATACCTTGTAAATTCAAAGCCGCACGTTACTTACAGCCAAAGAATACATGGCTCAAGCGGCGGCTCCGCGTTATAGGACAGGCCCGGCGATGTGACAAACCTCGTATCGTCGTCGTCTTGAGGTCACCACAGGGTCGTTGGGCCTGTCTCAACACTAGATATCGGCAAGTTTTCGGAGATTGCAACCATGCCCGACATTACAAATGACGTCATTTTGAACGCCCTCAAAGCCATTACCAATCCCATCGGGGACGGCGACATCGTTTCTGCCGGCATGGTTCAAGGGCTGCAAAGCCGGGACGGCAACGTTGCGTTCGCCCTCGAAGTCCCCGCCGACAAAGGCGCAGAGCTCGAACCGCTCCGCAAAAAAGCCGAAGACACCGTATTTGCACTGCCGGGCGTGGTCTCGGCAACCGTGGTTTTGACGGCGCAGCGTGAAGCATCCGCAGGCGCGGCCCAGCCCGCAGCCAGCGGCGGCCAGCAAACCAAGCCGGGTCAACCGTTACAGCCGCAGGGCAAAGGCGATATCCTGCCGGGCGTTAAAGCGATCATCGCGGTGGCATCGGGCAAAGGCGGTGTCGGCAAATCGACCACCGCCGTGAACCTTGCCCTAGGACTAGCCGCAGAAGGCCGCAAAGTCGGCCTATTGGATGCAGACATCTACGGCCCATCGATGCCGCGCATGATGGGCATTTCTGGTCGTCCGAACTCTGCCGACGGCAAAACCCTCGATCCGATGGAAAATTACGGCATCAAAGTGATGTCGATCGGCTTCATGGTCGACGAAGAAACGCCGATGATCTGGCGTGGCCCAATGGTGCAGTCGGCGCTTGAACAGATGATGCGCGACGTCAATTGGGGCGAGTTGGACGTTCTGGTCGTCGACATGCCGCCTGGCACCGGTGATGCACAACTGACGATGGCACAGCGCGTGCCGTTGACCGGTGCCGTGATCGTGTCGACCCCGCAAGACATCGCGCTGTTGGATGCGCGTAAAGGCCTCAATATGTTCCGCAAGGTCGATGTCCCGGTATTCGGCATCATCGAAAACATGAGCTATTTTCTGTGCCCCGATAACGGCAAACGTTATGATATCTTCGGCCACGGTGGCGCCAAGCGCGAAGCCGAACGTATGGGCGTCGATTTCTTGGGCGAGGTACCGATTGAAATTGAAATTCGCGAAATGTCAGATAGCGGCACGCCAATCACGGTCTCGTTGCCGGACAGCCAAAGTGCGATCAATTATCGCGCCATCGCAGCCACCGTCGGTGCCAAAATCGATGCCGCGCTCGGCGAAGGCCCAGCGACGCCGCGCATCGTCGTCCAGTAAAGTACACCGGAGCGTTTCGATCATGATGCCACCCACCCTCGCCGCTGTTTCGCGTCGGGCGTTGGCGGCATTTGGCCTGCTTGGATTGATTGTTTTCAATACCGCGCCAGCTTCGGCCGAGACCGTGATTGCCCTGCCGGGTGCAGAATGCCGCGAAGTGCGCCAAGCTTTGGAAACCTATGTACCGATTGCACCCGGGTTTCGTCAGCTGGAAATGCCGTTCCCGGAAAACCAAGAGCAGATCAACGGATCATTGTGCCGCTTGGTCGCGGTCGGCACCGGCGTGCACATTGAAAACGAACAAGTGCGCACTTTAACGGATTTGCAGGCGTACATGAAAAGTGCGCTCCAAGAGACCGGTTGGCGCGAGACCGAACAAACCGCCCGCTTTGCCGGTCGTTCGAAACACGGGCGCCATGTCTTCGCCGTGACCCGGAATAACGCGATCTGCGTCACCACCATTCAAGTCGATATGGTACCGGGTGCCACGCCGCCGAAAGCCGCGACCGAGGGGGATACGATCTTTCTAGGCTCGCTCCGCCCGTTCGAGCGGGAATGGTGGATCGCCGTGGACTGCTTCCATTTTTAGCAGCCGTTGCGCCGGGGGCTCCCACCAAACAACTGGCAGGTGCCTCCGGCTATAACGGGTATGTTACGAACCGCTGCTCATCGGTGCATGGGTCCGCAAATCGTGGAAGAAGCGAGACACACTGCGACCTAACGCATTCACGCCCAACTTAACCTTCCGCGCAGCGCCGACGAACATGTCCTGGACCGCCTGAGACCGTAAAACTTCTGCCTCGCGCAGATAACGCGCCAAGTCCTCAGATGAGACGTCGTAGTATCTGATGTCGCTGTTTTCCGTTTTCATTTTCATAAGTCCTTTGCCCGTTCAATCTTGGATATTGCGTTGCAACATCTTTTGCTGCATCGCAATATATGGATAATCGGGCGCACGGGGAATCCTAAGCCTCATCACAGGGCCTTTGCGTTAAACGCATACCGATTTGAGGTGACCATGGATATCGCGCATCAAATGATTTTATTCGCAAAAGTCGTCGATAAAGGCGGGTTTTCGGCGGCTGCGCGGGACTTGGGGCTCAATCCTTCGGCTGTTAGCCGACAAATCGGTTCATTAGAGGATCGACTTGGGACACGTCTTTTAAACCGGTCAACGAGCCGACTCTCGTTGACCGAAATCGGCACTGCTTTTTACGACCGATGCACCAACGTGGCCCGCAACGTTGAAGATGCCGAAGCAATGGTGCTGTCACTGAGCGACCATCCGCAAGGCACACTGCGCATCGCCGCCACGTCCGCGTTCGCAAAAACGCAGATGCTGCCGATGATGCCGGACTTTCTCAACGCGAATCCGGATATCAAGATTTCGCTGGAACTGACGGACCGTCCGCTCGACCTTGTCCAAGATAAAATAGATGTGGCAATCCGGTTTACCGAGCAGGTCAACGACATCTCGGTCGTCGCCCATAAACTGGCTGTGAACCGGCGCGTGTATTGCGCATCGCCCAGCTACCTTGCCAAATTCGGCATGCCGAAAACACCGGAAGACCTCGCAAATCATAATTGCCTGCGCCTATCGACCGTCGAAGCCTTCAACAACTGGGAAATTGGCAACACAAACGGCACATCGAAACGCGCAGTGTCTGGTAATTTTGAGATCAACAGTACCGATGGTCTTTATCACGCGGTCGTCTCGGGACTCGGGATCGCCAAGCTATCGACCTATATGGTCAACGAAGGTGTACGCAACGGGCAATTGGTCTGTGTGCTGCCAGATCACATCGAAAACGCGTCCGATATTCTTGCGATCTTCCAAAACAGTAAAAACATGTCGCCGAATGTGCGCGCTTTTGTCGACTTTTTGGCAGAGCGATTTGGCCCGATCCCGCCTTGGGAGCGTGAAAATCAAGCTGTCGCGTCTTAATGCAGCTTGAGCCTTGGCCGGACGATCTGGTTGACGTGACCGACAACGATCAGTGCGATGCCTTTGACCCAGCCGTGAATGGCAATCAGGTGCATGCGATACAGCGACGCATAGGCCAACCGGGCCAAACGGCCTTCCAGTGCCATCCGTCCACCGATCAAATTCCCCATCAAGCTGCCGACCGTGGAAAAGCGGCTGAGCGAGACCAACGAGCCTCGGTCTCGGTATACGAAATCGACCAATGGTTTTTCATCGATCAGGCGTAAAATGTTGTCAAATGTCGTCGATGCCATTTGATGCGCCGCCTGGGCGCGTGGCGGTACCGGACGCTCGGCGCCCTTCGGCGTGCAGGCACAGCAATCGCCAAGCGCAAAGATGCGGTCATCGTTGGTGGTCTGCATCGTCGTGCGCACCACCAAGCGATTGCCGCGATCGACCTCCAGGCCATCCAACGTCGACAGAAAGTCAGCCCCTTTGACGCCCGCCGCCCACAATGTGAGGTCGGATTTCAGCAGGTTGCCGTCTTTGGTCTGCACACCGCCGTCGGTCACTTCGGAGACCATGGTATTGGTCATCACCTTGACGCCGAGTGCTTGTAGTTCTTCGGTAGCCGCTTCGGCGAGTTTCTCCGGCAGCGCCGGCAAAATACGCCCACCGGCTTCAATCAACGACACTTCAAGCCTGGATTCATCAAACACTTCCAAGCCGTAATGGCGCAGCGATTTGGCTGCGTTATACAGCTCGGCAGCCAACTCGACACCGGTCGCGCCGGCACCGACAATATTGATCCGGACTTTGGTTTTTTCAGGCTCCGCCGCCGCCATGTGCGACACCCGCAGGCACGCATTCAAAAGCTTATAGCGAAAGTGATCGGCCTGAACCCTGTCTTCCAAAAACAGCGCATTTTCTCGCACGCCCGGAATGCCGAAGTCGTTGGACACGCCGCCGACCGCGATCACCAGATAGTCATAGCGAATCCGATGTCGGCTGATCACCTCTTTGCCGTCGTCATCGATCATCGGCGCCGTAATGACTTGCCTGTTTTCCCGGTCGATGCCTTCGAAAGTGCCATAGAAATAGCGATACCCCCAACGCACGCCGTGCCCGCCGTAGCCGACCTCGTCCATGTTGGCATCCAGCGAGCCGGTCGCGACTTCGTGCAACAGCGGCTTCCAGATATGGGTGCGGTTGCGCTCGATCAAAATAATGTCGTGTTTTTCACGACCGAAATGGGCGCCGAGTTTACGCACCAACTCCAGCCCCCCGGCGCCACCGCCGACAACAACGATCTGAGTTTTCTTTTGTGGATTTGGCAATTGGGCAGAGTCGGGCACAGGTTTCTCGCAGTCAGACGCGCAGGCACGCATCTCTAAAAGGCTAAAATAATTTTCAGCCTATCAGGCGATTACGTCCATATCGAACCTTTTAAGCGCTGCCGCGCCGACGACGCTTAGCCGCCGAACATCTTCTTCAAGTTGTTCAGACCTTCCTCGTAAACACCCTGGATTGCCTTCATGGCATCATTTTCAGGCATGCCTGCGGCATCGAATTCACTCGACCATTCGACGGTTGCGCTGTCACCGCTGCCGGTCACCTTGATCGTTGATGTGTAGTTTTTAACCGGCAACGGGCTGTCGACGATGGAATAGGTATAGGTTTTCGAATTGTCGTCGAGCTTTTCAAGCTTTTCGATGATCGTGCCACCCCCGGCCAAGCTGAGTTTGCGGGTCTGGCCTTCTTCGGTCAGTTCGGATTTGTCGACCGCAGGATGCCAATCAGGCAGCGCATTGAACTTGCCGATCATCTGCCAGACCTGATCGGCCGAAACATTGAGATCCTGCGACATTGTAACTTTCACCATGGTGTGTCCTCCGCTGTTTCTATGATTATGCGGAGAGTATAGCCGATTTTTGGATTTTGCGCGAACTAGCGCCGTAAACGGTTGCTCAGTCCCGTTTCAGCGTCACAAAGCTGAAACCCGGCTGACTGCCCACAGGTGGATGCAACTCGCGGGCGACTTCGCGCCAAACCTCGCTGGAAATTTCCGGAAACACGGTATCGCCATCGACGACCTCGTGCACCTCGGTCAACTCGATGGTGTCAGCAATATCCATGACGTCGGCATAGATTTGCCCACCGCCGATGATCATCGCTTTATCAGCGCCGGCGTCGCGGCAGCGATTGAGCGCTTCTTCGGCCGATGGTGCGCGCACCACGCCATCCGCCTCAAAATCCGGGTTGCGGGTGATGACAATATTTTCGCGTCCGGGCAGTGGCCTGCCGATGCTGTCCCAGGTCTTCCGCCCCATGATGATTGGGTGACCCATGGTCACCGCTTTGAAATGTTTCAGATCGGCGGAGATTTTCCACGGCAGATCGCCATCACGCCCAATCACGCGGTTTTCCGACATCGCAACGACGAGCACGATCTCCATCAGACGGCAATCGGCGCTTTGATGTGCGGATGCGCCTGATACCCCTCGAGGGTGAAGTCGTCGAAGGTAAAATCCTTCAATTCGCGCACCGCAGGATTGAGGGTCATGGTCGGCAACGGCAGCGGTGTGCGGCTGCGCTGCTCGTCGGCTTGGTCCAGGTGATTGGCATACAAATGCGCGTCGCCCAACGTATGCAGGAACACACCCGGCTGCAGATCGGTGACTTGCGCCACCAACATGATCATCAGCGCATAGGATGCGATGTTGAACGGGACGCCCAAGAACACATCGGCAGAGCGTTGATAGAGTTGGCAGTTGAGCCGCCCTTCCATCACCTGAAACTGGAACAGGCAGTGACACGGCGGCAGCGCCATATCGTCGATGTCGGCGGGATTCCAGGCACTGACCACCATCCGCCGAGACGTCG
>JAFMCK010000083.1 GCA_017857825.1 Rhodospirillales bacterium
GCAGATCATTGACCCAATGCAGGCTTAAGTTGGACATCACCAGATCAAGGGTGCCGACGCCGAGGGGCAGGGCCTCTTCGTCGCAGACCAAGCCTGGCTGTCCGCTGACCTGCCGGGCCCGGGTGACCATGTTTGGTGCCAGATCTGCCTGGATCAGCGTGTCGACTTTGCCGGGCGGAAGCGCCGCTGCGACTTCGCCGCCATGGCAACCTAAGTCGAGGCCGCTGGAAAAAGTCCGCTTGATATCTTCGAGCCTGTCACAAAGTCGTGCTGCGCCTTCCATGAAGAGAAAGTCGAAGCCGTCCAGACCGGGCGCCGCGCGGTCGCGACGACGGCGCACGATGCGGCGGTCAAAGACGTTCATGGTGTCGTTTTGTGTGGTCATGGAGGCTATATGGCACGTTTCCGGGCAATCCTCAAAAGCACTGTGCAGGCCTGTGCCGACTATATTTGGCCTCCCATGTGTGTGGGGTGTGAAACGCCGATCCGCGACGCGCAAGGCTTGTGCGCCCGATGTTGGGATTCCGTCACGTTTTTGAGCGGTCCCGTGTGCGAAGCGTGCGGCGTGCCGTTCGAATACGATTTGGGCCCAGGTGCGTTGTGCGGCGATTGTATGAGGGCCCGTCCACCTTTCCAGCGGGCGCGCGCGGCCTTCATTTATGACGATGCCAGCCGGTCGATGATTTTGGCATTTAAGCATGCGGATCGTACCGACCTGGCGCCGGTTTTGGCAACGTGGCTAAGGCGTCCGGCGGCTGCATTGTTGGCAGATGCAGACATCATAGCGCCGGTGCCGTTGCATTGGACCCGGCTGCTGTCGCGACGTTTCAATCAAGCCGCACTGCTCTCTAACCGATTGGCCCGGTTGTCAGGGACTAAGCCGGTACCCGATTTATTGGTGCGGCAAAAACGCACCGGCACCCAGGGCGGGAAATCGCGACGCGCGCGGCAACGCAATGTGCAGGGCGCCTTCAAAGTGCCGGCCCGTCATCGTGCGCAGTTGCGCGACAAACGCGTTTTATTGGTTGATGACGTGATGACCACTGGCGCCACCCTGGATGCAGGCGCACGGGCATTGTTGCGGGGTGGGGCGTCGGCGGTCGATGTGATCACCTTGGCTCGGGTTGTGCTCAATCACCCATGATCATACTTTCGGGCTTTGCAGTGAGGCTTAGGCATCCCATATTCTGGGTCTCATTCATGGAGGCTCTGATGCCGAACGTTGAAATCTATACGACCGCGTTTTGTCCTTTCTGCTCACGCGCCAAAAGCTTGCTTGACCGCAAGGGCGTCGCGTACACCGAACACGACGTGATGATGAACGGTTCGCTGCGCAAAAAAATGACCGACATGGCCGGTTCTCGATCGGTGCCGCAGGTGTTTGTTGATGGCGAGCATATCGGCGATTGTGACGAGATTCATGCGTTGGATGCGAAGGGCGCGTTGGACAATCTTCTCGGGCTTGGTGATTGAGGGCGGACGATTGAGCCCGGGCGCCTTTGCACTGGTGCAGATCACCGCCGGGCCCGACCCGGTGACCAACGCTGAGATAAACGCCACCCTCGTTGATGAAGCCGCTGCTGGCGGTGCCGATTTTGTTCTCTTCCCCGAAGTCTGCAATATGATCGAACCGGATCGCGCCGCGCTTGCCGGTAAAGCTGTTCACGAATCAGACGAACCGGTGTTGACTGCGCTGAAGGCCGCCGCGAAGCGCAACGGCGTTTGGGTGTTGGCGGGCTCGGTTGTTGTGCGTCCCGAAGATACGCCTGACAAGCTCGCCAACCGTTCCGTATTGATCGACGATGCTGGCGAAACCCGGGCGCGCCACGATAAAATGCATCTGTTCGACGTCACTTTAAGCGACGGAGAATTTTACCGGGAAAGCGATACCTATCGTGGCGGCAGTCGCTTGACGCTTGTCGACACGCCGTGGGGGCCGCTCGGGATGACGGTCTGTTATGATTTGCGATTCCCCCATTTGTATCGGGACTTAGCCCGCGCTGGTGCGGTTATGCTGACAATCCCATCCGCCTTTACCCGCCCGACCGGCGCCGCACATTGGGAGGTCCTTTTGCGTGCGCGGGCCATCGAATGCGGCGCCTTTGTATTCGCGCCCGCGCAGACAGGTGATCATGCCGGTGGGCGCAAAACCTATGGCCATAGCTTGGCCGTGAACCCGTGGGGTGCGGTGCTGTCGGATGCGGGGACCGAGACCGGGATTACCTATGTGCAGGTCGATCCCCGCGAAGCCGCCATCGCACGAGGTAAAATTCCGGCGCTTAACCACGATCGAGAGTATGCGTTGGATTAAGCCCTTCAGGTAATCTCAGGCAACCTCTTCGGCGCGGGTTCGCCGTCCAACGGTAAATTATTGACGGCGCAGATCATCTGCTTCACGCCGGGGCATTCGCCCGTCTCGACGATACCGTGGGCGTAGGCGACGACCTGCAGCCGGTCTTTGACCAAGGCTAAAAGTTCACCGGACTTCAACAGATGGTCCGGGTTGCGCGGGCGATTGTAGACCTCATTTCCGCGCGCAAAGGTCTCATAGAGCAAAACGCCGCCAGGCGCGAGTGCCCCGATCAGGTCATCGAACAACGGTCTGAATAGGTAATTACAGACCACCACCGCATCAAACTGTTGTTCCCCCAAGGGCCAAGCTGCGCCGTCTTCGAGATCGGCTTCGATTATTTCCGCGTTATGGCTTTCATGAAATGTTTGTAATGGTGCGGTGTTGCGATCCACCGCCGTCACCCGATGACCAAGATCGGCGAAAAACCGCACATGCCGTCCCCCACCCGCAGCCACGTCCAAGACAGTGCCGCCACTTGCGATCAGGGGTTGGAAGCGCTGAAACCAGGCTGCCGGTTCGACCATGCCGAGGTGACGGGATGCGTGTTTTGGAGGGGGTGGGTTGCTCATGAGGGCTGTATACCTTGATCGAACGATGTGCGTTAACGCTTTTTTTCTCAGTAAAACCCACTATATCAGTTGAATGAGCGTGCGTCTTAGGACGTTGTGCGGGCGACACACTTGAGGATCCAATACGGATGATCAAATACACCGTCCAATGCGCGAAAAGCCATGCCTTTGAAGGTTGGTTCAAAGACAGTGCGACCTTCGACAAGCAGGCGAAAAAGCGTCAGGTTACCTGCCCGGTCTGCGGTGATACCAAAATCACCAAAGCGCCGATGGCGCCGCGTCTTGGTAAATCGGTCAGCAAATCGACAAGCCATGAGGGTGCCGCCAGGATTGCCGAGGTGGCAAAGGCGTTGCGGGCCGAAGTCGAAAACAACTGTGATTACGTCGGCAGCCAGTTCACCGAAGAAGCACGCCGCATCCATTACGGCGAAGCCGATGCCCGCGGTATCTATGGCGAGGCGACCCTAGACGACGCCAAGGCGCTGGATGACGAGGGGATTCCGGTGCTGCCATTGCCGATCACGCGCAGCGACGCTTAAGCGCGATGTCGTGCAAAAGCCAAATAGTTCACGTCTAAATCATTGCTGAGCCGCCAGATATCGGCGATCGGCGTGTAGCTCATGCCGCTAAGCGCGGTAATTTCAAGGTTTGTGTCACGAATCCCCGCCGCCAATTCACTGGGCTTGACGAATTTTTTCCAGTCGTGAGTGCCGACCGGCAGCCAACGAAGCACGTATTCCGCCATCACTTTGGCAAGCGCCAGCGACTTCATGGTTCGGTTCATGGTCGACAGCACCATCGCCCCGCCGGGCGCGACCAGTTCGGCACAGGCCTTTAGAAAAGCATCCAGGTCGGCAACATGTTCAACGACTTCGAGTGAAACGACGACGTCATAGGTTTTGCCTTCGTCTAGCAAGTCTTCAGGCATGGCGGCGCGAAAGTCGATTTTCAGGCCGCCTTCGGTTGCGTGTAGCTTGGCGACCTCGATGTTCCGCTCAGCCGCATCAATCGCAGTAACGTCGGCGCCAAGTCTCGCCAAGGGCTCGGAAATTAAGCCGCCGCCGCAGCCCACGTCCAATATCCGCAGCCCGTTGAGCGGCAGCGCTGCTGAACCGTCCAGACCGAAATGCGCAATCAGATGATCGCGGATGAACGCCAATCGGACCGGTGCAAGCTGATGTAGGGGCCGGAATTTACCGGCTGGATCCCACCATTCTTCGGCGATGGCAGCGAACTGAGCGACCTCATTTGGATCGGCTGTTCCATGCTGCTCAGTAAGGGTTTTTTCGGATGCCGCTGTCATATTGGCCTCAAGCTTAGGGAAACGTGTGATCGGGGTTGCGGAAATAACCCTGTACAGAGTATGTATGCGCCGCCTTGACTTCAACCGCAACAGGCTGGTGTCTGGGCAGGGATCAACCCCCAGGATGTAAGCGGAACATGGCGCGGATCGTTCAAAAATTCGGCGGCACCTCGGTTGCCAACACGGACCGTATTAAGGCCGTGGCATTGCGTGTGAAAAAAGCGGTCGACGCGGGCGATCAGGTGGCCGTTGTGCTGTCTGCGATGTCCGGCGAAACCAATAAGTTGGTCGAGTATGTGACGACCATGTCGAAGCTTTATGACGCGCGCGAGTACGATGCTGTGGTCGCTACTGGCGAGCAGGTCACGGTCGGCCTATTGGCGCTGGCGCTGCAGGATTTGGGTGTGCCGGCGCGTTCATGGCTGGGTTGGCAGATTCCGATCCGCACGGATGGCGTGCACGGCCGCGCAAGAATCGAAAGCGTTGAAACCGAAGAAATGCAAAAGCGCCTCGAAAAGGGCGAGGTTTGTGTCGTTGCCGGTTTCCAAGGAATCGGTCCGGATAACCGCATCACCACGTTGGGTCGGGGCGGCTCTGATACCAGTGCGGTGGCTTTGGCTGCTGCTTTAGGCGCGGATCGGTGTGATATCTATACGGACGTTGACGGGGTCTACACGACAGACCCACGGATCACGCCGAAAGCGCGCAAGATCGATAAGATTACGTATGAAGAAATGCTGGAAATGGCGTCGGTGGGCGCCAAAGTGTTACAGACGCGTTCCGTCGAACTCGCGATGAAACAAAAAGTTCGCGTGCAAGTGCTCTCCAGTTATAGCGATGAACCCGGTACACTCGTGGTTGATGAGGATGAGATCGTGGAAAAAGAATTGGTCAGCGGCGTCGCCTATAGCCGTGATGAAGCAAAAATAACGCTGGTTGCAGTGCCGGATCGTCCGGGTATCGCAGCCGCGATCTTCGGCCCGCTTGCCGACAATGGTATTAACGTCGACATGATCGTGCAAAACATCTCGCAAGATGCTCAGGCGACGGATTTGACGTTCACATTGCCGATTGCAGATTTGGACCGTGCGACGTCGACCCTACAAGCGCAGCAAGAGAACTTGGGTTATCGTGAGCTTCGCGCGGATAAAAACGTCGCTAAAATTTCGGTGATCGGTGTCGGCATGCGTTCGCATGCAGGCGTCGCGCTACGGATGTTCCAGGCATTGGCCGAAAAGGGCATTAACATTCAGGTGATATCCACGTCCGAGATTAAGATCAGCATCCTGATTGCCGAGGAATATACCGAGCTTGCAGTCCGCGCCCTGCATACGGCTTACGGGCTCGACGCCGACTAGTTTTCGGCGCAGCGACACAGTTCATTTTGAACGTGCCATCGCCGCATAAGCGGCAAGATCGGAGCAGCAGATATGGCCGAAAGACCGCCACGCGCCAAATCTATGCCGGCACCGCGCCGGCTGTTGGCCCGTGTGCGCGACATGATGGCCGGCGGCGGCGCGGCGGAAAAGCGCCTGGACCGTATTGCCGAGATCGTCGCAGCTGACCTGGTTGCCGAGGTCTGCTCGATTTATGTACGCCGCGCCGGTGACATCTTGGAATTGTTTGCGACGCGCGGTTTGAAGCCGTCGGCTGTGCACAATACACGGCTTCGCGTGGGCGAGGGTATCATCGGTGATATCGCGGCGTTGGCGCGGCCTTTTGCGCTCGCCGATGCACAGCAGCATCCGAATTTTGCGTACCGTCCTGAAACCGGTGAAGAAGCATTCCATTCGATGATGGGCGTGCCGATTTTGCGCGGCGGGCGCGTGATCGGCGTGATGGCGGTACAGAACCGCACGCTCCGCAATTACAACGACGAGGAAGTCGAAAGCTTACAAACGGTTGCCATGGTGTTGGCCGAGTTGGTCGCCGGCGGCGAGTTGATTGACCCTAAGGAACTGCTGCCTGCCGATGGTTTGGCGTCGACGCCGCTTCGGGTCGAGGGTTTGCGCTTGAACGGTGGCATCGGTATCGGTGAAGCGGTTATCCATCGGCCAAACTTCCGCATCGAACGATTGGTTGCGGAAGATTCCGATCACGAACATGAACGCTTACGCACCGCGTTTTCTGAAATGCATGGCGCCATCGACGATATGATGACGTCTGAGACCATGCAGGATGGTGGCGAGCACCGGGATATCCTCGAAACCTATTCGATGATCGCGCGTGATCCTGGTTGGCTGAAGCGCATCGAAGAAGCGATCAGTGCCGGCCTTACAGCGGAAGCGGCTGTGCAGCGCGTGTTGGACGATTTGCGCGCCCGCATGCAAAAGGTCAGCGATCCGTATTTGCGCGAACGCGTCCACGATTTCGAAGACCTAGCGTATCGCTTATTGCAGCACTTGTTGGGCGAGCCCGCAGGGGTCGACCTGTCCGGTTTAAAAGACGGCGGCATCTTGATCGCGAAGTCTTTGGGGCCGGCGCAGCTGCTGGATTTCGACACCACAAAGTTACGCGGTGTCGTTCTTGAAGAAGGTTCGCCGACCGCGCACGTGGCGATTATCGCTCGTGCATTGAACTTGCCGATCGTCGGCAGATTGCGTGGGATCACGGATCGCCTCAGCGAGGGTGATCCGATCATCGTTGATGGTGATCGCGGGCAGGTCTTCCTACGTCCGGGTGACGACGTCATGCAGACGTTCCGAGATACCGCGTTATCTCAGCTTGAACAGCGGCAGCATTACGATGCGTTGATCCCGTTGTCGTCCGACACCAAAGACGGCGATCATGTGTCGCTGTTGATCAATGCCGGTTTGATGATTGATGTCGAACAAATGATTCGCATGAATTCAGATGGGATTGGCCTGTTTCGCACCGAAATCCAATTCATGATGCAGCCCGAGCTGCCCAGTGTCGAAGAGCAGACGGTGCTGTACGATAATATTTTGAAGGCGGCGGAAGGCAAACCTGTCACTTTTCGCACATTGGATGTCGGCTCCGATAAAACCCTGCCGTACCTGGAGACGGACGACGAAGAAAACCCTTCAATGGGGTGGCGTGCGATCCGCATTGCGCTTGATCGTCCAATGCTGTTGCGTCGCCAGATGCGGGCTATGGTCCGGGCGGCACGGGCGACCAAGGCAGATATCTCGATCATGTTTCCTATGGTGACCGAGATTGCCGAGTTTGAAGTTGCACGCGGTTTGTTGATGCGGGAAGTGGAAAGCGAAGGCGGCGGTATTGAGGTCAAAGCGGGCGCGATGCTGGAAGTGCCGGGTATTTTGTATCAACTCGATGGTCTTTTGCAGCGGGTGGATTTTTTGTCTGTCGGTTCAAACGATCTGATGCAGTTCATGTTTGCGACCGATCGCGGCAATCCGCGCTTGTCGGACCGCTATGACACATTGTCGCCTGCGGCCCTAACAATGCTGCGTGGCATCGCCGAAAAGTGTAACGCAGCCGGTGTGCCGGTGACCGTATGCGGCGAAATGGCGGGCCAGCCTTTGGACGCGATGGCGCTTATCGGGCTTGGATTTCGGCGCCTGTCCATGGCCAGTCCCGGGATCGGGCCGGTTAAAGAAATGGCGCGCTCGTTAGATGTGGGTAAGCTTGAAGCCTATATGATGCCATTGCTGGTCAGTCCGGAACATAGCCTGCGCGGTAAGCTGCGTGCCTTCGCTTTGGACAGCGGTGTTGCCGTATAAGGTGAAAGCCTGGGTTTTCCCTTGTAAATCAAAGGCGAAGTGTGACAATAACAGGTATCGGCGGTACCTTAGGTGACGCGGATTTTACCGTTATTTCTCGTCGCAGACGTTGACGGCAAACGTTGTAATTTGAAGGTGTAGGCAGCCCGAATGAGCGAGAACGATAAACGCAAAAATGTTGATGATGGCGATAAAGATCGTTCGCCACAGGTCGGCTCACTGCTGCGCGCGACACGGACGCGGCTGGGCGAGGATCTTCGCGATATCGCCGATGTCTTGTGCATTCGTTATCTCTACCTGGAAGCCATTGAAGACTGCCGTTACAGCGATTTGCCGGGCGACACCTACGTTATTGGTTTTATACGCTCGTATGCCGAACATATGGGCCTGGATGGTGAAGAAGTTGTGCGCCGCTTCCGCGCTGAACAGATCGGTAATCGCCGCTCCAACGAACTATCATTTCCGACTCCGGTGCCAGAAAGCGGCATGCCGAAGGGCGCGATTGTTTTCATCGGTGTGGTGCTGGCGGTTTTGGTTTATGGCGGTTGGTACATGTCGACCAGCGACGACGGTATTTTGTCGGATCTGATTTCGCCGGTCCCAGACCATTTGAAGCATCTTGTCACGGGTGACGATGCAGCAACGGCGGCAAGCCCGGGCGTCGGCGGGTCTGATGCCGCTGGTGCCGAAACATCGCCTGCTCAGCCTATGGAAACGACGCCTGAAACGACCGTGCCGCAACCCGCGTTGCCGCCTGAGACTCCTGCGAACGCGACCACTGAGACGACGCCAAACGCAAGTGCTGATGGGGCGCCAGAGGTTGTGGCGGACGCGCAGACGGTTGCTGAGCCGGTAGAGCAGACCAAAGAAAAAGCTGAGGCCGCGGTCGAGTCTGCGCCGCCAACTGAGACGGCGAGCACCGATGCCCCTGTATCCTCTGAGCCTGCGGTTGCTGAAACCGCAACAACGATCAGCGAGTCGGCGGACGCGGCGGCAGCTGCTGCTGAACAGATGACGCAAACGGCGAATGCAATCGCCGCTTCGATGGCTGAGCCGACGCCTGCAGAATCCAACGCTGCGGCCGCGCCTACGACTTCTGTGACGGACAGTGTAGCTGAAACGCCGCAGACATCTGAGACGCCAGCGCCTGTTGAACCGCCAACAGCAACTGAGACAGCTGAGACGCCGGCCCCGGCCGCGAAGAAAGAATTGACGGCGGACGAGTTAAACGCGCTGAGTCTGAAGCGGGTCACGTCGGGCGGCGACAATGCGGCGGCGACCGAGACCGCATCAACCCCGCCTTCGGTGCCCGTACCGGCATCTGCGACGACACAGACCAATTCAAACGTTGGGCTTTCAGGTATTGTGATTCGGGCGACAAACAGCAGCTGGGTTGAAATTCGCGACCCGGCAGACAAAATTATCTTCACGGGGCTTATGAGTGTCGGTGCGACCTATAACGTGCCGGATATTGACGGACTCTTGCTCGCAACCGGGAATGCTGGCGCGCTTGATATTATGGTCGACGGCACCAGCGTGCCGAGGCTGGGTGACATCGGCGCTGTGCGTAAAGGTGTTGTTTTGGATGCCGACCGGCTAAAGGCCGGCACTGCGACAGCACGATGAGAGGCGATCCTCGATGACGGTTCCTGCTGGTATTTTGCGTCGTTCATCCGTCCCGGTCCAAGTCGGTGACGTTGTGATCGGTGGTGGTCCCGTGGTCGTGCAATCGATGACCAATACCGATACGGCCGACATCAAAGGCACCACCCAACAGGTATTCGATCTGGCCCGTGCGGGATCGGAGATCGTGCGTATCACGGTCGATCGTGACGAGGCAGCTAAGGCTGTTCCGCACATTCGAGATGCGCTCGACAAGCTTGGATGCACGGTGCCGTTGGTTGGCGATTTTCATTATATCGGCCACACCTTACTGCGCGAAAATCCGGCATGTGCCGAAGCTTTGGCTAAGTACCGGATCAATCCCGGAAACGTTGGATTTCGTGAAAAACGCGATAAGCAATTCTCGACGATGATCGAAGTTGCGATGGAATATGACCGCCCTGTCCGGATCGGCGTAAATTGGGGCAGTCTCGATCAAGATCTTGTCGTCGGGCTTATGGATGAAAATGCCAAATTGGCGGTGCCGAAATCAGCTGCCGAGGTTACCGAAGATGCATTGGTGTTATCAGCGCTGAAAAGTGCCGCGCTTGCCGAAGAGTTGGGCATGGCCCGCAATAAGATCGTGTTGTCGTGCAAGGTGTCAGACGTGCAAAGCTTGGTCCGCGTCTATCGGGACCTTGCTGGGCAGTGCGATTATGCACTGCACCTCGGCCTCACCGAAGCCGGCATGGGGTCCAAGGGGATCGTCGCATCGACGGCGGCGTTGTCGATACTGCTGCAAGAAGGCATCGGCGACACCATTCGTGTGTCACTGACACCGGAGCCAGGCGGTGATCGCACTGAAGAAGTTATCGTCGCACAACAAATTTTGCAGACCATGGGTATCCGCTCGTTTATGCCGTTGGTGACCGCATGCCCCGGTTGTGGGCGAACCACCAGTACGGTGTTCCAAGACCTTGCTGGAAAAATTCAAAGCTATCTGCGTGAACGCATGCCGTCATGGCGCGAGAGCTATCCCGGCGTTGAAGACATGAACGTTGCGGTTATGGGCTGTATTGTAAATGGCCCGGGCGAAAGTAAACACGCGGACATTGGTATTTCTTTGCCCGGCACCGGCGAGACGCCGTCGGCCCCCGTTTTTATTGATGGCGAGAAACGAATGACGCTCAAAGGCGTCGGTATCGCCGAAGAGTTTCAGGGCATCGTCGAAGACTATGTGAAGAACCGCTATGGTCGTGACGCTTCTGCGACCGATGCTGCAGAATAGCTGAAAGCGCGGATAAAAAATGGCGACGCTTCAGCCGGTACGCGGCACTCATGACCTCCTAAGCGCGGATTTCCGTGCGCATCGACATGTGCAGGATACAGCGGCTGATATCGCCAGTCGCTACGGTTTCGAAGAAATGACGACGCCAATTTTCGAGTTCACCGATGTGTTCAAGCGCACGCTCGGTGACACGTCGGATATTGTGACGAAGGAAATGTACACTTTCGAAGATCGCGGCGGCGATAGCATCACATTGCGGCCCGAATTTACTGCCGGCATCGCGCGCGCTTATATGTCGAACGGTCTGCAGCAAACGGTGCCGGTGAAAACGTTCGCACGCGGCCCGGTGTTTCGCTACGAGCGCCCGCAAAAAGGCCGTTTGCGCCAGTTCCATCAGGTCGACGTTGAAATCCTCGGTATTCCCGGGCCGCAGGCCGACATCGAAGTGATTGCGGTCGGCGCACATTTGTTGCGCGAATTGGGCGTCGCCAAAGACGTGCGTTTGGAAATCAACACATTGGGTGACATCGAAAGTCGGCAGACCTATCGGGAAACGCTGGTCGCCTATTTGACGGCACGCAAAGATAAGCTTTCCGAAGACAGCCTGACCCGCCTTGAAAAAAACCCACTCAGGATTTTTGATTCCAAAGACGAAGGTGACCGCGCGGTGATGGCAGAAGCGCCGCTGCTACGCGAACATTTGAACGATCATTCCCGTCAATTCTTTGATGATGTGTTGCAAGGGCTCGCTGACATTGGGGTCGAGGCGAATATCAACCCGCGTTTGGTGCGCGGCCTGGATTATTATTCTCACACCGCCTTTGAATTCGT
>JAFMCK010000084.1 GCA_017857825.1 Rhodospirillales bacterium
AGATCGAAGAGACCACGTCCGATTACGACCGTGAGAAGCTGCAAGAGCGTCTGGCAAAATTGTCAGGTGGCGTTGCCGTGATCCGCGTCGGCGGCGCAACCGAGGTTGAAGTCAAAGAGAAGAAAGACCGTGTTGACGATGCGCTGCACGCAACCCGGGCGGCCGTTGAAGAAGGTATTGTCGCCGGTGGCGGCACTGCGCTTCTTTATGCCGCTCGCTCGCTCGAGGGCTTGCAGGGTGAAAATGCCGACCAAAATGTCGGTATCGACATTATCCGTCGCGCGTTGCAGGCACCCCTCCGCCAAATCGCAACCAACGCAGGTACGGACGGCGCAGTTGTTGTAGGAAAGCTCCTCGACCAAAAGAGCGTCGCGTTCGGCTTCAACGCCCAAACTGGTGAGTATGAAGACCTCGTCAAGGCGGGCGTAATCGATCCTGCAAAAGTCGTTCGTGCTGCGTTACAAGACGCGGCATCGGTTGCGGGATTGCTTATCACGACCGAAGCGATGGTCGCAGAGAAGCCGGAGCCAAAATCCGCAATGCCTGCTGCGCCAGATATGGGCGGCATGGATTTCTAAGGACCCCTTATATAAGGCTCGTCCCTCGACGCCTTAACGGTCTTGGGCGCCCGTCAAAGGGCGCCCTTTTTTCTTCTGCTTTCGGCTCAGGTTGTTGAAAAATTCTGCACAGAAGCGATTTTTGATGTTCGCTATCGACGACGAAACGACTCCACCCATTTACACTTCAAAATATGCATATTTGTCAGGCAGGCGGAACGCTTCGCACGTTCCGGTTAAATACATACGCACAGCGCACGCGGAACCTTGGCGGTTGCACCTATACCCAAAACTCACACTGCATCGTGCGTAAAAACACAGTCACCTTAACGCTGTGAAAAACGACGCCCGACCATGGCAGCGGCAATGTTGACTTTTTGGATGTCGATGGTGCCACCGGCGATCCCCCAGCCCCAGGCATCACGCATTTTTTGCTCCATGGGATATTCGGTGGAATAGCCATACCCGCCCATCAACTGCATTGCCTTGCCGGTCACGGTGCGCACCATTTCATTGGCAAAGCATTTAGCGACGGAGCTGTCGGCAACACTCGGCAAGCCTTGCGATGCGTTGACGACGGCGCGGTACAACAGCAAACGTGCAGCATCAACCTGCATCCGCATTTCCGCCAAGTGCAGCTGCACCGCTTGGAAGTCGCTGACCGGTTTGCCGAACTGCTGGCGTTCCTGCACGTATTCGAGCACGTAATCGAGCGCCGACTGCGCAATCGCCACGCACATCGTGGTGTTACCGCAACGCTCCAGATCAAACGCTTCCATCAGTTTTTTGAAGCCCCCGGCCGGCACAACGATGTTTGCCGCCGGCACCTCGACATTGTCGAAAAAGATGTCGGCGCTCGGGATGCCCCGAAAGCCCATATGAATTTCTGGTTTGCCGAAACTGATGCCTGAAGCGTCGCCCTCCACCAACACAGCGCCGATGCCTTTGGCGCCCGGATCATCCGACATGCGGCAATAAACCACGTAGGCGTCCGCATGCCCTGCCCCCGAACACCAACGCTTGGTGCCGTTGACGATCACCTTGTCGCCTTTGACCTCAGCGCGAGTCGTCAGATCCGTCAACGCCGTGCCGGCATTCGGCTCGGACATGGAAACGGCGACGATCATCTCGCCAGCGCAAACCTGGGGCACGATGCGTTGGCGGAGTTCATCCGGGGCAAAGTGCGCCAACGCCAAGGTTGGCCCGAAGCAGGATTCAAAAATCGGAAACGCGATGGCCGGCGAAATCTTCGCGGCCTCTTCCAACACCAGCACCGCATCTAAATGCGACAACCCAAGTCCGCCCAATTCGCTGGGCAAGTTGACGCCCAAAAATCCCATCTCGCCGTAGCGCTTCACAAGATCATGAGACGGCGGCATGCCCGTTGCCTCAACCTCCTTTGCCAATGACGGCAGCTCGGCCTCGGCGAATTTGCGTACACTATCTTGCAGCGCGATCTGGTCAGCATTCAGGGTAAAGTCCATGGGTTTCCTCGTGATTTTTATTTGATGGATTTCGTCCACTATGCGGATACGCGCCCGCGCGTAAAGCATCAATCGATAACAATCCACTTGAACGCATATCCACCTCGAATACCCGGGGATTTCTGATATCGTACGCAAAACGATAAGGAGAGAAACGTTGAGCGACGATCACCAAAACACACCACGCGGCATGAAGCGCGGCCTGACGCGCTACGGCGACGAAGAGTTTTCGTTATACCTCAGGAAGGCCTTCATCAAGGCGATGGGCTACTCCGACGACGCCTTAAGCCGTCCTGTGATCGGCATCGTCAATACGTTTTCGGCCTATAACGCCTGCCATGCCAATGTGCCGCCGTTGATCGAAGCCGTGAAGCGCGGCGTGATGTTGGCAGGTGGGCTGCCGATGGAATTTCCCACGATCTCGCTCCATGAGTCATTTTCGTTCCCGACCAGCATGTACCTGCGGAACCTGATGTCGATGGACACCGAAGAAATGTTGCTGGCCCTGCCGATGGATGCCTGCGTGCTGATCGGCGGCTGCGACAAAACCGTGCCCGCACAATTGATGGCCGCCGCTAGCGCCGACGTACCTGCGATTCAAGTCGTCACCGGGCCGATGCTGTCCGGCACGCACCGCGAAGAACGCGTCGGCGCCTGCACCGACTGTCGACGGTTTTGGGGTGAATACCGGGGCGGGCGTATCGATGCTACGGAAATCAACGAGGTCGAAGGCCGCTTAGCGCCGTCCGCCGGCACTTGCGGCGTGATGGGCACGGCCAGCACCATGGCGTGCATGACCGAAGCACTCGGTATGATGCTACCGGGTGGCGCAGCGATCCCGGCTGTCAGCGCAGAACGTTTACGACATGGAGAAGCGGCGGGCACACGCGCGATGGCGCTCGCCAAAGAAGGCCTAAAGCCGTCCACGATCATGACGCCGGCGGCATTTGAAAATGCGCTCCGTGTGCTGCTCGCCATCGGCGGCTCAACCAATGCGATTGTGCACCTTGCCGCCATCGCAGGCCGACTCGGTATTGAATTAGATATGCCGGCGTTTGATGCGCTGGGCGCCGATACGCCGGTGCTGGTCGACCTTAAGCCGACCGGCCAATACTATATGGATGATCTTCATAAAGCGGGCGGCATGGCGCCGATCCTGCGCGCCTTGAAGCCATTGCTTAACGTCGACTGCATGACCGTCAGTGGCCGTACGCTTGGCGAAGAAATCGACGCGTCGCCCCCCGCGTTCCCGCAAGACGTGGTACACCCGCTGGACAACCCGATCCATTCCGGCGGCGGTATCGCGTTCTTAAAAGGCAATCTGGCCGGCGAAGGTGCGATCATTAAGCAAGCTGCCGGCACTGCGGACTTAATGGTGCACGAGGGCCCGGCCATGGTGTTCGACTCACTCGAAGACCTCGCAACGCGCATTGACGCCCCGGACCTGGACGTGACACCGGACAGTGTTTTGATTTTGCGCAATGCCGGGCCGAAAGGCGCCCCAGGGATGCCCGAAGCGGGCTATATTCCCATTCCGAAAAAACTCGCCCAACAGGGCGTCAAAGACATGGTCCGCATCTCGGATTGCCGCATGAGCGGCACCGCATTCGGTTCAATCGTTTTACACGCCACCCCCGAAGCCGCTGTCGGCGGGCCTTTGGCGTTGGTCGAAACCGGCGACACGGTGCGCCTGGACGTGCCGAATCGACGATTGGACATGGACGTTTCGGACGAAGAGCTTGCCCGTCGCCGCGCCGCTTGGTCCCCCCCTGCCACCACCCATGCCGAGCGAGGCTACAAGAAACTGTATATGGACCATGTCACCCAGGCCGACGAAGGCGTCGATTTTGACTTTTTGACGCAACGGCCATTCAACGCTAAGACGCCAAGATGAAAGAAGACCGCGTCGGCATCATCGCACGTACGTTGCGTAATGCGATTATCGAACAGGCGATCAAGCCGGGCACCCATTTGCCTGAAGACACCATCGGTGATAGCTTTGGCGCGAGCCGCACCATCGTCCGCGCCGCCCTCGCACAACTCGTCGCCGAAGGTTTGCTGGAACAACGCCGTAACCGTGGTGCCATCGTCGCCGAGCCGAGCTGGAACGAAGCCCGCGATACCTTCGACCTGCGCCTCGCGCTAGAAGAAATCGTCGTAAGCCGTCTTGCAGGCACTTTGCAGCCCGATCAGATCGCCGCCCTCGAAGCACACGTCGCCGAAGAAGAAAAAGTCCGTAACGTCGACGAGCCCCACTCGATCCGCTTGGCCGGCGAATTTCACGTCATGTTGGCCGAGTTTACCGGCAGCCAGGTCTTGACCCAATACATGCGCGAGCTGGCATCCCGATGTTGTCTCATGCTGGCGCTGTACAGCCGTCCGCATTCATCGGAATGCGGTGTCACGGAGCACCAAGAATTGGTCGCTCTTTTGAAAAAGGGAGACGAGGCAAAAGCCGTGAAAGCGATGCGCAACCATCTACAAGGGGTGATCGACCGGGCCTTGATCCAACCGCCGAAGCGTGAAGACCGCCCGCTCGACGAGATTTTGAACTCTTACTCGTCAGACTGACGTTTCGGGTTGGCCAGCTGCGCGCTTGATCATTCGCTCAGCGCTATCGTTCCAAACATCGATTTTGACGATTTTGTCGTCGACCACCACGAACCGATCCACGTAGCGGTTGCCTTCAAATTTATCGCCATTCAGCCATTCCCCGTAAAGCGTACCGATACTGTAGACGATGGTTTCCCCATCGCCGGGCGCCACGTCGCACCGTTCGATATCCTTTTTCACCCAGTTGTAGCGCGCCTTGTTATAGGCCGTCATCTCCCGCGGATGCTGCATTGGTGTGTTGCCGGTGAAATGGATGTCGACGTCGTCAGCGATGAATTTTGCCGCCCCGTCCGGGTCCGGGATCATTGAGGCGACCAAGAATGCGTTCACGATTGCCTCCGCGCGCTGGGCGTCATCTTTTATGGCATAAATCTCTGCGGTGTCAGTCATGGCGATCCCTATGTTCGGTCGGTGATATACGATGCGGCAAACTCAGCAGATATCATGCCACATGGAAAGATGTCAGATTGTATACGATATAGATATATGATTGTGTTCGATATGACAAAAAAAGCAGCAGCATAGTATCGGCCTGTCTAAGAATTAAGCAGTTATAGCAATTCGTCTCATTTGTGCCGCCAAAAACCGCCGTTCCGGCTTGGCACGCGCCTTGCCGAAGGGACCTCAAGTAAATCCCAAACAGGAGGTTCCCTCATGACCAAAAAGACGCCTTTTACACTGACCCGTCGCCACGTGCTCGCCACGGCGACGGCAGCCGCCCTCGCTGCGATGACAGGCATTGCGCCCGCTCATGCTGCGGACACCATCAAAATCGGCCTGATCGCCAGCTTGTCCGGCCCGTCGGCAAAATCCGGTGAAGCCATCACCCGCGGTCTGACCGTCGCCATCGATGAAATCAACGCCGCCGGTGGCCTGCTCGGTAAGCAAGTCGAGCTGCTGCGTCGCGACGACGAGAACAACCCAGGCAAAGGCTTGGTCGCTGCCCGAGAACTGGTCCAACGCGAGAAAGTCGCGGTGCTGTTCGGTGGTCTACAAACTCCGGTCTCGCTCGCCATCGTACCGTTCATGAACCAATCCAAAGCCGTATTCATGGGCCCATGGGCTGCCGGCACACCGATTACACAAAACGGTGCCAAAGAAAACTACATCTTCCGCGTCTCGGCATTTGATTCCATGGTCGGCGTGGCCTTGGTAGATCGCGCCGTCGCAGTACACGGCGCCAAAAAGCCCGGTATGATGTTGATCAACAACCCATGGGGCGAGTCCAACGAAAAGAGCCTGCTGGCCGCACTTAAAGTTAAAGGCATGGAAAATGCCGGCATCGAAAAAATCGAACAGTCCGACATAGACGTGGTCCCGCAGTTAACCCGCCTCAAATCCAACGGCGCCGATGCGATCTTCATGGTCGCCAACGTCGGCCCATCGGCACAGGTCATGAAGTCGCTAGAACGGATGAACTGGAACGTACCGGTTGTCTCGCATTGGGGTCCGGCTGGTGGTCGTTTCTCCGAACTCGGCGGGCCACGTGCGAAGGACGTGGAAATGATCCAAACCTTCACGTTCTCCGGCAACCCGTCGCCGAAAGCCGCCGAGATGATGGCGAAGTTGAAAAAGCACTTCCCGGAAATCAAAGGCGAAGCCGATGTAACCCCTGCTGTGGGTATCGCCAACGCCTATGACGGCATGCACTTGGCTGCGCTCGCGATCAAGAACGCCGGCTCCATCGATGGACCGGCTGTGCGCAAAGGCTTCTATGACATCAAGTCGTATGATGGTCTGATAAAGACTTACGAAATGCCGTTTTCGCCTGAAAAGCATGACGCGCTTGGTCCCGAAGACCTTGTATTCACGCAGTTCATCGACGGCAAAATTATCCCTGTGAAGTAATGCTTCCACCTGCGGCGGCTGCCCTCAAAATGGGCGGTCGCCGATCCTTTATTTTCAAGAAATAGGCGCCGCATCGCATGTTGCTCACCTCAGCGATCATTACTGGCCTCGGCCTCGGTGCCATGTACGGGCTTTTAGCGCTCGGCTTCCACATCACCTATGTGGTGTCCAACACAGTGAACTTCTCCCAAGGTAGCTCGATGATGCTGGGCGCGGTGCTGGGCTACACCTTCGCCGTGACACTCGGCTGGCCGATGCCGTTTGCGGTGATCTTGGCGCTGGCGCTATGTGGCGTGTTCGGCTTGGCGGTTGAGCGATTTTTGGTGCGCCCATTCGCGGATCGCGGCTCCAACGCCTGGCTGATGGCGACGATTGCTGGCGGCATCGTGCTCGACAACGTTGTGCTGTTCACGTTCGGCAAAGAGCCCCGCAGCTTCCCCTCGCCGCTCGCCACCGACGCCATCAATGTGATGGGTGTCGGTGCGTATCCATTGCAGTTGATCATTCCCGTGGTCGGCATCGTCGCCGCCGCGATTTTCAGTTTCGTGCTCAGAAACACCAAATACGGCAAAGCTATGCTGGCCGTCGTACAAAATGCCGAGGCCGCGCGCCTGATGGGCATCGACACCCGGTTCGTGATTGCCGGCGCGTTTGCGCTTTCGACTATGCTGGCGGGGGTCGCCGGTTTGCTGATCGCTCCACTTTTCAATGTATCCGCAGGCATGGGCTTGGTGTTCGGTATCAAAGCCTTTGCAGCAGCGATCCTAGGCGGTATCACCAGCGCTTGGGGCGTGGTGATCGCCGGTTTGCTGTACGACTTGGTCGAAGCGCTGACGACGGCGTTCCTGGGCTCCACATATACACAGATCGTCGCGTTCAGCATGATCATCGCAGCCCTGTTCTTTATGCCCAACGGCCTGCTCGGCAGCGCCGGCATCAAGAAAGTCTGAGCCGATGACCGACAAAATAGACACCGCCACGCCGTCTCCGCTAAAAAACTTCGGTATCTTGGTTTTAGATATGCGCGTGGCGTATCTCGCCATCGCGCTGGCGACAGTCGGCGGCGCGGTCATCGCGTCCAGCGTCGAAGGGTATTTCAACTTCGTCCTGGCCATGGTGGCGATGAACATCCTGGTCGGCGTCGGCATCAATATTTTGCTGGGGCTGTCCGGGCAGGTGTCGTTTGGCCACATCGGTTTTTTTGCCATCGGCGCGTATGCCACCGGCATCTTGATGTTGAACGGTGTCAATTTCTGGCTCGCGTTTCTGATCGCAGGCGCGGTCTCGGGGATCGTCGGTTTCCTGCTCGCCCTCCCTGCCCTTCGGGTCAGCGGCCCCTACCTGGCGATGATGACCATCGCGTTCGCGTTTATCATCGAACACGGCGCTGTTGAATGGCGCACGCTCACCGGCGGCGCCAACGGCCTGATGGGTTTTCCAAGCCCCGAGTTATTCGGCTATACCCTGAGCGAGAATGACATTGCGCTGTTTGCCGTGCTGTTGGCAGGCGTCTCGTTGGCGTTCTATCAGCGTCTGACCCACAGCACGTGGGGGCGCGCCATGCGGGCGGTCCGAGATAGCGAGATCGCAGCGCAGGCGATCGGACTCAACCCACTGGTCTTAAAGACCGTATCGTTTGCTTTATCCGCGCTGCTCACCGGCTTTGCCGGTGCGATCTTTGCACCGATGAACCTGTTTATCTCGCCAAGCTCGTTCCCGTTCTTTCAGTCGATCCTGTTCATCCTGGCGGTCGTCGTCGGCGGTGCGGGCACGCTGTGGGGCCCAGTGATCGGCGCGCTGATTGTCGTGTTGTTGCCGGAATTCTTATCTGATTTCGCCGAATACCGACTGCTGTTATTTGGCAGCTTGTTGTTGGGTGTGCTCTGGGCCGCACCGCGCGGCATCGTCGGCACGGTCGCAGCCTGGCTCAGCCGCGAAGACCCAACCTCGGCGGCCCCAGGTGAGATCGATTTAAAAGCAGTGCTCGGCAGCGATATTCAGACCGAGATTCCGCTTGAAGTCGATGCAATCGGCATCTCATTTGGCGGCATCAAGGCGGCCAGCAATGTGTCGTTCATCGCCCACCCGGGCAAAGTCACCAGCGTCATTGGCCCGAATGGCGCCGGCAAGACGACCGTGTTGAATATGATCGGTGGGTTTTATGTACCCGACACCGGCGAAATTCGCTTAGGCGAGGTGATCTCGGGCAAGCCAGCATATGCGATCGCGCGGGCCGGCATTGCGCGCACCTATCAAACGACGCTGCTGTTCGAACATATGAGCGTGCTCGAAAACGTGATGATCGCGATCCGACAAGGCAACCTCGGGGTCATGCTCGCAGACCGTGGCGACAAAGCTGAACGTGCAATGGCGGCCAAGTTACTGGCGTTCACAGGCTATACAGGCCCGCTGGCACGGCTGGCCGGTAACTTGCCGCACGTCGACAAACGCCTTGTCGAAATCGCCCGTGCGTTGGCGACGCGCCCTAAAGTCTTATTGCTGGACGAACCTGCCGCCGGCCTGATGCGCGAAGACAAAACAAAGTTGGCCACGTTACTGCGTGATATTGCGGCGCTCGGCATCGCGGTGATCTTGGTCGAACACGATATGTCATTGGTGATGGGAATTTCCGATCACATCGTCGTGCTGGACGCAGGCGCGCCGCTGACCCAAGGCAAACCTGCAGACATTCGCGACGATCCCGCCGTGCTTCGGGCCTACCTGGGTGGCACCGAATACCAAGGTCGTCCCCGCGCCGACGCCTGGAGCGGCGAACACGTCGCCGTCCTGACCGCGCACAAACTGGAAGCTGGCTATGGTGCGGCTCCGGTACTGGAAAAAGTCCATATTGAGGTTTGCCCGGGCGAGATGGTCGCCGTGTTGGGCGCCAACGGTGCCGGCAAGTCAACGATGCTCCGTGCCATGAGCGGCCTGCATCGTCCGATTGATGGTTCGGTCCTGCTCAACGATGCCGAAACGTCGCGCTTCGCCGCACATCAAATCGCCGCGGCCGGCATGGTGCTGGTGCCCGAAGGCCGCCAGGTCTTCCCGGACATGACGCTCCGCGACAACATTCGTCTAGGGGCGTGGACACGAAAAGGCCCGGTGTCAGACGCGGAGATCGACGCCATTGCCGAACGCTTTCCGCGCATCAAAGACCGTATGGACAGCAAAGCAGGCGTATTGTCTGGCGGCGAACAACAAATGCTCGCCATCGCCCGCGGTCTGATGGCGAAACCGAAGATCCTGCTTTTGGACGAGCCGTCATTGGGCCTCGCGCCTTCGATGATTGCCGAACTCTATGACGTGCTCGCCGACCTGCGCGACGATGGCGTGACGGTGCTGATCGTCGACCAAATGGCAAACTTGGCCTTGACCGTTGCTGATCGCGGCTACGTACTTGAAAGCGGTCGGGTCGCCCATGCCGGTCCGGCTGATGAACTTAAAAATGACCCGGCGATTGAACGTGCGTATTTAGGGCACACCGACTAGACGCCGCAATAACAGGAGGAAAAAAATGGACCTGACACTCAGAAACGCCGCCCTCGCCGATCATCCCGGCGAGACGCTTGATGTCGGGGTCAGCGGTGACAAGATCGTCGAGATCGGCACCAACCTGTCACCGGGTTGCCAAGATATCGATCTTGAAGGTCGCCTTTTGCTGCCGGGCTTTGTCGAAACCCACATCCACTTGGACAAATCCTGCATCCTCGATCGCTGCGCCTCGAAACGCGGCGATCTTGAGGAAGCCATCGAAGAAGTTGCCCGCCTGAAAAAAGGGTTCTCCGAGGAAGACGTCGCCGAACGCGCAAAGAAGACCCTGCGCAAATGCGTGCTCAACGGCACAACACGGATGCGCACCCATGTCGAGGTCGACCCCGTCGTCGGGCTACGTGGTATCGAAGGAGTCAAAGCCGCCATCGCCGAGTTCGCCTGGGCGATAGATGTCGAGATCTGTGTTTTCCCGCAAGAAGGTCTGCTCAACAATCCGGGCACCGACGAATTGATGGTGGCCGCGCTCAAAGACGGCGCAACCGCTGTCGGCGCCGCGCCCTACACGGACTCAAGCCCGCACGGTCAGATCGACCGCGTGTTCGATATGGCACGGGAATTCGACGTCGACATCGATATGCATCTAGATTTCGGCGCCGATGCGTCGGATTTGGATGCGGAGTACGTCTGCCGCAAAGCAGATGAATTCGGCTGGGGCGGACGCGTCACCATCGGGCATGTCACGAAATTTTCCGTCATGCCGCCTGAAAAACTGGCGCAGACCGCACGCAAGCTGGCCGACGCCGGTGTGGCCGTAACCGTGCTGCCATCGACGGACCTTTTTTTGATGCATCGCGACCACGACCACACAGTGCCGCGTGGCGTCACCCATGTGCATGCGCTGCTGGAACACGGCGTCAATTGCTCGTTGTCGACCAACAACGTGCTGAACCCGTTCACACCGTTCGGCGACTGTTCCCTGATCCGGATGGCAAACCTCTACGCCAACGTCGCACAGATCGGTAAAATGGACACCCTGGCGGAATGCCTGAACATGGTCTCAACCCGGTCTGCGAAGCTGTTGAACCTGACAGATCACGGCGTCGCCAAAGGCATGACCGCCGACTTGGTCGCGGTCGACAACACCACGCCGGCGATGGCTGTCGCGGAACTGTCGCAGCCGATGTACGGCTTTAAATCCGGCCGCCCGACATTCACCCGCGCCCTCCCCGAGCTTCATGGTCCCGCATAAAATGATGATCAACGATACCGTCAACGCTTTCGTTTCTACCTTCACCGTCGAAGGTGCCGAGGCAGGGCCGCTTGCCGGCAAAACCTTCGGCGCCAAAGACCTTTACGATATCAAAGGCCACATGACGGGCTGCGGCAGCCCGGACTGGGCGCGGACCCACGATATCGCCGATACCACGGCGCCCGCCGTGCAGGCGCTGCTTGATGCGGGCGCGACACTTATCGGCAAAACCCATACCGACGAGATCGCATACAGTCTGATGGGCGTGAACGCGCACTACGGCACACCGGTCAACCCAGCCGCGCCCGACCGGGTGCCGGGGGGCTCATCATCGGGCTCGGTTTCGGCCACGGCGGCGGGGCTTAT
>JAFMCK010000085.1 GCA_017857825.1 Rhodospirillales bacterium
TATTGGTAACCGACGCGGTCTGCCGCAAAGCGGCTTCATCATTTTTATTTCGCCGTGTCGATATCATAGAAGCAAAGGGCACCAGTGTGCCGGTAACGATATATGAGTTGATGGGCGAACGTGGCGAGAATGCAGAATTTTACGTCGGTAAAGAAACGTTACAGCGATCATCAAAATACGAGCAGGCGTTTGACTTTTATCTGCATCGTGAATTTGATGACGCCCTATACATGCTCAACCAGTTGAGCACGAGCGATCCAGACGATCCGGTCTCGAAGTTATTGGCCGAGAAGTGCCGCGGCTTTTTGTCAAATCCGCCGCCCCAAAATTGGAACGGCGCGACCCGGTTGGACACAAAATAATTCCGGTCCCCATCACCCTGACCACGATCATAGCTTCCAACGCATAAATGACCGACCTAGTTGATCAACACCCACAACAGCGGCGGCAGCATCACGAAGGACGCCAGCGTCGAGACGATCACCGCACCCGCCACGTGACGTCCGTCACCGGCGTGGGTTTCGGCCATTAGGTAGGTAATTACGGCAACCGGCATGGCGCACATCAGCACCAACACACCGCGCGGTGCACCGGTCATGCCGAACGCGGCCGCCAAGCCGAAGCCGACGGCGACGCCGAGGCCCAGTCGAAGGGCGGCGACTAAAATGCTGCGGGGCAGGCTGACCAGTTTCAGCTCGGCCAGCGACACGCCCAACGTGATCAGCATCAACGGGATGGTGAAGTTGCCGAGCATTTTTGTGGTCTCGGCAAGGGCGGCAGGCACCGGTGTGCCGCTCAGCATAAAAAACAACGCGGCGGCGACGGTATAGATAAACGGCTGGCGCAGCACTTCACGGGGATTATAGCGGTTCGACGCCACCGCGACGCCGATCGTCACCAACAATATCACGTTGACGACAAAATACGCGACAGCCAACGCCAAGCCGTGATCACCGAATGCCAAGAACGCCAGCGGCAACCCCATATTGCCGGTATTGCCGAACGCAATCGGATTTAGGCACGTGCGCGCCGACAGCCCAAGCACCTTTAAAACACCCCACCCGGCCCCGAGAAAGACCACACTTGATGCCAACGAGGCGGCGGCCATTTCACCGAACTCCTGCGGCGCGAATTCGACGCTGACCAAGGCATGAAACACCAGATTCGGCACGCCGATGAACATCACCAGCTTACCGACCATGCCTTTATCGAAAGGCTGACCGGCGCGCGACCAGCCATACCCGATGGCCGCGCACGCCAACACAGGCGTGACGATGTTAAACAGGATCGTCATCAGATCGGTGATCAAGAGGCTTTTCCGCGCCGATGCCAACTGTCCGCAGAATAGACCGCGAGCGCCAGCCAGATCAGCCCAAACGTGATCTTGTGAGAGTCCGTAAACACCTCACCGTAGACGAACACCGCCAACAAGAACTGCATCGTCGGCGTCAGGAACTGAAAGAACCCAAGTGTCGCCAGCCTGAGTCTGCGCGCGGCGGCAGCAAAAAAGATCAGTGGCACCGCCGTCAGCACGCCTGCCAACATCAGCATGGCATCGAAGCCGAGCGAACGGGCCCCCAAGGCCCCCTCGCCCACCCAGGCGAGATAAACCAAATATCCGACCGCCGGGATCATCAGCACGATGGTCTCGATAAACAGACCCGGCTGCGCGGCGATCACCGTGGTTTTGCGTATAAAGCCGTACAACCCGAACAGCATTGCCAGCGTTAACGCAATCCACGGCGCTTCGCCGACACCCAGCGTCAAATTCAGCACAGCCAGCGCGGTCAGGGCGACCGCGATCCACTTTGCCTTGCTTAGCCGCTCGCCCAGCAAAACCACGCCCATGACCACATTAATCAACGGATTGATATAATACCCCAAGCTGCCTTGCAGCATGTGTTCATGGGTCACCGCCCAAATAAACAGCAACCAATTCCCGGAAATCAGCAGCGCGGTCAGAAACAGCTTTGCCACCAACTTTCGGTTTCGCAGCGCCGCGCGGATCTCGCCCCAACGCCCGGCTGCAAGCAGCAGCAGGCCGACGAATATCACCGACCAGACGATCCGGTGCGCCAAAATTTCCAGCGCCGGCACGTCGGCCATGTATTTGAAATAAACCGGCAGAAAGCCCCATATGCCGAACGCCCCCAGGGCAAATATGCCACCGGCAAACGCGTCTTTGTCGGGCAACCTGGGAATGGCTGCACCGTTGCTGTCAGTTGGTTCGGACAAGGCTTAAGCCTACTCGACCCAGGCGATACGCAAAATATTGGTGGCGCCCGGGGTGCCAAACGGCACGCCGGCGGTGATCACGATGGCGTCACCGGGCCCGGCATAGCCTTCAGTCTTTGCCGCATGAAGCGCTTTCGACACCATCTCGCCAAACGTATGGCAGTCTTCGGTCAGCACCGAGTGGACGCCCCAAATCAGGGCTTGGCGCCGCGCCGTATCAAGTCTGGGCGTAAGCCCCAAGATTGGCACCTTCGGTCGTTCGCGGGCTGCACGCAGCGTTGTCGACCCTGTTGACGAAAACGTCACTACGGCTGCCGCCGAAATCGTATCCGCCACTTGCCGCGCCGCCGCCGTGATCGCGTCAGCTGCGGTTTTTTCGGGTGCGCGACGTTCAAGTTCGCGCATTTCCCGATAGACCTCATCTCGTTCAACACGGCGGATGATGCGTTCCATCATCGACACGCTTTCGACGGTGTAGTCGCCGACCGCCGTTTCCGCCGACAGCATCACCGCATCGGCGCCGTCATAAATGGCGGTCGCGACGTCGGAAGCTTCGGCGCGGGTCGGTGTCGGTGCATAGATCATGCTATCTAACATCTGCGTCGCGACGATAACCGGCTTACCGGCATCGCGGCACTTGCGGATGATCCGCTTTTGAATGCCGGGGACGTCCTCGGGCGGCACTTCAACTCCAAGGTCACCGCGCGCCACCATGATGCCATCGGAAAGTTCGATGATTTCATCCAGACGGGTCAATGCCTGTGGTTTTTCCAGTTTTGAAATAACCTGCGCGCGCCCGGCGATCAGCTTTTTCGCCGCGGCAACGTCTTCGGGACGCTGCACAAAGCTGAGCGCAACGAAGTCAACGCCCAGATCGAGGCCGAACTGCATATCGCGCATATCTTTTTCTGTAAGCGGCGACACATCGAGCAATACACCCGGCACGTTCAATCCCTTATGGTTCGACAACGTGCCACCGGTGATGACCTTGGTCTCGGCCCAACCGTCGCCATGTGACAGAACTTTCAGGCGGAGCCGGCCATCGTCCAACAAAAGATCGGTATCAGGCTCAAGTGCCGCGAAGACTTCCGGATGCGGCAGACAAGCTTTTTCGGATGTGCCCAAGAACTCGTCGGCTTCCAAGCGGAAGGTCTGCCCGGTATGCAATTCGACCTTGTCGTTTTCGAATTTACCCACCCGCAACTTCGGGCCTTGCAGATCCATTAGTACCGCCGCCCCGTGACCGTGATCGCGCTCAAGATTGCGCACCGCCTGAAGCCGCTCGCGGTGGCCTTCGTGGGCGCCATGCGAGAAATTCATACGGAACACATCGACCCCGGCCAAAAACAGTTCGGTGATCTGTTCCGGTGTGCTGCTGGCAGGCCCGAGCGTGGCAACAATTTTTGCGTCTCTGATACGTTTCATGAGGTGATACTAGGGGTCGAAAGGTCGCCTTGGCCAGCGCGAAGATGCCTTTTCCGGGCCTTAAATGGCCGTTTACAACAAAAAAACATCCGCCTACCGTAGGTCATTGGATTCGTATCAACAGGGCATTTGAAGCGGAGCATTGAGCGCACATGGCCGGTAACTTTATCTCCCGCGCCGTCCTATCCATTTTCATGGATAAAGCTGCTCGCGAAAAATATACGGCGATTCAAGATGCCAAGCGTGATGCGCGCGCCGGTAAAAAACCGAAGCCGGCGGCAAAATCAGCGCCAAAATCAGCACCTGAATCGGAAGAAGTCAGTGATCTCGATGTGTTGCCGGAGACCCTGATCCAACAGGCCATCGATGCCGCCGCCGATGAGTTGGAGCGAAAGAAAAACATTCCGCCCGACCGCCAGGCGTTGATCGAACAAGCGCTCATCATTCAAGACCAGCAACGCAAGGTGTTCGACGATCTCCCCAAAGAGCAGCGCGAAAAACTCCAGGTCATGGCGATGCATGCATTCGGCGGCGCGATGGATCAAAAACAGACCGGCAAAAAGAACAAAGCCCGGAAAAAATCGTGAGCCATCCCGACGATATCGTGTCCGCCGTCAAAAGCGGTCAACGCCGCGCGTTAGCCAAATTGATTACCCGCATCGAATCCACCCGCGCCAGTGACCGCGCGTTGGCTGAACAAGCAATTGCGGGGCTACTCGGCAATGCCGGCAATGCAATCCGCATCGGCATTTCCGGCGTGCCTGGGGTCGGTAAGTCGTCGTTCATCGAAACCTTTGGGCTGCACGTCATCGACCAAGGCCATCGCGTCGCCGTGCTGGCCGTCGACCCGTCTAGTCCCAAAACCGGTGGGTCGATTTTGGGCGACAAGACGCGGATGGAAAAACTTGCACGCCACCCGGATGCCTTCATCCGCCCGTCCCCATCCGGGCGCTCCATAGGCGGCGTCGCCCGGCGCACCCGCGAAACGATCATCGCCGTCGAGGCCGCCGGCTTTGACGTGGTGCTGGTGGAAACCGTCGGCGTCGGCCAATCTGAATACGCGGTGGCTGACTTGGTTGATATGTTCACACTGTTGGTAGCGCCCGGTGGCGGTGATGATCTGCAAGGCATCAAAAAAGGCATCGTCGAGATGGCGGACTTATTGGTCGTCACCAAGTCAGACGGCGATTTATCGGCGGCGGCTAATCGCGCCTTCCACGACTACCGCTCGGCGTTGCAAATGCTGCGCCCGGAAAGCGATATCTGGCGGGCAAAAGTCATGAAGTGTTCTGCCCACACCGGCGATGGCATCGACGCCGTTTGGGACGCAATGACCGAATTCAGGCAGATTATGACCGATACTGGCCAACTTGCCGCAAAACGCGCCGACCAAGCGGCAAGCTGGATGTGGGATGAAGTCACCGCAAGCTTGTTGGAAAAAGTCCGCGCGCCTGACGGCCCGGCCGCAAAACTGGAAGCCGAAGTTCGCAACGGCACCCGCATACCGAGCGAAGCGGCAAGATTGATCCTAAGTAGGTTCAACGCCTGACCCGACTTTTTCGAGAACGGGTTTCGCGCAGGTATAAATCCCGATATGGTCTACCTCAACAACGGCGTAAACCCCTGCGGGTTGCCCAGAGGAATGAAATTATGTCCAATCAAAACGACCCGGTCCAACTGAAAAGCGAATTGGTTGGACTGTTCCAATACATCCAACGCGTCAAAGAAGAAATCGCGGCGATCAATCGGCCAGCAGATTCCGAGCATCAATTTGAGAGCATGTCGGAGCAACTATCCGCCATCGTCAAAGCCACCGAGCATGCGACCAACACCATTATGGAAGCGGTCGAAGGCAGTGACGTTGCAGTCAATGAATTGCGCGCCGAAATAAAAGGCAATGCAAAGGCCGAGGCCTTACTTGATCGCATCGGCCAATCCAGCGCAACAATCTTTGAGGCGTGCTCATTCCAAGACATCACCGGCCAGCGGGTCAACAAGATCACGAAGTCTTTGGGCTACGTCGAAGAGCGCGTCAGTTCCATTGTCGCGATCTGGGGCGAAGAAGCGATGGACGATGTTAAAGTCAAAGGCGACGAGAAATCCGAGGACGAGAAGCTCTTGAACGGTCCTCAGCTAGAGGGTAAGGGTCTAAGTCAGGCGGACATCGACTCGCTGTTTGACTGAACGGCTAAAGGCGTATTCCGCCCAAGGATTTCTTTTCAGACCCCCTGTTTTTTTGGGAGCTTTTTTCTATGGGACGCCTCTCCGCACGTTTATTCGCCGCCCTCATTCTGACCCTTAGCCTGAGTATTGCCATGACCGACGAAAGCAAGGCCGCCGACCCCGAAAACACTTTGTATTTGGACCTTAAGGACGGTCGTGTCGTCATCGAAATGCGCCCCGACCTCGCCCCTGCGCATGTCGCGCGCATCAGAGAGCTGGTCCGCGAAGGCTTTTACGACGGCATCGTATTCCATCGTGTCATCGATAACTTTATGGCCCAAACCGGTGACCCGACCGGCACCGGCACTGGTGGATCGGGTAAGAATCTCGCCGCAGAATTTTCCGATTTCGAGAAATTTTATCGCGGCACCCTGGGTATGGCACGCTCACAAAACCCGAACAGCGCCGACAGCCAGTTTTTCATCGTCCTTGAACGCGCGGAATGGCTCGACCGCCAATACACGATTTGGGGTGAAGTCACCGAAGGCATGGAATTCGTCGACATGATCAAAAAAGGCGAAGGCCAAAGCGGCATGGTTCAAGACCCCGACAAAATCATCAAGATGCAAGTCGCCGCCGACGCCAAAGATTAAGTCAGCGCGTCAGCTCGCGCATGGCGTCTTCGAGGCCACTGAGCGTCAGCGGAAACATGCGGTCTTCCATCAGGTCGCGGATCATCGATACCGACTGTGTGTGGTCCCACCAGTCGCGTTTGATCGGGTTGATCCAGACGGTCTTGGGATAAACCTGCAACAACCGCTGTAGCCACACCCCGCCGGCCTCTTCGTTCCAATGCTCGACGCTGCCGCCGGGCATGGCGATTTCATAGGGGCTCATCGACGCATCGCCGATGATGATGACTTTGTAATCGTGCGGATACGTATGCAGCACATCCCATGTCGGCATGGCGTTCACGTGGCGCCGACGATTGTCGCGCCATACATGCTCGTACAGGCAGTTGTGGAAATAGAAATATTCCATGTGCTTGAACTCGGCGCGGGCCGCTGAAAACAACTCTTCCATAGTGCGCACGTGCGGATTCATGGACCCGCCGATATCGAAAAACAGTAACACCTTAACTGCGTTATGCCGCTCGGGCCGCATCTGCAAATCCAGAAACCCTTTGCGCGCCGTGCCGCGAATGGTGCCGTCCAAATCCAACTCGGTCGGTGCGCCTTCGCGGGCAAAACGGCGCAACCGTCGCAGCGCCACTTTGATGTTCCGCGTCCCGAGCTCCAACGTATCGTCGAGGTTTTTAAACTCGCGTTTATCCCAGACTTTGACGGCGGAAAAATTGCGATTGTCGTCTTGGCCGATACGCACGCCTTCGAGATTATAGCCGTATGCGCCAAACGGCGACGTGCCTGCGGTGCCGATCCATTTAGAGCCGCCTTGATGGCGCTTTTTTTGTTCTTCTAGACGTTTCTTCAATGTTTCCATCAACTTATCAAAGCCGCCCATGGCCTCGATCTGCTTTTTTTCTTCCTCGCTCAGCAGTTTTTCAGCGAGTTTTCGGAGCCATTCTTCGGGGATATCATGCCCGGGCCCATCCTCTCCTTCCGGGGGTTCAAGGCCCTTGAAGACTTGGCTGAACACGCGGTCGAACTTATCCAGGTTACGTTCGTCTTTGACCAAAGCAGACCGACTTAAGTAGTAAAAACCCTCGATATCAAATTCCGCATAGCCGCCGTCGACGGCTTCAACCAGGGTCAGGTATTCCCTTAGCGAACACGGCACCTGGGCATCACGGAGCTTGAGAAAAAAATCGATAAACATCAGGTTTCCTCAGCGTCTTTCGCCGGGTCCTTATCGCTGTCCTTGGTGAGGTGCACGTCCAACGGCACCGACGAGCGAATGTGCAGATCACGCTGCGAGAACGGGAATTCAATCCCCTGCTCATGATAGATGTTCCAAATGTTCAGCAGCACCTCGGAACGCACGTTGACGACACCCTTTTGCGGATCGTCGATCCACACCCGCAATTCAAGCTCTACCGAGTCATCGCCGAAATTCATCAGCCGACACACGGGTGCCGGTTTGTCGAGCACGCGGGGCACGGTTTCGGCGGCTTCAACAGCCAGCTTCATGGCCAACGGCACATCGGACTCATATGAAATGCCGATCGGCAACTTCAAACGGATCAAGCTATCTGAGTACGACCAGTTTTCGACGCGCTGGCTGATCAGATCTTCGTTCGGGATCAGATGTTCGATGCCGTCCCGCGTGATCACCGAGACATAGCGGGCGCTGAGCCGATTGATCCAGCCGAAGGTGTTATCGATGGCAATGACGTCGCCCGGCTTCACGGACTTATCCATGAGCAAGATAATACCACTCATGAGATTTGAGATCACTTTTTGCAGGCCAAACCCGATCCCAAGGCCGATAGCGCCGCCGAGGACAGCCAGTGCCGTGAGGTCGATACCGATGCTTTCCAGTGCCGTGATGACCGCGATAATGATCAGCAGCACACGCACCAGCTTGCCGATCAACACTCTTGCTGATGGCGACAGTGCACGCGCCACATCAAGGCGGTGTTCGATCAGCCTGGAAATAACACCGGCCAGCCACAGCATGATCATCAACACCAAGGCGGCCTTGAGGATGCCCAACACCGAAAGCCGGATGTCGCCGAGCGAAAACGCCATACTGTCTAATGTCTGTATGGTCGGGTCCAGCAAGCCGACCAAATTCAACGCCGCGACGGACCACGCGGCAATCGCCAACAACTTGGCAAAACCTGAATCGCGCACAAAACCCGACGCGTAGCGGATCACCACCCACGCCGTCAGCAACGACACCACACTTTCGATCAGCCGGTTTGGGTACCCTGCACCCGCTGCCGCGAACACCGTAAACCATTGCAATGCCAGCCACAGCACCGGCAGGCTGAGCGCCCCCAGGGCACGCACCGGCCGCACGAGGAAGCTGGGAAATCGGCGATGGCCCAGCGCCGCTTGAACAAGCTTTTCCATATGCGGCGCCAATAACCGCGCGACCAGAAATGCGACGAGGATCAACAGCGCCTGCACCGCCGCTTCCAGCGTCAATACGTGCGCCAACGTCCACGCCCACGCATCAAGCGCCAAGCGCTCCCACAAAGCCGGATCTAAATATTTCTCCATGCGCTTATGAAATCATGAATGTGAGTAAAGGTCACGGTCGACAATGGGTCCCTCACCTGTCCTCGCCCCCGCTTCGCAGGAGGAACGGGACCCTGGCTATGAATTCCGACGATTCAGGAACGCCAAGCGCTCCAGCATATGAACGTCTTGTTCGTTTTTCAGCAGCGCGCCATACAGCGGCGGAATCAGGTCTTTTTGATCGCCCGAGCGCAAGGCTTCTGCAGGAATCTCTTCGATCATCAACAGCTTGATCCAGTCCAAAAGCTCTGACGTGGACGGGCGTTTTTTTAGGCCGGCGACATCGCGGAGTTCGTAAAACACTTCCATCGCTTCTTTTACCAAGCGCTTTTGCACGTCGGGAAAATGCACGTCGATGATGGCGCGCATGGTATCGGGGTCCGGGAACTTGATGTAGTGAAAAAAGCAGCGGCGCAGAAACGCATCCGGCAATTCTTTTTCATTGTTGGACGTAATGATCACCACCGGGCGATGTTCGGCGCGCACGGTTTCTTGGGTTTCATAGACAACGAATTCCATACGGTCGAGTTCCAGCAAAAGATCGTTCGGAAACTCGATGTCGGCCTTATCAATTTCATCGATCAGCAGCACCGGGCGGACCGGGTGCGTAAACGCCTCCCACAGCTTGCCTTTGACGATGTAGTTGCTGATGTCGTGCACCTTGGCGTCGCCCAACTGGCTGTCGCGCAGACGTGCCACGGCGTCGTACTCGTAAAGTCCCTGCTGTGCCTTGGTGGTCGACTTGATGTGCCACGTCAGCAACGGGGCATCCAAGGCCTTCGCAATTTCTTCGGCCAGCACGGTCTTGCCGGTGCCGGGCTCACCTTTGACCAGCAAAGGGCGCTCAAGGCCGACCGCCGCATTGACGGCAATCTTCAGGTCATCGGTGGCGACGTAGTCTTTGGTGCCTTCGAAACGTTTTTTCATATTAAGCCGTTATTCCGCTGGTTGCGTGCCGGGTTTAGAGATCGGCGGCACATCGGGTTTCAAGATCGGCAACACGCGGAAGATCAGGGACTCGTTGCCGGGCTCCGGCTCACGGGGGACCATCAGGGCCAGCACGAGCGAAATCAACGCCATCGCCGATCCGGCAAGGAAAACATATGACGGCTGGGTTAGCCAGAGGAACCCGAACGCAGCAGGAATAACAATCGCGACGATATGCGAAATCGTGAAGCTGACCCCCGACGACGACGCGATGTCGGCGGGGTCGGCGATCTTTTGGAAGTACGTCTTGATCGCAATCGCCATGGCGAAGAACACGTGATCGACGATGTACAGCAGCACGCCGACCCAGGCTTCGGACGCGAACGCATAGCCCGCAAACACAGCAACCAGACCGGTGTATTCAATGATCAAAATTCGCCGCTCGCCGACACGGCTGATCAAACGGCCAATTTTCGGCGCCAGATAGATCGTCAATGCCATGTTGGCCAGGAACATCAAGCTCATCTGCCCGGCCGTAAAACCGAACTTCTGCACCATCAAAAAACCTGCGAACACGACAAAAATTTGCCGGCGCGCCCCGGACATAAATACCAGCGCGTACCAAAGCCAGTAGCGTTTACGGAGCACAATCTTTTTCGACTGCTCGACCTGGGCCTCGAACTGCGGAAACCCGAACCAGCAAACCAGCCCGATCACCACCGTGACCCCGCCGCCCAGCACGTAAATCCACTTTAGGTCCACCTCGCCGACATCCAGCATCACATAGATGAGGCCGAACGAGAGCAGCGCCGCGACGGATCGCGCACTGACGATCTTGCCCATCACTTCGGGGGCAGTCTTTTTATCGGTCCATTGCAGCGCCAACGATTGATGCAGGCTTTCGAAGTAGTGAAAACCGATGGACATCACAAACGTTGTCAGCATCAGCCCCCAAAATGACGGATAAAACCCGGTGATCATGGTGCCGAGACCAAGCAGCACCAGGGACGCCAGGGTAAACCGCTGCTCGCGAAACCACAGCAAGAGAAAAATCACCGTAAAACTGAGAAACCCCGGCACTTCGCGGAACGACTGCACCCAGCCAACCCCGTCGCCGCCGAGTGCGGCTTGATCGTGCGCAAAATTATTGAACAGCGCCTGCCAGGTGGAGAACGAAATCGGCATGGCAATGGCGGTCAGCACCAAGAAAACCTCTCGGCTGCGCCATCCGTTCCTTAAAAACCCACTCTCGCTCATCATGCCGTCTCCGCCGTCAATCCACACTATTCTAAATCGACACGGACTTTACCAGCGCCACAAAACGTCTACTATCCGTTAGTATGACAAAGAATACTGCAAAACCGACAAATTTGAATGTCTTGGCCCCAATTCCAGGCGTCGACGAGGGCCCGGGCCTGATTGTTGCCAGGGCACGGGAATGTCCTGCAGATCATGTCATCGATTGGCATACGCACCGCCGCGCGCAACTTTTGTATGCGGCTGAGGGCGTGATGCGGGTCACGTCCACGTCCGGTGTATGGGTAGTACCACCGCAGCGCGCTGTATGGATCCCACCCGGCATTGAACATCATGTGCGTGCACAGGGTGCGCCGTTATCACTGCGGTCGCTCTA
>JAFMCK010000086.1 GCA_017857825.1 Rhodospirillales bacterium
TTCCGATCTACAAAATTATCGCGATAGAACGCCACTGTGGGACACGCGTCGATGCCGTCCCGATGACCCTTGCGCAAGGCAAACCGCCGGTAATAGGGGGTAAAAATGCAAATCGCCGGATACGTTTTTTCTTCATCTAACGTGCCGGGTAGGTGCACATCCACCGCCAGGCGGATCCCATCACGTACGGTGACGTACTGCGAATGCAATCTTTCGCCCTGATACGGCGCCGCTTTCGCTGCTACATAGTCCTTTGGTGGCGTGTGCCACCCGTCAGTCGGTGTGTTCGTTGTCATTTACTTGCTCCCCTCCAGCACAGACTTGCAGAGTAGCCGACAATGGGAGACGCTATCAAAATTAAAAGCATCAGATACATGGGGAGGAAATGTCATGAGCAATGTGCATGCCTTGGAACTACCGTCAGTCCGTGACCGGGTTTCCGAAGAAGAGTGGCAAATGCGGGTCGATCTCGCGGCGTGCTACCGATTGGTCGCACACTACGGTTGGGATGATCTTTTGTTCACCCATAACTCGGCGCGCATCCCCGACACCGACCATCATTTCCTGATCAATCCGTTTGGCCTGAAATTCGAAGAGATCACCGCATCGTCGTTGATCAAGATCGACTGTGACGGTAACAAGCTGATGGAAAGCCCGTTCGGCTATATCAAAGCCGGCTTCACCATCCATTCCGCGATCCATATGAACCGCGACGACGCTGTCTGCGTGATGCACACCCATACCATGGAAGGCATGGCGGTGTCGGCGCAAAAGCAGGGCTTGTTGATGCTGAATCAAAAGTCGTTGTGCTTCTATAACCGTGTCGCCTATCACGCCTTTGAGGGCATTGCCGAAGACTTGGACGAGCGCGACCGCCTCGCCGCCGATCTTGGTGACATGAACGCAATGATCCTCACCAATCATGGTTTGATGACGGTCGGCGAAAGCGTCGCACACGCTTTTATTCTTCATAAGCGCCTGAACGATTCATGCGAACTGCAGCTGAAAGCGCAAGCCGGTGGCGCCGAGCTTACCTTCCCGTCACCCGAAGTCTGCGAGCATACGGCACAACAGTTCGCCGAATCCTATTCGTCCGGCGGCAATGCCGCTGTTCAGTGGGAAGCGCTGAAGCGCATGCTGGACAAAATCGACCCCGGCTACGCTGAGTGACCCCTATGAAACAAGGTATGGTCACGGCGCCACAGCCGGAAGCCGTCGAAGCGGGTGTCGAAATGCTGCGTGCCGGCGGCAATGCCGTCGACGCTGCAATTGCTACTGCGCTGACACAGACCGCCGTCGATCCATTCATGTCTGGGATCGCAGGGTTCGGTTCCATGCATGTGTATATGCCGAAGACCGGCGTGCATCAGTGCTTGGATTTTCATGCTCGTGCACCGGCATCAGTGACACCCGACATGTGGGCCGACAAGCTCGTCGCCGAATGCGAGGACGGGTTCGGATTTATCCTCAAAGGCCGCGTCAACGAGGTCGGCTATGAAGCGATTGCAACACCGGAAAGCCTCCGCGCCTATGACGTCGCCCTCAAAACCTGGGGCACAAAAAGCTTGGCCGAGGCGATTCAGCCCGCCATTCAACATTTGGAACAAGGCTGGCAGGTGCGTCCGCACGTCCGCTACTTCTGGGATCAACACGAGCCGGGTGGGCGCGTTGATCATTACGAATACCTGCGCGGCTCACCGGCAACGGCGAAAATTTACCTGAACGCCGATGGCTCAAAGATCAAAATGGGGGCGCTGCTGAAAAATCCGGACTTGGCCGCAACGTACCGCCGCATCGCCGACGTCGGCGCCGATGATTTCTACGAAGGCGAAATCGCGGCAAAGATCGTTGCTGATATGAGAGCGAACGGCGGCCATATCTCGGCCGAAGATCTGAAGAACGCCGGCCCTGAAAATACCGATCTGTTGTGGACCGACTATCGCGGCTACCGCGTCGCCTCTTGCCCACCGCCCGGCGGCGGCGTGATGGTGTTGCAGATGCTGAACATCCTTGAAAATTTTGACCTAAAAGCGATGGGTCATAACAGCCCGGATTATATTCGCACCGTCGCCGAAGCGATGAAGATAGCGACCGTCGACAAAGATACCTCCGTCGGCGACCCAAGGTTCGTCGATTTACCGTTAGATCACCTGCTGTCGAAAGACTACGCCAAGACGCTGGCCGACCGCATAAAATCGGGTGAAAAAACCCATGTGCCGCGCTTGCAAAAAGGTACCGATCAAAAAGAAACCACGCATGTGTGCAGTATCGATAACGACGGCAACTGCGTGTCGCTGACGCATTCGCTGGGGATGCCGTCCGGCGTCGTCACCGAAGGTCTCGGCTTCGTTTACAACGGCTGCATGGGCGTGTTTGATCCAAGGCCCGGCATGACGGGCTCGCTGGCACCGGGCAAAGCGCGCTTTACCTCGATGGCACCGACAATGGTGTTCAAAGACGATAAGCCAGTATTGTTGATCGGCGCACCCGGCGGCACCTACATCGCCATGGGCGTACTCCAGGGTATCTTAAACGCCCTTGATTTCGGGATGGATGCGCAACAAGCGGTCTCCGCGCCGCGGTTCTCTGCAACCAGCGACCTCATCGAAATCGTCAACCGCATCCCCCGACGTACCCAAGCAGCGCTTGAGGCGGAGGGGTATCAAATCCGCCGTTATGCGGTCAGCTACCACTTCGCCGGGGTGCACGCGATCCGCATCACAGAGAACGGCCTGGACGGTGGCGCCGACCCCGGTCGCGACGGCATGGCGCTGGGCCTCTGAACGTTCGATGTCGATTAAAATCTCTCTGCTATCCGAAGCAGACCTGGATGACGCACAACGCTTGATGCGCGACCTCGGTTACGAAATCGAGATCGCCGAACTCGCGAAACGCTTCCATGCCGTCCGCGCCTACGATGACCACGCCATATTTACCGCCCGCATCGACGGCGAGGTTTTGGGCATCGTACATATTTATCAACGCGCCGCCCTGGAAAAACCAGTCGAAGCATACGTGCAATCCTTCGTCGTCAGTGCCGCCAAACAGCGCACCGGCATCGGCCATGCGTTGATGCAGGCAGCCGAAGACTGGGCGCAGGCGCGCTGCCTGCCCTCAATCTCACTGCACACCAGCCAACATCGCGAAGGGGCATTGGCATTTTATACCCGCGAAGGCTTTGAAGAAGTTTCGCACGGTCGAATGCTGCGGAAAAGCTTATAGGATTTACCCCCTCACTTAACCTCTCCCCCTACGCACTGGGGGGATAGGACAGGTGAGGGGAACTACACTACTGTTTCAAGGTGTTTCTGTGTGTTAAAAAATGTTTTTTAAAATAAGATGTTGCGGGCCTTTGTGTGTCAAAGTGCTTCTCTGTGTTTCCCTAGTGTTCATCTACCTGGTTGTTCGGGTCGCACGGAACTCATTTTCGCATTGTTACACCAGGTGTGTTTAGATGTTCACTAACAGCTTTAATAACACTTACATCAACTTCTGGACGGCAGAATAATTCAGGAGCTAGCGCCTCGTAGGCACTCGCAGCCTCGAGCGCTTTGTCGTCTGCGTGCCTTTTTGCAATAATCTGCATGCCTACTGGGCGACCGTCATTTGTTAAACCACAAGGAATAGAGATCGCTGGCAGTCCAGTAACACTAAACGCGTAAGCTGATAGAAATACATCCTGAAAACGATCAACCCGCTTGCCACCAATATGCGTTGGCAGTGCTTCGTCTAATCTAAAGGGTGGTGCGCCGACGACAGGCGCAATTAGATAATCAAAATTGCCCATAAATTTTCTTATCTTATGCCAATATAAAGTGCGCAACCTCTCTGATCGAACGACATCACGAACAGAAAGCTCCAGTGCGGCACTCACTTGGCTAATTAGCTGTGGTGTCATCAGTTCCTGAAAGTTATCGAAGCGCTCGGCATAACGGGCCACCATCCCAAAACCACGCGTTCCTCTAATGATGTCTTGGATATCCGAAGCATCAAAACAAGACTCTTCGACCACACAGCCAAGGTCCTCGAACCTATATGCCGCCGCCTTGACCAGACGAGCTACCTCTGTATCCAAAGGTATAACGCCGCCAAGATCACCAACATAAGCAATACGGCGACCCTTGAGACTCTCCACCCCTGAGGCAGCCCTACAAAAATCAATGCCATCATCGGGAAGGCTTGATGGATCACGATCATCTGGTCCCGATAGCACGCGCATTGCCAAACCTATATCAGAAACATATCTAACCATTGGTCCTTGGACATGCTCAACAAGAGTATCCCAGCCATAATCCGTTGGATAGAATGGTATTCGCCCGGGCGTAGGTCTCAAACCCGTAAGGTTATTAAAGGAACAAGGGATTCTGACTGAACCACCGAGGTCAGTGCCCAATGCCAGAGGCGCCATTGCAGCGGCAACAGCCGCACCAGAGCCACCGCTAGATCCCCCCGCAGTTATATTTACATCCCACGGATTTCTAGTCGTGCCAAACACCTTATTGGTCGTATTAATATCGTGTGCAAATTCCGGCGTATTGGTTTTACCAAGCAAAATACCACCAGCAGTTTTGAGACGTTCGACTGAGACAGTATCTTCATCGGGTATGTAGTGTTCGAGTAAAAGAGAGCCAAAAGTTGTCCTAATTCCCTTTGTTTGAAGATTATCTTTTACGAGGAAAGGTACGCCTTCCAAATGACGGGCAGACTTTCCTGATGCGAGGCGCTTATCAACAACCTCAGCCGCATCAAGTGCATTCTCGTTAAGCGTACAAACAGCATTTATAACCGGATTAAGCGCCTCAATTCTCTTTAGAAAGGTATTCGTCACCTCAACAGCAGTTACACTTCGGTCAGCAATTTCGGACGCTATTCTCGTAGCAGACCAATCTAAAATGTCTGATTCCATAACTATTCTTCCCGTATTCAGAAGGGCCCATTATTGCCTAGGCACCCTAATTCTTCAGGTTGTGCTGCCGTTCGAAAACGACGAAGGCGCGCCGTTAGCCTTTACGAGGTCGCCTTCGTCGGCTTTCTATGTTTCAAAATGAAACGATCAGATAGTGACAAATTTTCCGGGTCTTCTAGTTCTGCCGTCGCACTGTAATTATGCGCAAAATGCCCGCGCAACGGCACCGGTGGCGAGGTCCATACCGGGGACGCCACATAGGATGCTGCCCAGCGGCAAACCGGCTTTAGTTTTCCCGATCGGCATCGTCACCATGGGCCCGCCAAGTGCGGTCCAAGGCGCAATGTACTTTGGCTCACCCGTTGACTGAATTCCTTCAGGCGCCGGGCCTGGTGCCGCAGGCCATAGAAATACATCGTTCGGCGCAAAAGATGCGAAGAAGGTTTTGCGTAGTGCATTTAACTCGGCACGCTCGGCGATATATTGTTCTTCTGGGATCGCTTGACCTTCGGCGATCATCGCCCGCAAACGTGCCCCGATCAGCTCGTCCGGATACTCAGCCAAATTGACGAGCGCGCGGCCAGCTTCAAAGATCATCGTATTCCAATGCAGGGAGCCCATCTTTGAAAATGGGAACGGCGAGGCCGTGCGCTCGACCTTATAGCCAAGCTCAGCAATTTCGCTGAGCTGTGCGGCGACGGCTGCCGCCATCTCTGGATCGGCATCGCTGATGAGGTCATCTTCAAGGAAAAGAACTCGGGCTGTGCTGTCTACCGTAACCGCATCCGGGCCAAACGGGCTCAGCGACTCATAAGCATAGACGGCATCGTCCACGGACCAGCCATAATAGCCGACCGTATCGTACGAAGGCGCTAACGGGTTGACGCCGTAGCCGCACACGGATCGTGTGCTCGGCTTAAATGCTGAAATGCCGCAATACGCCGCAGGTCGATTGACCGACGCCATGGTCTGCGTGCCCAGCGCCAGCGGCACCGTCCCGGATGAGACCGCTGCGCCTGAGCCACTACTAGACCCACCTGGCGTATGCGCCGTGTTATGCGGATTGCGCGCTGGTGACGGGTCAAAAAAAGCAAATTCCGTTGTATGCAGCTTGCCCATCACAATGGCACCAGCCGCCTTTAACGCCAGCACAACCTCAGCATCCCCGGTCGCAGGTGCGCGGTCCTGATAGGCCTTGCAGTTGCACCGTGTCGGCAATCCGGCGACATCGATAATGTCTTTGATGCCGACAGGTACGCCGTGTAGCGGCCCCAGAACGGCCCCTTGTTTCACTTGGGCATCGCGCTGTGCCGCAACGGACAGTGCGCGTTCGCCGTCAATCTCACGCCAAGGTTCTGCAATCGGCTGGACGACCGCAATGCGATCAAGGTAGCGCTGTACCAGCGCCATCGCCGTTGTTTCACCAGATGCAATTGATGCTGCCAATGCCCGGATGTTGCCCGGATTTTCTACGCAATTTGCCATGGTTTTTATGTCTCCCTCAGGCGCTGACGCCAAGATATTCTGCGGTAAGTTCCGGATCGTCATTCAGTTGCGAGCCCTTGCCGTGGAACACGACTTCGCCATGATCGAGGATGTAAACCCGATCAGAAACATCGAGCGCCAACTGTAGGTTCTGCTCAACCAAGACAATCGCCATGCCTTCGGCTTTTAAGGTCTCGAGCATTTCAACCACCAGTTCGACAATCTGCGGGGCCAAGCCCTGCGACGGCTCGTCCAAAAGAATGACCGACGGGTCGGTGACCAGCGAACGCCCGATTGCCAGCATCTGCTGCTCGCCCCCCGATAACGAACTGCCGTGACGGCCTTTCATTTCGTTCAAGCGTGGGAACATGTTGAACACGCCCTCGGCATCGAACCTGGCCCCTTTCTTTTCAAAGATTTTCAAATTCTCGAACGCTGACAACGTCGAGAAGATGCCGCGACTGGCAGGCACGTATGAAATGCCCTTTTGTGCAATGATGTGCGGCGGCATGCCGGCGATGTCTTCACCCTTCAGCAAAACCTTACCGCTTTTAGGCGGCGCCAAGCCCATCACACTTTTGATGGTCGTGGTTTTACCGGCACCGTTGCGACCTAGGATGCCGACAAGCTCGCCCGCGTTAATTTCCATCGAGACGCCCTGCAACATGTGCACAAGGCCGTAATAGGTATGGATACCTTCAATCACTAAGCTCATCGTAACCGCCCCAGGTACGCGTCCTGCACCATTTGATTTTTCTGAATTTCATCCGGCGTGCCCTCGGCGATTTTCTCGCCAAGGTTCAACACCGAGATGACGTCGGAAATGCCCATCACGATGTGCATTTTGTGTTCGATCAACAAGATGGTGTACTCGGCCGCCAACTCTTTGATCAGGTCTGTCATTTCGTGGGTCGCTTCCGGCGCCAAGCCTTGCGTCGGCTCATCCAACAGAATGATCCTCGGCACGCCAGCCAACGTGACCGCAACTTCGAGCATCCGCGATTGCCCGTGCGATAAGGTTTCTGCCTTGTCGTGGAGCTTATGCGCCAGACCGACACGCGTGATGATTTCTTCGGCATGGTCTTTGACCGCACCAAAGCCCGCGATGGTTTTCAAAAAGTCTACCGGTCCACCATTCATCCGCGCGAACACCGCCGCCCAGACATTTTCGTAAATCGTGAGCTTTGGAAACACGTTGGTCCGCTGGAAACATCGCGACACGCCCATGTGTGGCAAATCATGCGGCGCCACCGACGTGATGTCTTGCCCCTCGAAGAAAGCCGAGCCTGCCGTCTTCGGCACCTGACACGAGATCAGGTTGAAGAACGTCGACTTGCCGGCGCCGTTGGGGCCGATGACGCTATGGATATGGCCTGCGCGCACATCCAAATCGACCCCCTTGACGACACGATCTTCGCCGTAGGTTTTCGCAAGGCCTTTGCAGCTTAAGACGATACTCACGACCGCACCTCCACAGGTTTATCAGTGGACGTGTCGTCCGGTTTTTCAGGATCGCCGTTCGGCTTTTTAAACCGGTTGTAGATGTTGGATATCAGCTCAGCCATGCCGCCGCGCATGAACAGCACGACAAACACGAACACCACACCCATCATCAACGGCCAACGCGCCCAAATCACAGAGAACGTATCGGACATCCAGATATAGGCGGCTGCCCCGATCAACGGTCCGAAGAAACTGCCCGATCCACCAAACAACAACATGAAGATGATGTCACCGGACTTAAGCCAATGGATCTGATCAATCGGCACGATGCTGTAAACCATCGCATAGATGGTCCCGGCAACACCTGTGAAGCTGCTGGCGATGACAAACGAGAACCACTTGAACAGTTGAATATTGTATCCGATAGCTTCGGCGCGGTTGGGGTTTTCACGGATCAGTTTAAAAACCAAACCCAACGGCGAGTTGACGATTTTCAACATTGCGATCATGCAGGCGAAAAACACCACGGCGGTAAACACATAGAACGTGATGTCGTCGTTGAGGAAGTCCGGGCGCGGAATGCCTGGCAAGCCGTCTTCACCGCCGGTCACATCGGTCCAGACATAGGCGATAAAATAAAACATCTGGTTGAACGCAAACGTCAGACAGATGAAGTACAGCCCGGTCCTCTTTACACAAAAATATCCGACGATCCCCGAGGTAACGAGGGCCAGCAAGACGCCTGCTGGCGCAGCCAAGATCAACGGCATGCCGGCCTTCAGCATGAGACCTGCAGTATAGGCAGCGATGCCGAAATATGCCGCTTGGCCGAACGAAAGCATACCTGTGTAGCCAACCATGATGTTGGTCGACACCGCGATGATGCCGAAGATCAACATTTCGGCAGAAGTCGACGGCGGCATGAACATCGGAATGACCACGACGAACGCGAGTGTGATCAGCAATAGATACTTGTTCTGCATCATCGTATTCCAAACAAACCTTGAGGGCGGAAAATGATGGTTACACCCATCATGATGTAGATGACGACATTGGTGGCTTCAGGCCACCAAATCGTGGTCAGGCCCTGCGACAAACCAATCAAGATTCCGGCGATGATCGCGCCCGGAATGCTGCCGAGCCCTGCGACCACAACGATCACGAAACAAATCGGCAGTATGTCCAGTCCCATTGACGGCGTCAGACCCATGATCGGCGTCGCCAAAGCGCCCGCCATCCCGGCCAGATAAGCGCCAAGACCAAATGTAAGGAAGAACACCTTGTTAATGTCGATGCCCAGCACCGTCACCATTTCACGGTTCTCAATACCCGCGCGTAGAATGGCGCCGAGGTTGGTCCGGGTCAGGAAGAAGTAGAGCGAGAAGATTACCAACGCCGAGAACACAACGAGTGCCAGGCGGTACTTCGGGTAAACCAAAAGACCAAGATCAACCGCACCGAAAAGTGCCGCCGGTGGCAGCACCGAGAAGCCGACCGGACCCCAAACGATGATAATCACTTCTTGAAGGATCAACGCGACGGCAAAAAGAAACAGCAACTGATAATCGTGATGCGCCTGATACAGCCGTTTTATGCCCTGACTTTCAAGCACGAAGCCGACAAGGACGACCAAGAACGGCGCCACCAGGATCGCCACGTAAAAGGAGCCCGTAAGCTCGGAAATTGTGTAGGTAAAATATGCGCCCAAGGCATACAGAACCCCATGCGCAAAGTTCGGAATGTTAAGAACGCCGAGGATCAAGGTAAGCCCGACCGCCATAAGCGCGTAGAGCATGCCGATCGCAAGGCCGTTCAAAATCTGACTGAGCACCAAAAATGTCATTGGCCGTCCACCACTAAACTACCAAACCCGAAGGTTCAGTTGGATATTAAGAAATTCGGAGAAGGAAGCGGTGCCGACCCCAAGGTCAGCACCGCCCAAATATTCAGCAGCCTTAGAAGGTACCGATATTTTCACATTCGTTCAGATTGCCCGGCTGTTCCGTTGACGAAACATCGACGATCTCAGCGAAGTCATACTCGTCCTTCATGTCCGCTTTCGCTTTCGTCTTGAGGACGAAGTAAGGACGGACGGTCTGGTGATTGCGAGCGTTGATCATGAAATCACCAACGAAGTTTTTACCCTTCATGCCTTCAAGCGCCGTGATCACTTTGACCGGGTCTGTACTGTTGGCGGCTTCCATGCCGGTCAGGAACATCTTCATGACGCCATAGCCGGCACCTGGACCGTAGCCCGGAGGCACGCCACCGCTTTTCTTTTTGTATGCAGCGACGAATGTCTTATTTTCAGGCGTATCGACGGTGTAATAATAGTTAGTCCCGACGATCAGGTTGGAACGCATTTCAGGCTCCATCTGGATCAACTCTTCGACGCCCGAAGACCATGACAGCACGACCGGCTTTTTCGGCGTGAAGCCGAAGTTGTGAAGCTGACGAACGGCAGAAATTGCATCCAACCCGAAGTTGATCATATAGATCGCATCGGGATCGGTCGCCATCGCTTTGGTGATGAACGACGAGTATTCACGATGACCGAGCGGGTGACGGTCAGCTCCGACGACCTCAAGGCCGTAATTCGGGGCCAGTTGCTCAACGTACTTCTGCAACGTCCAACCAAACGCGTAGTCGACGACGAACAGATAGATTTTCTTAGCGTCAGGGTTTGCTTGCTTGAAGATCTTCAAGTTTGCGTCCATGGCGGTCCAGGCGTTCGCAGCCCACTGGAATGCATACTTATGACAACGCTTGCCGGAGATATCCTCGGTGCCGCCCGAGAAGTAATAGGCAACCTTGTTCTTTTTCGCGACTTCGGTCACAGCGAGGCCGACGCCGGATGACCATGGGCCAACCATGAACTTAACGTTATCTGAGTCAATCGCACCTTGCGCGCGACGCGCCGCGATTCCGGGCTTCGTTTCACTGTCGCGGGTGATGTATTTAATCGTCGCACCGGCGGCCTTGTAGTTGACTTCTTCGAGCGCAATCTGCGCGCCCATATCCAACAACGGCCCAACGTCCGCGTAAGGCCCACTGGTCGGCCAAAGGCCCAGGACCGAGACTTCTTCGGCAGATGCCTTCGTTGCATATCCGGTTACACCGGCAAAAACGCTACCCACGGCAAGCGAGGTAACGGCTAGGTTTCGTATCTGTTTTTTAAAGCTTTTCATATTGGCTCTCTTTCCCTGTGTTATCTATGTGTACTCTTGAATGCAGTCGTGTCGGTGCTGATCATTATGACGCCGCCGCTGCGACGCTCGAGAAGCGCTGCAGGTCCACAGCATAACTCATGCCAACTAAATGTCCACCTTGAGCACGCACGATATTCACAGATTTCAGGGATTGTTTCCGCTGAGGACTAAATTTGGTGCATTAAATTATGGTAATTTTTTGCCGACTATTTAGGCGCATTATTTTCGTATGTGCATTTTTTAATCAACTTTCCCAGGTTAGCGCCGCCCCTGCTTTCTCAGAAGAAACTTTATTAAGTCGATTGCAATGGCCGTATAGCCGCCAGCTTTTCAGAGGAAACTCGATTGATCAGCTTGTCGTGAACAAAGTCGATGCTACAGACGTGCCCGGGATACTGCGGTCG
>JAFMCK010000087.1 GCA_017857825.1 Rhodospirillales bacterium
CTCCGGACCCTCGAGGATGTGCCGGACACCATCAGCGGCGACGTGCCGGATGTGCTTGAGGTCCGGGGCGAGGTATATATGTCGACCTCGGATTTTTTTGCCTTGAATGCACGCCAAGAAGAAAGCGGCGGCAAGGTGTTTGCGAATCCACGCAATGCGGCAGCGGGCTCGCTGCGCCAGAAAGACCCAAACGTTACCAAGGCGCGCCCGCTCAAAATGTTCGTGTATGCGTGGGGCGAGGTTAGCGGGATGGATGCCCAAGGCTATGGTGGCGGGGTCGACTGGCCGGATCAATGGTCGTTTTATGAGCGGCTGAAAGCGTGGGGATTTCCGGTCAATCCTTATGCCAGCGTCTGCAAAGACCTCGACGAGACATTGGCATTGTATGCGCGTTTAGGTGCCGACCGTGCGACGCTGGATTACGATATCGATGGCGTCGTCTACAAGGTCAACCGGCTGGATTGGCAGCAGCGGTTGGGGTTTGTCAGCCGTGCGCCGCGCTGGGCCATTGCGCATAAGTTTCCGGCTGAAAAAGCGGAAACCATTTTAAACGACATTGTGATCCAGGTCGGCCGCACCGGTGCGCTCACACCGGTTGCCCAACTGGAGCCGATCACGGTGGGCGGCGTTGTGGTGTCCCGCGCGACACTGCACAACGAAGATGAAGTTATAGAACGCCTTGATGCTCGGATCGGTGATCGGGTCATTATCGAGCGGGCGGGGGATGTGATCCCGAAGATTGTCGAAGTGCTCAAAGACAAACGTCCAGAAGGTGCGGTGCCTTGGTCGCCGCCGTTGGTGTGTCCGTGCAAGCTGCAGACCGAGACCGTGCGGCCCGAAGGGGAAGCGGTGCGGCGGTGTAGCGGCGGGCTCGAATGTCCGTTCCAGCAGGTGGCCCGATTAAAGCATTTTGTATCCCGTGACGCGCTCGATATCGAAGGTTTTGGCAGCCGCACCATCGAGGCATTCTGGGAAGAAGGCATTCTAAAAACACCCGCAGATATTTTCCGATTGGAAGAACGCGACGGCAAGATCGGCAAGCCGCTGGCAGCACGTGAAGGGTGGGGCGAGACCTCGGCCGCGAACTTGTTTGCCGCGATCCGGGCGCGTCGCGAGACCGATCTGGGCCGATTTATCTATGCGCTTGGTATCCGTCAGGTCGGGCAAACCACGGCGCGCGATCTTGCCCGTGCCTACGGTGATGTCGAGTCCTGGATGGCCGCGATGGGTAAAGCGGCCGAAGACTCCGCGAGTGAAGCCTACGCGGATCTATCCAATATTGATGGGATCGGGCCTTCGGTCGCGGCTGACTTGGTCGCCTTTTTCGGTGACGCGCGCAGCCGCAGTGACTTGGAAGATCTGGTCACATTGATCAACGTGCAGCCGTTCCAAGAAATCATTCAAGATAGTGCAATCAGCGGTAAAACGCTGGTGTTTACCGGCACGCTAGAGGTTATGGGTCGTGCCGAAGCAAAAGCACGTGCCGAAGCATTGGGTGCAAAGGTTGCGGGTTCGGTGTCGAAGAACACGGATTTGTTGGTCGCCGGACCGGGCGCTGGCTCGAAGCTTAAAAAGGCTGAATCCCTTGGTGTACAAGTGATTTCAGAACAAGAATGGTTGGCTCTTGCGCGCGCACATCCCTAAAGTGGGTCTGCTGAGTTAACTAAAATAGGTTAAGTAATTAACATAATAATCGCGAAACGGGCGTAATAATGTGTGCTTTGGTTACCCAGACTTTGTTAATATACACCGTCGGCGATGTTATTTTATCGCATTTCGAAATAGGAGATATGTGAGCATGCCTCATCCTACAGATGTCCACGTGGGCCATCGTTTGCGTGAAGTCCGAATTATGCGCGGGTTGACGCAAACCCAACTTGGTGAACGTTTAGGTATAAGCTTTCAGCAAGTTCAAAAATACGAAAAAGGGACGAATCGAATTGGTTCTAGCCGACTGTGGGATATGTGTAATATCCTAGATGTGCCGGTGAGTTTCTTCTTTGACGGCTTGAATGATACAAGTCTTGAAGATGAAAAGATTTCTAGGCGGGCGTTGCAGCTTGCCAAGGAATTGGATCGGATTGTCGATGACGAGGTGAAGACGAACTTTCTTCACCTGTTAAAGGCATATAACACAGGCACTTGAGCCTGACGGAAGACGATCTGCCGGGGGAACGCATGCGGGACACACATCGTACGGACGATCACAGTGACCAAATGCACCCCGGCGATCCGTTCGTTGAGGGCAAATGGTGGTTCGATGAGACTGGGCGATATCTTCCGCACCGGTTTGTCGACAAAAACGTCCACGCACGAAGACGTGCATTTCGATATTTTAATTTGGTTGAAGTTCTTGCGTCGCGCGCATCAATCAAGATGTCGTGGGACGTAGCGCATGTCTCGCCGTTAGCGATTATGATGGCGGGCAGATTCCTGACGACGCGGTTGCCAACGGCAAACGTAACGTTGGAATATTTTTGGGGTGCTTGGAACCGAGAAACGTCGTTGTCGCCTGCCGCAGCCATTAAGCGGATGGCGGACATTGCAAGCTATCGTGACGTCGTCCCATATTCGGGGACCATGGTTGTACGCCGACCGCTGCACAGTGTGCGGAGCGAAGGTAACTTGATCCGCTCGACCTTCGAGTCATGGGACCGTGACGGTGCGTATTTTATGTTGGGGCCTTCAGGGGACAACCAACTTGCCGAAATTTCAAAGTTTGCGCTCGGCTTTAGGCCGGATCGGGGCGAGCACCGTCTGATCTTCGATCACATCGGTGAAGCATCTGGGGCTGTTCAGGTTTTCGGTGATGAATGGGCGCGTGATGCCGTTGGCCGTGCCTGCCATCGAACGCAGCCTGATTTCGAATTCGACGATCGGGTCTGCAGCTCTTACGCTCAAGTGTTGGAGACGGGCGAGCCGTATGTCGATCATATTCGTGCAGCCATCCGTCGCGATGGTGGTGATCCGGTTTGGGTGCCGTATCGGCGCCTCGTGATCCCGACCCGGGATCGCTTTGGTGCGCCGGTCGTCTTGTCGGTGTGTGATGTTCGCCAAGACATCGATATTCCGTTTATGGTTGCGTAGCGACTTTAGGTGCGACCTGAGTTGCCCGCCGTCTTCTGTCGTCGGGCAACTCCTCGTCACAGATATCTTTTCAGATTGCGTCGGGTTAATTTCGCATCACCGCTTGCTCTAGGTCGTCTGCATTGTTCCAGATAACCCATTCATCAAGCACACCGCTGGACGGCACGTTCCAAATCATGCCATGCGGCTGCATGTTGCGATATCCATACCGCGCGCCGACGCCCTTGGTGCAAATGCCGGGTTGTGCCATGCCGAACAGGTAGTCCGGTGACCAGGGCAACATGACCAATGCCATCAAGAGTTTCGGCAGGGTTGTCGTCAAGCCGCGCCCCCGATAGCACTTTTTCAGCCATAGTTCGCCATGATAGCAAACGTGTCCTGAAATATAGTGGGTCGCCGGTGCTTCACACACACACTCTTCGCCATCTTCGGCATGTGCTTTGGGATCTTCGTAGAATGCCTTGAGTGACTGATGCAGCAAGGCCAGCGTCGAGTTGCGGCAGTTGTAATACCGTGCCGCTTGGGTGAAGACGACCTCGCCACCAAAGTCGACGCCCTTCATCCAAAAGCCGTTGGTCGGATTAACGTCGGCTTTATCCGGATCGAAGTTCGGCGTTAACGGCAATTTGTCGAGCCCCTTGTTGATCCGTTTCAACTCGTCAAAATCAGTGTTCAGCGTGATTTGAAGACCATGTGCGTAGGCCTCCGCATCAAGCGTCTCAATGATTTTCATCAGTTCTTGTTCGCGCATGGTGGTGCGTGGCAGTAGTTGGTCTGGTAGGCGCATGAGAAAAACTCCTCTCCTCATTGGTTGAAAAGGGAAAGGTGAGCCTATTTATGGTTCGCGTAAAAGACGAAAAATCGTGTATATTTCGCAGAGAGTTCAAATATCCCCTCTGCATTTCATGAAATAACCTGAAAAGGGATTTCGCATCCGTGACGAATTTAAGTGAGAAAAACTGAGATCTGCACTATGGCAATGATCGCGTAGATCGTTTGTACGCAAGGGTTTGGGGCGACAGCATCCATTTTGGAATTTATGAAAACGCGGCGCTTGATCATGAAGCGGCGGTCTATGAAACGAAGCGCCGAATGGCAGATGTGGTCGATTTGAGGCCCAATCAACATGTACTCGAAGTTGCCAGCGGTTGGGGGGCGACGGCCCGATATTTGGCCCGCGCTCGCGGTGCCAGGATCACCGCGACCAATATTGAAGAGGACCACTCGAAGGCGGGGGCCTTGCTGACGAATATGGCGGGTCTCAATGCGCGCATCACGCATCACTTTGCCGATTACCATCATCTTGATTTTAAAGATAAGCAGTTTGATGTTTGGTGGTGGCAAGAAGCGACCGTACATGCCGCCGATAAACGTCAGGTTTTTGCTGAGGCTTGTCGTGTGCTGAAGCCCGGTGGGCGTATGGTATTTTCTGATCAGACGACCGTGCGCGAGAAATGCACGGACGAGGACTGTGCCAGGCTTGCCCAGCGGCACGGGTCAGATGATCTGTACAGCGCCGAGGATTTCATGTCGGCCATGCGCGATGGCGGTTTGGTCGACGTTGTGAGTGAAGATTGGAGTGCGCATATGGGACGGCACTTTGCCAATCTCGTCGCACGGATTGAGGCCACATACGACATCCTCAAAGCCGACATTCCGACCGAGACCATCGACTTCAATCATGCACTTTGGAGCTTTGGCCGGGATATGACCGCTGCCGGTGTCATCGGATGGCACTGCTTCACGGGGAAGCGGCCATAAAATTTATAGCGTGACGGTGCCCTGCAGCGCGTCCAGGTCGTCGGGGCTGCCATGAACGGTCCACGCGATGTGATCCGCATAGATGCGAAACACGGCAGTTGCCAGTGTGCAGCCGTAATCATCGCCGCCATCACCGGGGCGCCGCAGCACGCTCTCGCCATGTCCCGCGCCGGCGCCGTCGCTGCGCTGGAATAGAATGGCTTCCGGGGTGTGCGGATCGCCGCCCTCGGCCAAATACCGATCAACGGTGTCTTGGCGGTATTTGGAGGATGCGGTGATCGCTTGGTCGGAGTCTTCGAAGGTGTCATCCAAAAGGTGGTTGGCGTGTGCCATCGGCGTTGCGACAGTGCGGATAATGGTGGTTGATGCCGGCGTTTCCACGGAAAGCGGCGACTCTTCACCGATCATCCCTAGGGCGTGATGGAAGCCGGATGCGCGGTCACGGCGCGCCAGGTGTCCGATAACACTTGGGATCGAGTCTTCATCTAATATCGCACGACAGACGAAGTGCCTGGGGATTCCGGGCTTAAGGTCGCTGGCCCGAATGTTGTTGATGGTCTGCACCAGTCCGGCGCCGTTCACGGCGACGCTGTGGCCCGGCAGCATGCCCGGGTACAAGAAACTCTCAAACCCGGGTGCGGCGTCCGGACGCACACGCACCCAATAGCGATGATTCATAAACGCGCCGCTGCCGTCTTCGTTATGCGCAATCACCGCAGGCTTGTCCTGAGCGAAGTCGCCCGGCGCCATTAACGTCGTGCAGCCGTCGCTGAGCGCGTCCAGTCGCGCTTGCGCGGTTTCAGGCGGAAAGCGTAAATCGCCGCGGCAATTCCACAAGAATAGTCGCATGGGATCAATGCCGATGGCGTCGGCCATGGCGGTGAGTTCGCGCATATATGTCGGATATGTGGCATCGGCGGCATGGAACAGATGCGCTAAGTACGGCGAGCCTGCAAACAGCGCTTCGGTTTCCATGAACTCAGGCTCAGCCAGAACGGCATCCGCGAACGAGTCGGCGACCGCTGTGCCGATGCTGCGACCGATATCTTCAGGTGACCCGACGGCTTCGATTACGTTGATCATTTTTGTTTCCAAAATCGCTCGATGTAGCGCGGAAACGCGCTGACCCGCGTTGGGTGGGCTCGAAAATCGACCAATATCTGGCCGCAGGTATCTTGGGGGCGGGTCGCTTGCTGTTTCGCGGATACCCCGAGCGTCTGTTCAAATCGCAGCACGGCATCATTGGCAGCGGCGTCGTTGGTGGTGATGTAGGCAAACATGCGTGCGATTTTACCTTTGATCGCCGTGGTATCCTCGCCACAAGCCTCGGCGCGACCGGTCAATTCACCAAACAGCGTTGCGGCTGTCATCACGTTCTCAATGGAAACCTCGGGTCGGCTTTGAACCGGGGCGTCGCGCATGGTTGTGAAGCGGGGGGCCGCATGGATCATCGCAGCGTCAGCTGGGTCACAACTGGCGCGGAGCGTGTTGCAAACCGCGATGCGATCAAAGAATCGCAGCCACTGTGCGGCTGTCCGCGGTGAATTGGCGGGGCTGCCCGGATCAATGCGCCCGCCGGTCCATGTACGGGTCACGACATAGGAATTGAATTCGCCGACGTAGGCGCGGCCCATGGCAAACAAGGTTGTGCCATCCGGCGCATCCGTCAGTTTTTTGCAGCTCACCGTTATCGACGCCAAAGTGCCGATGTTGGCCTTTTCCCGCTGGATCGGGGCGACAGCGCGCTCAACGCAACCTTTTTCCATGTCCGGCACCGCAGCCTTAATACGCGCCACCGGTGGCGTGCCGGTATCAGCGATCGTGCGGATGCTGACGACTTCGCTGGCCGTACTGCCCGCGATCTGGAGGCGTTTCCAAGACTGCGTGACGCCAGCGTCGGATGTGACCGGTGTGCCGCCGTCCCAATTTGGTGGCGGTGGCACAACCAAAACCTCACCGGTAAAATCAGCCGCTTGTGCGGTGACGCAGAAGGCTGAGGCGGCGAGGGCATAAGATATTCGGCGAATCATTTTCATACCCTTCTTATAAGGTGCGCGTGTTGGCCTGAGAAGGGCGTAGTTGGCGCTGAAATATCGCGGCAACGCAACGACCCGGGACATTACAGCTCGTCATCCATACAAAAAGCCCGCCGATTTGGCGGGCTTTTCGATACTTAATTTGGTCGCGCTTAGTTGAGATTCTTCGGCAACTGTTTAACAGCGTCGTTGATCAACACGTCGGCCTTGTCGGCACTTAGGCTGCTGGCAAGCACGCTGCTGGCGGCGGTGATCGCCACTTCAACGGCGCGCGTACGGACTTGCTCAATCGCTTGGGCTTCGGCCATCGCGATCCGGTCTTCGGCGAGTTTCTCGCGACGCGCCAAAGAAGCCTTGAGACGCTCACGACCTTCACGGTCCATGCGCTCAGCTTCTTGCTTTGCGTGGTCGATGATGCTTTGCGCTTCACCGGCGGCATCGCGCTGCTTGCGCTGATACTGTGCCAGCAAATCCTGCGCTTCTTTGCGCAGACGCTCTGCTTCGTCGAGTTCCGCTTTAATTTTCTCGGCACGTTCGTCCAAGCCCTTGGAGGCCATGCGGCCGGCGGGCTTGAAAATCAGCGCGATGAAAACCACCAGCGCGATGGCGACCCAAAATGTGGGATCCTGCATCATCTCGGCTCTCCTCAGGCCTTGCCGACGACATTGTCGACAGCTTTTTCGACCGTCGACATGTCCGGTGCATCACCGGTCAGGCGCTCGACGGCGCTGACGGCAACCTCAATCGCGACGCCACGGACGTTTTCCATAGCTTTGGCGACTTCTTTGGTGATGGCCTTTTCACTGGCGGCGAGTTTGGCTTCAAGCTTTGCGTTTTGCTCAGCTTCTTCCTTCTCGGCAGCAGCTTGAAGATCATTTTGAACCTTCTGGATATCGTCGTGGGCCTGAGCCCGCGCATCGGCCAGTGCCTTTTCATAGGCAGCCAACGTTGCTTCGGCTTCGCGTTTGAGGTCTTCAGCCTTTTTCAGGTTGTCCTCGACACGCATCTGCCGCGTTTCCAGAGCATCGGCGATCTTCGGCACCGCCACTTTCCACATGATGAAGAACATCGCGCAAAAAGTGATCGCCAGCCAAACCAGCTGCGGTGCAAAGGTGGTGACGTCTAGTTGAGGCATGACATCCCCGCTTTAAGCGGCGGCGGCCAAAGGGCTAAACGACCGTTTGGTCGCTAGCCCCAGGCACCAACCCGCATTAACCGAACAGAATAACCAGTGCGATAACCAGCGCGAACAACGCGATGGCTTCCACGAGCGCGAAGCCCAGCATGGTCATTGGGAAAACCGCGGCTTGTGCCGACGGGTTACGGCCAACAGCTTGGATAAACGAAGCAAAGATGTTGCCGATACCAATACCGGAACCGATGACGCCGATAACGGCGAGGCCAGCACCGAGGAGCTTTGCAGCTTCTAATTCCATGGATCAGATCCTTTCTAGTCGAGTTAAACGATTAAACAGTTGATGAAGTTATTGTCCGGACGACCTTAGTGCAGATGCAGGGCATCGTTGAGGTAAAGGCACGTCAGAATGGCGAACACGAACGCCTGCAGGAAGGCGATCACGAATTCGAGACCGGTTAACGCGATCACGAACACGAACGGCAGCCAACCTGCGGCGACGCCGAGCGAAATGATAAAGCCTGCGAACACTTTGAGCAGCGTGTGGCCGGCCAACATGTTGGCAAACAGACGCACGCTCAGGCTGATCGGACGCGAGAGATACGAAATGATCTCAATCGGTACCAGCAGCGGCGCCATCACGATCGGCACGCCCGGCGGCATAAAAAACGATAAGAAGTGCAGCTTGTGCTTGGCAATCGCGATCAGTGTCACGCCGACAAAGATAAAGAACGCCATCGCAAACGTCACCGCAATGTGGCTGGTGAACGTGAAGCTGTAGGGCATCATGCCCCAGAGGTTGCCCACCAAGACGAACATGAAGATCGTGAATATGAACGGAAAATAGGGCCGACCTTCGCTGCCGACGGTATCTTTGATCATGTTGGCGATAAAGACGTAGGAAAGTTCAGCCATCGACTGCCAACGACCCGGCACCAGCGCACCTTTGCGCATACCGCCGATCAGAAACAGGCTGATGGTGATAACCGTCAGTACCATGAACAGCGACGAATTCGTGAACGATGCGTCGACGCCGGCGATTTCGATCGGCACGAGCGTCTTAATCTCGAACTGCGCGAGCGGAGAATGTCCCTCAGCCACCTCAGTCTTTCCCCTTTTCGTCGGGCGTATCATCAGCGGTATTACCCGCTTGCGCCTCGTTGTCTCTCTCATACCCCACGGCATTACCGAAACCGGACGCCATGCGATACACGTTAATAACGCCTGCGGCGAAGCCCAAAATAATGAACACCACCATTAGCCAGGGTTTCGTATCGAGCAGGTAATCCAGACCCCACCCGATGGCTAAACCAACGGCTACGGCGGAAACTAACTCGACAGCGACCCGAAAAGCAAGCCCCAGCGCCGATTTAGGTGGCCTTGTGACATTACTTTTCCATAACCGCCGTGCTTCCTCGGATTCCCGCGCTTTAGAAAGCTTTTTTCCAAACGCGTCGAGGTCTTCAGGCGCCTTTTTATCTGGGTCGTGATCGGGCGACATGTATCTCCTTTAGAGGGTAAACCCCCGATGAGTGGCCGCGCCCAGCCATTAAAACCCCGATAGCAACTATCTGAAGGTTGTTGTAGCAAATCATCCCACGCTCGCAAGGACTCATTTTTGCGCCTGCGAAAACCCCCTCACCTGTCCTCTCCCCCCCCCACTGCGTAGGGGAGATTAATCCCTCTCCCCCATTTTTGGGGGAGAGGCTAGGTGAGGGGGCTTTTACGCGGTTTGGCGAATCTTTTCGGCTTTTTGCAAATCGACCGACACCAGCTGCGAGACGCCGCGTTCCGACATGGTGACACCGTACAGGCGGTCCATGCGGGCCATGGTCATGCGGTGGTGGGTGATCACGATAAAGCGCGTGCTTTCGGTCTTCGCCATGTGCTCGAGCATCATGCAGAAACGGTCGACGTTGGCATCGTCGAGCGGGGCGTCGACCTCGTCCAGCACGCAGATCGGCGCCGGATTGGTCAAGAATACGGCAAACAGCAGCGACAACGCGGTCAATGCCTGCTCACCACCCGACAGCAGGGTCAGGTTTTGCATCTTTTTGCCGGGCGGGCTGGCCATGATCTCAAGGCCGGCGTCGAGCGGGTCATCGGCTGCGGTCAATTCCAGATACGCATGTCCGCCGCCGAACAGCTTGCCGAACAATTCCTGGAAGTGGGTGTTCACCTCTTCGAACGACGCCAGCAAGCGCTGACGGCCTTCGCGGTTCAACTCGGAAATGCCGCGGCGCAGTTTTTCGATGGCCTTGGTCAGGTCTTCGCGCTCGGTGGTCAGGGTGTCGATCTGTTCGCTGAGCTCGTTCATTTCCTGCTCGGCGCGCAGGTTGACCGGGCCCATGGTTTCCCGTTCGCGGTGCAGGCGCTCGGCCTTGCGCTCCGACGTTTCCAGGTCCGGCAACGGCTTTTCAGGGTCGAGGCCGGAAATCTCGAACAATTGATCGGGGCGGCATTCAAGCCGGTCGTCGACCCGTTCGGCAATCGCATGGCAGGTCTGGCGTGCTTGATCGACGGCGCCTTCGGCCCGCACCCGGCGTTCGCGCGAGGCGGCCAGTTCGGCTTCTGAGGTCCGCAAGGCTTTGTCCGCAGCCGCCAAGCGCTGTTCGGCGGTGGCGAGTTGATCTGCGGCTTCGGTCCGCTTGCCTTCGGCGGCAGTGATTTCGTTCAACAACGCTTGTCGGCGCTGGTTTAATTCTGCCGGCTTGTTGGCAAGCGCAGTGCGTTGCGCATCCAAATCCTGGCGGCGTTGCGTAAGTTCGCCCAGGCGGGTTTCGGAGGTTTCTTTGCGGCCGGCCCACGACGTCATTTCGCGCTCGATCCCGGCCAAGCGATCCGCGCGTTCGCGGGCCATGCGTTCGATCTCGTCGTGGCGGGCGCGGCATTCCATCAAGTGCGTACGACGCTCGCTGAGCTCTACACGCAGCGATTCGATGCGCGCCCGGTCATCGGCGACGTCGGGCAGGGCGGCGCGTTCTTGCTCAGCTGCCGACAGCTGCTCGGTCGCTTCGTTGAGGTCGCCGTCGACGCTCGCCAACTGATCGCCGAGTGCGCCGAGGCGGGAATTGTGCGCGGTCATTTTGTTTTGCACCTGCGCCAACACCTGCCGCGCATCGTTGAGGGCGGTCTCGGCATTGCGCAGGTTGGTGCGCGCCGTTTGTTCGGCTTCGCTCAGTGTTGCCAACTCGGCGCGGGTAGCCTCAGCCAGTTTGTCGGCTTCGCTAAAACGCTGATCTGCGGCGCTGACTTGGCTTTCGACTTCGCGGAGCCGGTTGCGGCTTTCCAGGCGGCGGGCAGCCGACGTGGTCGCGCCGGTCGATACCGAATAGCCGTCCCAACGCCAGAGGCC
>JAFMCK010000088.1 GCA_017857825.1 Rhodospirillales bacterium
GCGCCTCACCGCCACCGGCAACCCGGCGACCATGCAAGGACTCCAAAATCGCGCGCTTCGTCGCCGTATCCGCCCGGGACCAACCGGCAATTTCAGAACGGGTGCGCAGGCACCCCTTGCAGTAGCCGGTCGCATCATCCAAGACGCAAACACTGATACATGGGCTTTCGATGTACGGTTCGACGGTCATGCAATTCTCCTTAGTCGCAGACCGGGATAAATGCACACCCCGCAGATTGCAAGCGGGCTGAGCACATTCAACACGTTTCCGCTATGGCACACCGGGCCTGCGTGGCTATAATATTGACATGAGAGACCTACCCAATGATGGTCCGAGCCTACTTGGCGACGAGGACCCAGAACCTTTCGAAGTGGTCAACCGCGAGGGGGGCGCACATATTTTGCTGGTCTGCGATCATGCCAGCAATGCCGTGCCGCATCAGCTCGGCCACCTCGGACTCGATCCTGAAACCTTCGATCACCACATCGGCTATGACATCGGGGCCGCCGCGGTGACACGGGGCTTGGCGCAACGTTTGGATGCACAAGCCGTCCTCGCTGGCTATTCACGCCTAGTGATCGACGTGAACCGGCCGCCCGGGCACCCCCACAGCATTATCCCCGCCAACGACGGCATTCCGGTCCCCGGCAACCAAAACCTGGACGAGCCCGCAAAGCGCCAGCGTATTCGCGATATTTTTGAGCCCTACCACGACGCGGTGAACCGCGCACTGGCCAGGCTTTGGAATCGCGCAGCGGCACCGGCGATCTTGTCCGTGCACAGCTTCAGCCCGCGCTTCGGCGACAAGCCAAGGCCATGGGATATCGGCGTGCTTTGGAACCGTGACCCGCGCATCGCGGTCCCGCTGATGGAACATCTTGAGCGCTTTGACCTTCGGGTCGGCGACAATGAACCGTATTCCGGCCATGACTTGGCGTACACCATCGATGTGCACGGCGCCGCAGCGGGCATCGCCAACGTCGCGATTGAGATCAACCAAGATCAACTCGGCACACCCGGTGAGATTTTGAAGTGGGTCGATATTCTGTCGGAAAGCGTGTTGCCAATTTTGGATATTCCCGGGCTGCACCGGGTCGAGAGATTCTGATGGTCGGCGGCAGTCCTTCATTTTCGGTCGGGATCGAAGAAGAGTATTTGCTGGTCGATAAAGAAACCCGCGCCCTCGCCTCCGACCCCCCAAAAGAATTTTTCGAAACCTGCGTAAAACGGCTCGGCGCGCAGGTCGCGCACGAATTCCTTAAGTCACAAATTGAGGTGAACACCGCCGTCGCACGATCTGTCCCCGAAGCCGCGCAAATGATTGCCGAACTCCGCAGCGTTATCGTCGAAATCGCTGAGACCTACGACATGGCGCCGATTGCCGCGTCTACGCACCCGTTCTCGCACTGGTCCGAACAAGGCTTTACTGAACAAGAGCGCTATATGACCATCGCCGAAGACATGCAGGCTGTCGTTCGGCGCCTTGTGATCTGTGGCATGCACGTACATGTCGGCGTCGACGATGACGAACTGCGCATCGATATGATGAACCAAATGCGCTATTTCCTGCCGCACCTTTTGGCACTGACGACATCTTCACCGTTGTGGCAGGGTCGTAAGACCGGGCTGATGTCTTATCGATTGAGCGTGTGGGACGAAATGCCCCGCACCGGCTTGCCCAACGCCTTTGACAGCTTTGGCGAATACCAGCGTCACGTCGACGCGTTGGTGGGCGCCGGCATCATCCAAGACGCCACGAAACTGTGGTGGGACATCCGACCGAGCGCACGCTACCCGACGCTAGAAATGCGGATATCCGATGTCTGCACCTATGTGCATGATGCCGCTGCCGTCGCCGCGCTTTATGTCTGCATCATGCGGATGCTTTGGCGCCTAAAGACGCATAACCAGCGCTGGCGGCAATATGCGGTGATGCTGATCTCGGAAAACCGCTGGCGCGCGCAGCGCTATGGGCTTGATGAGGGATTGGTCGATTTCGGCAAGGGTGAAATTGTGCCGTTCCCGGCCCTGGTCGAAGAGTTGATCGAACTTGTGCGGGAAGATGCTGATGCCCTGAACTGCACGGCCGAGCTTGAAGATCTTCGCCGTATCATCAAACGCGGAACAAGTGCGCATCGTCAGATTGAAACCTTTGAAGCCGAGCAAAAAGTCCATCCGTCGGAAAACGATGCGATTGCCCTGAAAGCCGTTGTCGATCAACTCATCAACGAAACACGCGACTTTTCCGGCATAAAGTCGGCGTAGCCGTTCGCCAATTACATGTTGTCTTATTTTAGATGTTTTTTGTCTGATTGTCGCGATACGGCGTGCCCGGCATCTGATATCGTCTATTCATGACTGATGCAAAGCGCAATTTTCTGTTTTTGAATATCGGGCACCTGCTTGATCATTTCTTCATGCTGATCTTCACCACCGCGGTGTTGACCATGGAAAGTGAGTTCGCAGAGTCCTACGGCCATTTGCTGTTGTTGACGACGTGGAGCTTCTTCTTTTTCGGTGGTGCATCGTTGCCCGCCGGCTGGCTTGGAGATCGTTGGTCCCGGCACGGCATGATGCTGATCTTTTTCGTCGGCATCGGGGCGGCATCGGTGATGACCGGTTTCGCAGAGACCCCGACGCAGATCGAAATCGGCCTCGCTCTACTAGGCGTATTCGGCGCCATCTATCATCCGATCGGCCTTGCACTCGTCGTCGAAGAAGCGGGCCGCGTCGGACGTGCGCTGGCAATCAACGGGGTGTGGGGCAATATGGGCGTGGCGCTGGCGGCGCTAACCACCGGCGCGATTGCCGAGCTTTACGGCTGGCGCTGGGCGTTCATTATCCCGGGCATTGTCGCTATCGGGGTCGGCCTACTGTACGGTCTGCATTTAGCTAAAGCGAAAGTCGCCGCTGAGGCCAAAGCTAAGAAAGCCCCACCCGCAATACCCGTTTCATTGCAAAAGCGGGCATTTATTTTTCTCATCATCGCACCGATGTTCGGTGGCCTGATCTTTCAAGCAACCACCATTTCGCTCCCCAAAATCATGGACGAACGACTGGCCGGCCTATTCCCGGGTACAGCCGAGATCGGCCTGATAACAGCGCTGGTATTCGCGTGCGCCGCTGTTGCACAGCTGATCGTCGGAGAACTGTTGGATCGTTTTCCGACGAAGCGGATTTATCTGGGTCTGGTGGCGCTGCAGATCGCATTTTGCGCCCTCGCGATCCCAGCGGTCGGCTGGGGATCCGTCGCTGTGACACTGCCGTTGATGCTGGTCACATTTGGTCTGATCCCAGTTAACGATTGGATCGTCGCGCATTTCATTAGTAAAGAATATCGATCCCGAGTCTATGCCGTGAAATCCGTATTGGTGCTCGGTATCGGCGCAGTAGCGGTGCAGATGAGCGGCCGCCTGCACGACATGACCGGTAATTTCGACACGCTGTTTATGGTGTTGGTCTCAAGTGCAGTCGTCGTGCTGTTTGCAACGGCGTTAATCTTGCCGACGCGCCGCCAGATAGAATCCGCTCAACCCGCCGCAGCTGAGTAAAAACGAGCCTACTCGACCACATCAAAGCGCTGCACAGCTGCTTTCAGGCCGGCCAACAATTCCTTGCCAACCTGCCCGCCATCACCCGAGACTTTCTCGCGGATTACCGCGCGCATGGCGTCCACATGCGCTTTCACGACCTCGACTTGGTTGTCTGTTTCCGGACAGCCTTCGCGCGTTGAGTCGTACAACATCTTGCCGAACACCGAGATTAACGGATAACCGAAAGTGCCCCCCTGCCCGCGCAATTCGTGCGCGAGCTCATTTATCTCGGCAAACAGATTGCCACGTTTTGCCGGCTCGGCCGAAGCTTCGTCACATAACTTGCCCAAGTTCGCCAAATATTCATTCGCCCACGTGGAGAAATCGAGGGACGCACGCTCCAGACTTTGTTCCGCTTCTTCCATGATGCTTGCCGGCAGAGAAGGTGGGCCGCCCTTTCCACCGCCTGCCTTTTCTTTTAATGAGTTGGGCAGATTGAAACTCCATACATCGCTGGCCGACTTCGCTTTTACGGTTTTTTCGGCTGAATACACATATGTCACATGGTCGTCACCAAGGCGCCGACGTTCTTCACCACCAGGTGGGCCGGCATCACGGTTACGCCGACGACACGGCCCAAAATATTTTTGCCTCGCAATCACCGGTCTTGGACGTTCAATCACTTGCGCCAGATGCGTAAACACGGAATTGACGGAAAATGGTTTCGCGAGAAACTCGCTGGTGCCGAGATCACGGGCTGATGCCACGTATTCCCGGTCCGCCGCACCAGACAGCATGATGTAGGGCACAAATCGGTTTGGTGATTCTTTGGACGTCCGCACCCAACGCAACAGCAATAGACCGTTAATTGGTGACATGATCATATCTGAAATAATGATGTCGGGGCCGGGGTTCTGTACTCGCTTCATGTCTTTGAGATATGCAATCGCATCTTCGCCGTTCACCGCCGTTGCGATGCGACCAATCCGAAACGAGCGCAGAAGATCTTCTATGGTTTGTCGAATATAGCTGTTGTCTTCGACCAGAAGAATCGTGAATCGATCAAGTTGCTAATCGCTCAAACTTCGTTCCCCTTTAGCAATAACGCTTATTTTATATAAGCTTAGTAGAACTATGACAAAAACGGAAACATAACCTCACAAATAGATTTCTTGACCCTTGCCGGGCACGGGCGCGGGCGCTACCTTTCGCTAAACTGACAACTTCTCAGATTATCTAAACCGCATTTCAAGGGGTGAACCTATGGCTGATGTCGGCGGCGTCGCAAGCGAACGCTTAAAATCATTTGTCGAGCGCATTGAGCGCCTCGAAGAGGAACGCCAAGCGCTTTCCGGCGATATCCGCGAAATATATTCCGAAGCCAAAGGCTCCGGCTTCGACATCAAAGTGCTGCGCCAGATCATTCGGCTCCGCAAAATGGACTCCGGCGACCGCTCCGAAATGGAAGAACTGATCGACGTCTATAAGCGTGCGCTCGAAATGGAATGACGACTTTCGACGCTCCTTTCCAGAAGTCTTCGCGCTCCCGTGATAAACGCAAAAACTCATCAAACTTGATGGGTTAGACTCGATCATCGAAACTGCGAACTCATGATACCACTGCGTGGATGAGGCATATGCTTTTCGACAAAGGGGGGATCGAAGTTTTCCTCACTATTGCTGCATTCGCAGTATTGGGCGCCTACCATTGGCGATTGCGGCGCTTACTAGCGTCGTCTCCAAAACTGACAGCGATGGGTCGTCATAAACTTGTGCGCCAAGCGTGGGTCGAAATGGTGCAGTCCGGAAACCACGATATCCTGGCCGTCCAAACACTCAGAAATTGGATCGTATCAGCGACTTTCCTCGCCTCCACATCGATTATTTTCGCACTCGGCCTGATTGGCGCCGTGTTCACCACGGACAAACTCTCCCAGGTCGCCCATGAGCTGAATTTTTTAGGCAGCCAAGATACGCAGCTTTTGTTGGTCAAGACTCTCCTGTTATTCTTAAATTTTATGGTCGCGTTTTTTAATTTTTCGTTGGCCATCCGCGCTTTTATTCATGCCGGTTTCGAGCTGAATTTGAGAAGCGAACAGGAGCAAAACATAACACGGGGCTTGGCGGATGCAGAGTTACAACGCGGCGCGCTGAACTTCACTTTAGGAATGCGCGGATACTATTTTGCGATTCCGCTGGCGCTTTGGCTATTTGGGCCGATATGGATGCTCGTTGGGGCGATACTACTGGTGGGCATTCTTTATCGCATCGATTGACGTGCGACAGCATCGGCTTGATCGTAAGCAGTTCAATCATGGATAAGTCGAAGCCGACTTTAGGAGATTTACACGATGACCCGTAGAGTTGGTAAATCGCACGCCAAACGCCGGACACCGCCTGGCGCTGCGCCAGGTACCCTGATCGCCGATCCCACGGCCGTACAAACATCTATAGATATGATCGGTTATGGGAAGGATCAGATTTTCGAGCGCCAAGGCGTTTCCATCGATGACATCCGCACCGTAAAAGGCACGGTTCCCGTGTTGTGGATCAACGCTTCCGGACTGGCCGACATCGAATGCATTCGAACGCTAGGAGACCTATTTGGCTTGCACAGCCTAGCGCTCGAGGACGTTATCAATGTACACCAACGACCGAAGGCAGAAGAATACGAAAACCATGTTTTCGTCGTAACGCGTATGATCTTGGCCAGCCGCCATGTGGAAACAGAACAGGTCTCCCTATTCGTCGGAGACGGCTTCATCCTCACTTTTCAAGAACGATCAGGCGACTGTTTCGAGCCGGTACGTGAAAGGCTTCGCCGCCACAAAGGCCGCATTCGAGATTTCGGCACCGACTATCTCGCCTACGCTTTGATAGATGCGGTCATCGATGCTTATTTTCCTGTCCTTGAAAGATATGGCGAACGCCTGGAAGAACTTGAAGACGCCGTCATCTCACATCCGAGCCCTGAACTCATTGCCAAGGTCCATAGCATGAAACGAGACCTGCTGAGCCTACGCCGCGCAATTTGGCCGCACCGAGAGATGATCAACATGTTGATCAGAGACGAAACCACACTGGTGACCGATCAAACGCGTTTGTACATCAGAGACTGTTACGATCACACCATCCAATTGATGGACATTGTCGAGACGTACCGTGAGATTGCGTCAGGCTTGGTGGATATCTATCTTTCGAGCATGAGCACCCATCTTAATGACATTATGAAAGTGCTCACCATTATCGCGACGATTTTTATGCCGCTTGGTTTCATTGCCAGCCTTTACGGCATGAACTTTGATCGCACGACCTCGCCGTGGAATATGCCGGAACTCGGTTGGCAATACGGTTATCCTTTTGCGCTCGGGGTGATGGCAATAGCGGCTGCGGGACTCGTTTACTATTTCTGGAAACAGCGCTGGATCGGCCACGCCCCCAACAAGCACGCGCACGGAAACCAAAAATCATCACCTGACCCTTTTCGAGACAACAAATGATGGTCTGCTTTCATATTTTTACGGCGTCGATGTTCATGCCGAATATGTTTATGCCGACATATCACCAATAAACCGAACCTTGGCCTCGGTGGCAATGGCCGCGACACAGGCGTCGAGATCGGTGATGGTGGTGTCGATGCGAAGGTCGGGAGCGGTCGGGACTTCATAGGGGGCACTGACCCCGGTAAACTCGGATATTTCACCGCTTATGGCTTTTGCGTACAGGCCCTTGGGGTCGCGGGCTTTGCAGGTGTCTAAGTCAGCGGCTACATAGACCTCAATAAACTGCCCGTTTGCGGCCTTGCGGGCACGAGCGCGGTCTTCAGAATAGGGCGAAATCAGAGCGGTGATGACAATCGCGCCGGATTTCGCGAACAGCGCGGCCACCTCGCCGACACGGCGCAGGTTTTCGCGGCGATCATCAGGCGAGAACCCCAAATCCGACGTCAAACCGTGGCGGAGATTATCGCCATCCAGCAGTACGGCGTTCATACCAGCGGCAAACAAGTGTGCTTCCAACGCCACGCCAATAGTACTTTTCCCCGAGCCGGAAAGCCCGGTCAACCAGACCACACCGCCTTGATGGCCGAACCGGCGCCGGCGGGCCTCTGCGTCGATCTGATGCGCAACGGCGGTAATGTTGGCGGGCAGGTCAGTCATGGAAAATCCTGGCTGGCGATCACGGAAGAAAACTAAAGCTTCGGCTCGTCATCTTTTAAGCGAAACCGCTGCCCGTCAAAAGCATCTTCGAACAAACTATTTTGGCGCCCACGCGCCGTGCCAAGCCCTTCTGATTGCTCGCGCGGGAACACGCTTTGCTCGGTGAATCGGCGCTCAAACATATGATCTGCCAACACATCGAACGGCGCAAAACTGTCGCCGGCGATTCCCTCGTCAGGGAACGGTGTCTCTTCGACAGGCACCAGCCACGCGGCCAATTCAGGCCCTGGGTACATGTCTGCAATGACACCCTGGGGTAGAGTCATCGGTTGGGTCAAATACCCCTCGGCACCGCTTAGGCGTACCGTTTGGAAAGGCATTTCCAAGGTCTCAACACCGACTTTGTTATGTACCAGAACACTGCCCGGCCCACCGAACGGTTTCGGCAGCAACGTCACCATGTCGTCCTTGCCCAGGCCTGTCTTGGCAATCAAACGCGCGGCCCGAACACTTAGGCTCATGGCCCCGGCGTGCACGCTCAGCGTATCGATGCCGGACGCGATCCGTCCCCCCGCCAGCGCAAACGTCCCGTTATCTATGGCAAAGGTCGCGGTGTCGTCCTCGTCACGCGCAAACACATAATTTTCGATAATGAGCGCGCCACCGAGCGTGACGATCCGCATGCCATCGTGAAAAACGAGATGCAATACTGCGTCCGGATCCAGTGACAATACATCCCCAACAAACACCGCGTCGCCCACCGCCGGCTGGCTTTCGACCCGATCACGATCAAGACGCATCATACGTCCGTACATTGCCTCGATATGGCCGGCGGCCTTGCCGTCAACAGCGTGAGAGTCGGTGCTCATAGGGCAAGCCTAGCATTCACCCTGAACTGAGACCAGGTTGCACAATCGCCCTCAAGCTTAGCTCGGACGGCGCAAGACCGCGACCGCTTCGGCGTGATGGGTCATGGGAAATTGGTCAACAGGTGTCACTTTGTCCAAGCGATAACCGGCATCAATCAAGATGCGGAGATCGCGCCCAAGCGTCGCCGGATTACACGACACGGCAATGATGCAGGGCACGATGCTGTTGGCCAACTCTTCGACCTGCACTTTGGCGCCGGCGCGCGGCGGATCGAAGATCACTGCATCAAATTCATTCAGCTCATTCGGCATCAACGGTTCCATCTTCAGGTCACGCACATCCGTCGACAACCGCCCCCCAAGTCCGGCGCGTCCCGCAGCGGTTGCCAATGCACCGGCCTGGGTTGCGATTCCGTCTACCGCCAACACGTGTTTGCGCACCGCTGCCAACGGCAACGCAAATGTACCGACACCACAATACAGATCGGCAATACGTCCGCCTTTGGCAGTGACGATGTCGCCCAGGCCTTCGATCACCAAGTCTTGCAGAAGTGCTTCACCGTCAACGGACGGCTGCAGAAATCCGTTGATCGGCAGTTGGATATCAACGCCCCCCAGATGCAGCATCAGATCGCGCCGCTGCACGATTTGTTCCGGCGGCACACCTGGCTCGGACCACGCGATGCGGACGACGTCATGGGCTTCGGCAAAAGCGGCCAAGGCTTCGCGGGCCTTCAAATCGACCTTGTGACGGCTGGTGATCACCAATTCAACGTCTTGTCCGCTGACACCGACGGCGGTCATGGCGATATCGGCACGTTCACCGCCCTCTAAAATATCGACCAACATTGCACGCACAGGTGCCAGTAAATTTTGCAAGGCCGACACCAATAACGGGCAGCTTGGAATATCGATGATCCGATCAGAATGCGCTTCGTTAAAACCAAACCGAAGCCCGTTCTGCGTCATGACAGCGGCCAAGCTGGCGCGGCGCCGACTCGCCAGCGGCACGGTGCGTAGCGGCTCTAGCTCAATATCGATGCCCTGGCGCGACAGCCCGGCGGCGACCGCATCCCGCTTCCATTCGGCATAGGCATCGGCCGGCATGTGCTGCAACTGGCAGCCGCCGCACTGCCCGAACACCGGGCAAATCGGCGCGGCTCTGGGTACGGTTTCGATGAATTCCAACACACTGCCAACCATCCCGTCACCACGTTTGGCACCCGGCTGCACGCGCACGATATCGCCGGGCAACGTCAACGGCATAAATACGCGTACCCCGTCGGCGAGCAGCGCTTCGCCGTCACCTTGCTGCGCAACCTTGGTCACGGTCACCACTTCAGGCGCACGTAAAGGGGCTGGGCGTGGACGTTTTTTGCCGCGGCGTGGACGACTCATCGGGATTTAAGATCGGCTAAGATGTCCGCATAGACAACATTGAGGGATTGATTCAACGCATCAACGGCCGCACCAACCCCCGCCGACGACGTTGCTGTTTCGTGACGATAGGATTTTAAGAACAACAGCTTGCCGTCTGCTTGGCGGCGCAATGAGATTTCGAGTTCCATCGCCGTCGCATTGGGGCTGCCGACGATCTGCTCTAACCGACGAATGCGCCCCGTCAGCACATAGTCAGAAGGTATGCGCATTTCCGGCGTCACCACATTGTTGGCGACATTGCTGCCGCGCAAATAGGTCACCAACTCGTCACGCAACATCACCGTCGGTGGTTGCGTCCAGAAATGATAATGATATTCGAGCAGTTGGTTGGGATTGTCTGACTGCATATAGACAATAGGACGCCCAGCCGTCAGACCGTCGGCACTGAAGCGCTCAACCTCAAGCGTACCAGGAAGTGCCGGCGTGCCCATCGGGGCTGTCGCAACAGCCGCCTGCAGACGGTAATAGCGATCTTGCGGCACCGGCGGCTGCGCCGCACAGGCCGTCAACATGCCGAGCATCAACGCTAAGCCGGCAACCCGCATGCGCCAAGACTTGATCATTTTACGACCCCTTTGTCTTCCGGCGCCGTGCCCCCAAGCAAGAGCCCCGGGTTCTGTCTGATCTGGCGACTGAACTCGTATAGGTTCCGCGCCGCACCATCCATATTCTGATTCAACGAATCGATGTTGCGGGCCACCGATTCAACGATATAGCGGCTTTCTTTCATGGTCCGCGCAATGTCACCGTCTTCATCCAGCACCAAATCATCGATATCGTGCATAATCGAATTCATGGTGATCAGCACGGCGTCGAACTTCTGCGTTGCGGCGTTTAATTTTTCTATCATGCCGATGATTTTTTCTTGATTTTCCTTGGTCAAGATTGTGTTCAGGCGCTGTACGGTGACGTTCGCTGCCGTCAGCATTTGCTCGGTCTGCGCAGCAATCGTCGGGATGCGGGTTTTTAAATCCGCCATCACGTTGCGCGCCATACCCATCGTATCGCGAAGGTCTGCCGCGATCATCCGCCCTTCGCCACCCACTTGCAGAAACTCGTTGATCTGCAAGACGGCGCCGTCAACGTTACGCAACAGCGGCTTTAAATAGTTTTCTGATAAATCGCCGAAATCACTGGCAACGTTGGCGACGGCGGCAAACATATCCGAACGCTCACGTGCGACCACCTCAGCACCTGGTGCATGTGGGCTTGGACTTGCCCCAGCCTGAATCGACAATGTGACGGCGGCCAACAATCCAGGTGCTGCAATTTCGACAATACTATCGTTCGGGATCACCCAACCCTCGGTCACATCAAAGTTGACGCGGAAGCGCATGCGACCGTCTTTGGGTTCCGGCACAACCTCGACGACTTGGCCGATGGGATAGCCTTCATAGACCACT
>JAFMCK010000089.1 GCA_017857825.1 Rhodospirillales bacterium
TGCATGACGTTCTTTAGGCGCTCTTCAAAGTCGCCGCGGTACCGGGTGCCGGCCAGCAATGAGCCCATATCGAGCGAATAAATGGTCGCTTCGGAGAGCACGTCCGGCACATCGCCGTCGACGATGCGCTTTGCTAAGCCTTCAGCGATGGCGGTCTTGCCGACCCCCGGATCGCCGACATAAAGCGGATTGTTTTTATTGCGTCGGCAGAGGATCTGTACGGTGCGGTCGACCTCTTTTTCACGCCCGATCAACGGATCGATTCGCCCTGCCGCCGCTTTTTCATTCAGATTGACGCAGAACGCATCCAAGGCTTCGGAGCCTTTACGCACCACGCTTTCGCCTTCGACGTCTTCATCGGCGCCTTCGACGGTGCGGTCCTCAGTATAGCCAGGCACCTTGGCGATGCCATGCGAGATGTAATTGACGGCATCCAGGCGGCTCATTTCATGCATTTGCAGGAAGAAAACCGCATGCGATTCGCGCTCCGAGAACAAAGCCACCAGCACGTTGGCACCGGTTACTTCCTCGCGGCCAGAGGATTGCACATGGATGACGGCACGTTGTACGACGCGCTGGAAGCCAGCTGTAGGCTTGGGTTCTGACACGCGATCATTACGAATTTCTTCGAGTTCGCCGTCGATGAAGTTGTTCACATCCATCGCCAACTGTTCAAGATCAACACCACAGGCCTTGAGAACCGCGACTGCATCCTGGTCTTCGGTCAGCGATAGAAGCAGGTGCTCCAACGTTGCGTATTCGTGCCGGTGCTCAGACGCCAAGGCCAGAGCGCAGTGCAGCGTTTGTTCCAGATTGCGAGATAACATGTTTAGGCGATCCTTTCCGGTGTTGCCGTTATAGCGTCCCCCAAGAACGTCGATTTGTCGATGTTAATCCTGATCTCCATCTCCATCTTTCTCAATGGTACATTGTAGCGGGTGTTGATGTTGGCGCGCGAGGTCCATGGTCTGTGCGACCTTTGTTTCAGCCACTTCATAGGTAAACACACCACACACGCCGACGCCGCGCTGATGTACCTGAAGCATGATATCGGTCGCCTGCTGATGCGATTTGTTGAAGAACCGCTCCAACACATGCACGACGAACTCCATCGGTGTGTAGTCGTCGTTCAGCATCAAGACTTTGTACATCGCCGGCTTTTTAGTCTTCTCGCGCGTCTTGAGAACAACGCCTGTATCTTCGTCATTCCCCGTGCGCGGTGGTTGTATCGGTTTCTTCGGATCAGCCATTGGCGTTGTCGGTCTCTATCCCAGTTGTCGTTACACCTCTAATATAGGGCATAATTGTCAAAGCCAAAATGGGGTATCGCAAAGAAAAACACCCGCCCGCATCTTCAGGGGGTGTTTCGGGCTATTTCTCAGCAAATCCTCATCAAAAACGAAGAACGCCCGACGGTGGGAGGATACCGCCGGGCGTCCGTATCGACTGCCACAACCCTAAAGGGGGGATGGGTTTTAGGCAGCGATCGGTTTCGCGAGTTTCTCAACCGCAACGGTCACACGCTCAGCAAGCGGCTTTGATGCTTGCTCGGCGACTTTGGCCGAAAGGGTCGAAAGCTTACGGCTCTCGTCCACGGTTTTCGTGTATTGGGCCTTAATCACATCGGTCTGAAGCTCAACGGCCTCTGCAATGGATGCGCAACCCATGAGTTTTTGCGTCGTAGTGAGGGTCTGCTCGAAGTTCGCCTGGATCATGGCGAAGAAACCTTCGTTCAACTCGCGTAAGCCCTTGGTCACGATTTCGTTCGATTTCACGAAAGCGTCGATATTGCTTTTCTGAAATTCAATCATGTCACCGTAGCTCTTGAATGTTTCACCGCTGGCTTTTGCCACGGCGGCACGGTGATCTTGGTTAAACGCGGAAGCTTTCTCGACGCCCTTCTTGGCGACTTCGGTGCTGGTTTTGACAGCAGTATCGACAGCGTCTTGACTGTTTTTAACAGCGGTTTCGACGGCCTTTGGGGTCATCGACGCGACAGTTTGCGGCGCAACAGCTTTCGGAGCTGGTTTCTTCGTGGCTTTCGGTGCTGCCTTTGGGGCAGCTTTAATTTCGGCTTTGAGGGCGGTCTTTTTCTCGGTCGCCATGATGTATCTCCTAAGGTTTTGACGGGTCGGTGATTCGCGGCGCACACGATGTGGCCCTGTGCATCACCCGACACGTAGGCACTGCTTCAGTGCAATATTCATCTGTGATATGACGAGATGTGCCCATTTTGTCAAGAAAAATTGTGCACTGCACAATAAATAATTAGGTGATAATATTACTAAAAACAATGCTTTAAATATAACAACGCATGATTCATACGAATTTATCGCAACTGCAACATAAAACTACAAAATAAGGCACCCAATTAAAACACTTGGCCGAGTTGTATCTGTTAACCGATTGTTATGCCCAAGCGGTTTACCCAGAACCTTCAAATGGTTTGAAAAACTCGTCGACGCACGTAACCGTTCGCCGCTACACTGTTGATTTGCGGCAACCCTTCGTCGAACGAAAGTGGACCTGAGGGGGTCAGAATGAACGCACGCGATGCCTGGGATCACGAGCAAAGTGGGCCTCTTTTTCAGATTAAGCGCACCGTTATGGTGGCATTCGTGCTGGCCGCGTTCTTGATTGCCCTGCCTGGGGCTGCCCAGGCGAAATATGCGAGCTATGTGATTGATGCCGATACGGGCGAAGTCCTGCACGCAACCAATGAAGACACCCGTAATTACCCTGCCTCGCTAACCAAGATGATGACGCTTTATCTGGTGTTTGAGCGTCTGCACAATAAGCGTTGGGCGATGCAAACCAAGCTTAAGGTGTCACACCGCGCGGCCCGCCAGCCAGCATCAAAACTCGCGCTGAAGGCCGGCTCCACCATCACGGTTGAAGACGCTATCCTGTCGTTGGTCACTAAGTCGGCGAATGACGTCGCAACAACAATTGCAGAGAACATCAGCGGCAAAGAACGTAACTTTGCGCTGAAGATGACCGCGAAGGCTCGCTCGATCGGCATGGCGCGGACCACCTTCCGCAATGCGTCCGGCTTGCCACACCGGGCGCAAATGTCGACCGCGAAAGACATGTCGATTTTGGCACGCGCTCTGCTTCGCGACTTTCCGCAGTATTATCATTTGTTTTCGACCAAATCATTTAAATGGAACGGTCGGACATACAAAAACCACAATAAGCTTTTGGACTCGTACCCTGGTGTTAATGGCCTTAAGACCGGTTACATCCGCGCCTCCGGCTTTAATTTGGCCGCGTCTGCGACCAGAGACGGTCGCCGCATCATTGGCATTGTCTTCGGCGGACGCTCTTCGCGGCATCGTAATCAGCATATGGTGACATTGCTGGACAAAGGGTTTCGGATTTTACGCCAGCGTCAGACGGCGCCGTTGATCGCCAAGGCCGATGTGCCGAATGCAAAACCAACACCGCAAAAAAACACCCAAATCGTCAGCCGCACCACCGGCGATGTCTGGGCGGTTCAAGTCGGCGCCTTTTCGCAGGTGGGGCAAGCACGTCGTGCAGCCGAGATCGCGATCAGCAAAGCCCCCCGTTACTTGGGGGATGGTCAAGTTCGGATCGTGCCGCTTGAAAAGCGTAATGGTAAGATTTTACAGCGTGCGCGCATCGTCGGTATTTCCAAACGGGATGCCTTCCGTACCTGTAAGGTCTTGAAAGACTGTATGGAACTTAAAGCTCCCGCCTCGCCGGAGTTTGCTTCCGTCGGCAACTAAGTCTCTTTCACAAGAGCGCCTTGCGCCTCAAGCCGCCGATAAAGCGTTTCTTATCATTGCGCTGCCATTCCATGAGAGACCAAGGTGTATCTGTCAGCTTAAGTGCAGCGCGCGGACAATACACGTGCGCCTCAATTGTCGCGCCGTCTGACGCTTCCACCACGACCTGTTTACTCGCATACTCAGGCCCTTCGTAGCGATCCAGCCGCGATACGTCGACCTCGCTTAGCCGAGTCACCACAATCCCGATCACCGACGCGTCGCCGTCATCAGGTGCCGCGACGAGGCCAGGATAGCTCGCATCTGCCACGCACATAGCCCGGTAGCCCCGCAGCTTCGCTGCCGTGGGCGCAAGCCCGCTTAACGGGCGCCCTAAAATGATCCGGGCGATTTCGGGATCGCGCAGTGTGCCGTAAAAAAAATAAGTCCACATGCCTTATCAGTAACGGGTTTGCCTTTAAAATCAAAGGGGGGGAGTTGCTTTATTTGGCCAAAGAGTCCAACGGCTCATTATCCGCTTCAAAACCTGGCGAGAAACAGGCGTATGGTGGCTTATCGGCTGCCAAATAAATACGTAATGTTGATACGCCGTGCCTCGTAGGTATCTTCGAAGTGCAATTCGTCGGTTTCGTGAAAGTAAGCGGAATTGAATAAGACGGCGCGATTGCATCGGTACGGCACCGTTACCGACTGTGCCTCATGCTCTGCAATAAATGCATAGATGGCTTCCTTGCTTTCATTGTATGCGCGGAAGTGCCAATTCGCAGGTGACGGCACGTCATATACCTTCAGCCCGCCGGTGCCCGTCGCCAGATTATAAATATCGGGTGTGATCCAGAAATTGAGATTGATCTGCGCAAAATCCGCATGAACATTGATGCCCTTGCCAAGCCGTGCATCGTATTTGAAGCCCCAAAATCGCCTCAGCGGGTGCGCACCGAATAGTGTCGGCATCTTTTCCTTTAGCTCCGACGCCAATTTTAAATGTAGTGGACTGATAAATCCTTGGTCTGAAAAAGACCCAAGGTAGCTGTTCTGGTATTCCTTGGTCCACACCTTGGAAACAAGACAATATGTCTGGAACCATTTGAGCGCAGCCGGCGCTAGGAAATCGTCCGCATACATTATTTGCTTATCGCTTTGCAGATATTTTTGCTCTTCTGCGCGCCAATCAATCTCGGGGTTGAGTGCAAACGCCGGGACCTCATCGATCTGAAATAGATGCCCGGTTTGCAAGTACGGCAACATTGCCGCTGCTTCGTCACGGCTGAGACGGACTCTTGCCGTGTCATGAGACGGTTCCATCTTTTGCAAGATGGCCTGCGTGGCACGGTCCAAGATACCTTGCCCGGAATCGCAAAAATCACGGATGCCGGGCACCTCAATCCCCTGCCCCAGCAGGTATCCGGCCTGTTCAACATCGTGCTTAAGGCGGAACAGCGCCATGTCTCCGCTCGAAAGTCGCGAAGCAATGGTATCGTTGCTGTCGGCCGCACCATCCCCGTAGCGGGCGAGCTGTAATAATTTTAAACTTCTGAGGCTACCTTCGATAGCCGTCTCCGTATCGGCATTGCCGCTTATATAAAGGCTGGTCAAATTGGCCAGCGTGGTCGCGTCCATGGGGTTGAGTCGCATCGCTTCTTGGTAGCAGGCGACGGCTTCGTCATTTTGTCCGAGTTGTGCCAGCGCACTCCCCATGCGACTCAGCGCCTCAGCATAATTTGGTCGCAGCTGAAGCGCATGTCTGTAGCACGCCAGCGCGTCATTCAAATGCCCCATTTCTTGATGCAGCGCGCCGTTATTGCAGTGGGCTTCGGCAAAATTCGGCTTTAGCGTTACCGCCATTTGATAGCTATCAATAGCGTCGGTAAGACGTCCCGCTTGATGAAGGGCCTGCCCGAGGTTGTTGTGCGCTTCAGCTAATGTTGGTTCGAGTACGACTTGTGTTGTGAAATGATGTAGTGCTTCATCCAAACGGCCCAGAGCCGTCAACACATGCCCCATATTGCCGTGCGCGTCGGCATACCGTGGATCAGTTTCAAGTGCCTTTGAAATAAGATCATACGCCGCAATGTTGTCGCCACGCTGATGATGTATGACGCCTAACAGATGCCGTGCATGCACATTATCCGGATCGTGGGCTAATATCCGTGTGTATGCAGTCTCAGCCTCATTGAGGCGACCTCGCCCGTGATGACGCACGGCAACCTGTAAGGCTTTCGCCATGTTTCCTGCTGCGCTTCTCGGCATGACCGATCGTTGCGCGGTCGGCGGACGCTGCCTGCCGGATTTTTGCCGGGCCATACTGCCCATACCCCTTACCAGCGCAACATTTGCGCCAAATGATTAAATAAGGATCTGGGGATTTTGCAACAAAATACGCGTTCCGAAACTATCAAGAAAAAGCCGTCGCGTCACCAACACGTGGATTAGGAAATCTTACGTGGCCGACCAATGCAATGATAAACAAAGCCCTGTTCACGCATAGTTTTTGGCTCGTAGACGTTACGCAAATCGACCATCAGTGGGGCACGCATCAACGACTTAACGCGCTTGAGGTCCAACGCACGGAACTGGTTCCATTCGGTGATCAGCAGCAATACGTCGGCATCGGGCATGGTCGCATAGGCATCATCACACCACTCAACACCGTTCAGCATCGCTTTCGCTTCAACCATGCCTTCGGGATCGTATGCGCGCACCTTTGCCCCTGCCTCGATCAGTGCCGGCACGATGTCGAGGCTCGGGCTTTCGCGCATATCGTCGGTGTTCGGCTTAAAGGTTAGGCCAAGCACGGCCACGGTCTTGCCTTCGAGGCTGCCGCCTGCCGCGTCAATCACGCGGACCGCCATCTTGCGTTTGCGGTCTTCGTTCAACTTCACCACGGTTTCGACAATCTGCAGCGGGCTGCCGGATTGCTGCGCGGTCGAGACCAGGGCTCGGGTATCTTTCGGGAAGCACGAGCCGCCATAGCCTGGCCCCGCGTGCAGGAATTTTTTACCGATACGGCCATCCAAGCCAATCCCGCGTGCTACATCGTGCACATCGGCGTCGACGACTTCACACAGATCCGCGATTTCATTGATGAAGGTGATCTTCGTCGCCAAGAACGTGTTGGCGGCGTATTTAATCAGTTCCGAGCTTTGCCGGGACGTGAATAGGATCGGCGTTTCGATGATATAAAGCGGCCGGTAAAGATCACGCATCACCTTTTGTGCACGCTCGGCATTGGTGCCGATGACGACCCGGTCGGGGCGCATGAAGTCTTCAATAGCGGAGCCTTCGCGCAGGAATTCCGGATTTGAAACCACATCGAATTCCGCGTCGGGATTGGCTTCGCGAACGATCCGCTCGACCTCACGCCCGGTGCCGACGGGCACCGTGGATTTCGTCACGATCACGGTATAGCTCTTGATGGCGTGGGCGATTTCTTCGGCGGCAGCGTACACATACGAAAGATCAGCGTGCCCATCGCCACGCCGGCTTGGCGTGCCGACGGCGATAAACACGGCTTCAGCATCTTTTACGGCGTCAGCGAGGTCGGTGGTAAAGTTCAGCCGGCCTGCTTTGACGTTGTTTTCCACCAAATCTTCGAGACCAGGTTCGAAGATCGGCATTTTGCCGTTGTGCAGCCCGTCGATCTTGCCCGCGTCTTTATCGACGCAAACCACGTCGTGTCCGAATTCCGAGAAGCACGCTCCTGAGACTAATCCCACATATCCGGTGCCGATCATCGCGACGCGCATAGGCTTTTCCCCTCGTTCGGAAGCACGTTAAGCTGATTGGGTTTCTGCCACACCGCCCGGAGACGGGCAAGCCGAACGGTGATGATGGATCGTTGAGGTGGCTCGGGTTTAGAGCCGATCGTGAGGTGTCATCCCTTTAGGAGCACATCGCGGGCTTCGTTGATCTTCGCGGCCAGATAAGCAGAGCCGCCGCGGTCTGGGTGTAGACCAGCGATAAGTCTATGGTGAGCCTGTTTTATTTCGGCATCGTTTGCATTCGCTTCGAGCCCCAGGACTTTTAAGGCCTCAGCGCGGCTCATCGCGCCGCTTGAGGACGAGCGGCTCCGCGGCTCTTCATCCGTTGCGCCTTCATCGCCCTCACCTCGCCAATCGGGATACACCCGATCCAGATACGCGGCCAGAAGCCTTGCCGATTCGTCGTCGGTAGCTGCGTATTCCTGATGTAGCGCGAGAACATCTTCACGGCTTAAACTGCTGAGCATTTGACCGTTGAAGCGCCCTTTCAGGACTTTGCCGTCCATATCACCACTGTCGTGGTCCAAGCGCATCTCAAGAAATGCGCTCTCGACCGTGCTGTGTTGTCCGCTGCCGTTCCCGGCCATGCGAGAGAATGTCTTCGCCGTCCGTGCGGCATGGCGGGCCCGCATGATCCACGGCAGCAGTGCCGGTAACAGCCACACCAGCATCAAAATTCGACCACTGAAGATCAATGCCACTGCGACCACACCGAGCCCAACGATGGCGATCCATTTCAGGACATTCAGAATGGCTTTTGGCTGCGCGTTGACGAACCAGCGCCCCGCCAATAGCAAGATCACTAATAGTGCGATGCCTAAAAATAGATATGGCATTCAGCGATTGCCTCGCATGCCGTCGGTCAGACGCAGAACAGCGCCGCCATCCCGCTTGGCCATATCTTCCAAGGCTTGTCGTCCACCCGCTGCATAGACCGCGACGGCGCCTAAAAGCTTACGCAGCGTTTCGGCACTGGCGCGGTCGAAATCGACGCAGGCCCCGCCGCTGAGTTTTGCAATCTGATCAAACGCGAACGCTGCCACAGGGTCACCGCCTTCATGGAATACGAACACCGGCACGCCCAGGAGACCGAGTTCACCTGCCACCTTGCCAAGTTGATCGACGTCTTCTTCGACGCAGTCACCGACAAAAACCAGGGCGTTGAGATAGCCGGCTTTGGCCTCGTTGACCGCATGTTGCAGGACTTTTTTGATCTGCGTTTCGCCGGCCATACAAAATACCGATGTCATCAAGCGTAGCAGTTCTTGTTCGTTGTCAGTCCACGGCCCGACTTTAAACTCGCCAAAGCCGCGATAGAACGCGAGCTTGATGTCCAAGCCGCCAAGCTTGGCGGTCTCATGGAACATTTGCCCCTGAATCGACGCTGCCGTGTCCCACGTCGGTTGACGGCTTGCGGTTGCGTCCATGGCAAACATCAAGCGGCCACGTCTGCCGCCCGATTGCGCACGTTTCGGGGTCATTGCGACTTTCGACAAAAAGGCGTCGACGCTGCCGCTCTGTCGATTTTTATCTGGAAGATCGTCGGCCAAAAGACCGCTCCTCTCTCACGTTTCACTTTTAGATATATAATCGCGAAAGGCGGATTTGTTAGGGCTTTGCTTACGCGGTCGCGGTTTGTTGATCTTGTGCGATCGGCGGAATGTTTAATCCTTCGATCACCGACGTAACTTCGTCGCGTGCACTCAAGTGCGAGCGGCTCAGTGGCGCCCCGCCTGCGGCCTCTTTTAAGTCCATGATGGTGAGCCCGACCAAAAATAATTCGCGAAAAATGACCCGCTCGGAAAAGCCCGGCAGCATGCGAAATCCAAGACGGCGCGACAGTTCAGCAAGCGCTTGTTCCATTTCGCGTTTATTGAACGCATCCAGCGTCGACAAACGATTGCGCATCACCACCCAATCGATGGAGCCGCCATCCCGCTGCGCTTTGACCTTTTTCGCTTCCCAGATCGCTTCGGCATAGTGACTAGGGCCTTTGATGTTGATGCCCTGCCCATCCAAATGAGCGATCACATCCAAATCGATAAAGCTATCGTTCATCGGGGTGATCAACGTGTCGGCGTAGCCGTGCGCAGTAAACGACAGTCGGTTCGCAGCGCCCGGCGTATCGATAATGACAATGTCACTTTCAAATGCGGCGCCTTCGATCAGCAATTCAAGGCGCTCTATTTCCGCCGTCATCTCGGCATCGTTCATCCCGTGCACCGCGTGTCCACCGGCTTTGTGGTGCGTCGGCGCGGGGTAATCGCGGTTGAGCTTTTGATTGAAAAGTTCCCGATTGGTGACGTAGCGGCTGAGCGTGCCCTGCCTGCCGTCGACGTCAATGGTCGATACCCGGTAGCCCGACCGCAACAAGCCGATCGCCATATGCATGGCAGTGGTCGATTTACCGCTACCGCCCTTTTCATTGCCAACAATAATGACGTGCGCGCGCCCAGCCGTCACGGGGCGATGTCCGCAGTCGGGCGCATCCATACGGCGGTGTCGTGGAAAACAGCACCGCCGTTCGGGTATGCACGGTCCGCACTGGTCAGCACGTTGATGCCAACGCCGTCTTTGAAATAGCGGTTCGGCCATATTCCTTCGACGATCACGACGTCCGTTTGTACGCCATCGAAGCTTTTGGCATGCACGGAAACGGCGCCAAGATCGTTGCCGATTGTTACCTCGTCGCCATCCGTTAAGCCGAGTTCTTTGAGTGCATCGGGGTGAATCAGGGCAGTCGGTCGCTGTTCTTTTTTTATCGATGACGGCATTTCCGTGAACGACGTATTCAAAAACCGCCGTGCCGGCGCAGCCACAAGCCGATACGGTTTATCCGGCGTTGCGGAATCGATCACGGCCATGTGGTCGGGTAGTGTCGGCATAGATTCAAAGTCGCTGCCGACCTTGGACCAATCCGGTTTGAAGTGAAATTTGCCGTCCGGGTTCGGAAAGCCGTTCAGAAAATGCGCGTCGTCAAACGGTAACGTACAATCAACCCACCCCGCGTCAGCGACAGCCTCAGCACCAGGATGACCGCTGGCACGGAGCGAGCGGTCGATGATCTCCCAGGCGTCCAGGGTAAACAGCTCGTGATCGCAACCCAAGCGGCGTGCCAATGCAGAGAGCACCTGCACGTTTGAACGTGCCTCCCCCAACGGTTCAATAATCTTGCGGCCGACCTGCAAATACATATGCCCGCTGCCTTGATACAGATCATCGTGTTCTAAAAACATTGTCGCCGGCAGCACGAGATCGGCGAATGCTGTCGTCGCGGTCGGTAACTGTTCGTGCACGCAGACGAACAAATCATCGCGGCGCAGACCCTCGATGACGCGGTGCGTTTCCGGTGCGACTTCAACCGGGTTGATATTCTGCATGATCATGGCGGTGACCGGCGGGCCGCCGAGCAGACTTTCTGGATCATTCAGCAACACGCGACCGATCTGTGACATATCCAGCGCGCGCTTGGATGTATCCAAGCAATCAAGGGCACGCACCAAGGATTGATCGACGCCGAACATATTTCGGTTCGAATAGAGCGCGCCACCCCCCTTATGCCGCCAATTACCGGTAACGGCGGGCAAGCAACTGACTGCATGCATATTCGCAGTTCCGTTGCGGGACCGGGTGAAGCCATAGCCGACGCGTATGAACGCCTTTTCCGTCTGGCCGTAGGCTTTGGCGAAGTCTTCGATCTCGGTAACGCTGAGGCCGGTGATCGCGGCGGCCCATGCGGGCGTTTTGGTCTGCAAGTGCGCTTCAAGTTCTGCAGGCACGTCTGTATACCGTGCCATATATTCGTGGTCTGCATAGCCGTCCCGAAACAGCACATGCATCACCGCGCACGCCAACGCCCCGTCGGTTCCCGGCTG
>JAFMCK010000090.1 GCA_017857825.1 Rhodospirillales bacterium
GCCACCAAAGCGCTGACCGCGTCCGGCGGCAACAATGATCACAGCGGTCCGCGACACGCTCACTCTCCTGATCGTTTTATGACGTGGTATTGATACCGTTGTTGATGGGGCTTGCCCAGGGTTTTGGATTTGGTGTCGGCGTTTCGCCGCAAACCCGGCGCTTGCCAAAAGCGTGGCTCGGCGCGAAGGTTGCGACATGCAAATTGGATTGGTATTCGGATTGACCGCCATCGTCGCGATCGTGCCTGCGATCATGCTGAGTTGGCGTGCGCAGTTTCGCCGCGACATTGCCTACTGGGCGGTTTTGCTGCTGGCGTGCGCAGGGCCGCTCAGCGCCGTGATCTCCAGGCTCGACGGCACTTGGCAGGGTGATTTCGCAACGACCATCTGGGTCACCATCGCCGCCACCATGGGGATATTTCTGATTTTTGCCGCATGCGTGCGGGGTGCCTGGCGGCTAACGCCATTGGTATCGGCCTACATGCTGGTGTTGGGGCTGATGGGGCTGGCTTGGCAACACGCGCCCGACATGCCGGTCAGTGTATCGGGTGAAATGGGCTGGCTGTTACTCCACATCAGCTTTGCCGTGGCGACCTACGCCTTGGCAACCCTGGCGGCAGTGGCCGCTCTGGCCGCGTTTATCCAAGAGCGCGCGCTTAAGCGCAAACAAAAGCCGATGCTCGACGGCGTGCTGCCGGCAATCACCCAATGTGACCGACTTGTCGTCCAGTTTTTGGCAATTGGCGAAGCGGTGCTGGCCGCGGGGCTTTTGACCGGGGCGACGCTCAGCATGATGGCCGGCAGTGGACCGTTACCGCTCGACCACAAAACCATATTTACGCTCGGCGCATTCATAATCATTGGTATTTTATTGTACGCACAAATCCGCCATGGCGTCCGCGGGCGACGCGCGGCCAGAATTGTGTTGCTCGCCTATCTGTTGCTCACACTCGGTTATCCTGGCGTTAAATTCGTCACCGAAGTGCTGCTCATGTAGCCGACGTATCCAGCGCACACGAAAAACAGTCACAATTCCGAACAAAAATCGTTGCATATAATTCAGCAATGCCTAATTTGTGGGCACTTTTGCGGAGATGCCTTATGATTGCAACACGTCAGATTCAGATCGGTCCTGTGCCTTTAGATGGGCAAGTGGTTTTGGCGCCGATGTCGGGCGTCACCGACATGCCGTTTCGACGCTTGGTAAAGCGCTTCGGCGTCGGCCTTGTTGTGTCCGAGATGATCGCGTCCCGTGCGATGATCTACGCTGCGAAAAAAACCATGAAAATGGCGAGCCATTGCGCCGAAGAACATCCGATGTCGGTACAACTCGCCGGCTGCGATCCCGACATCATGGCCGAAGCTGCACGCTTAAACGCCGACCGCGGTGCGGCGCTGATCGATATCAACATGGGGTGCCCCGTCAAAAAGGTAACCAACGGCGATGCCGGTTCGGCGCTGATGCGCGATTTGGTGCACGCAGGTAAAATCCTCGAAGCAACGGTGAAGGCCGTCGATATCTCGGTAACGCTGAAAATGCGCACCGGTTGGGATGACGATACTCGCAACGCGCCCGAGCTAGCGCGCATCGCCGAAGAAAGCGGCATTCGCGCCGTGGCCGTGCACGGACGCACCCGCTGCCAGTTCTACAAAGGCCACGCCGATTGGAGCTACATCCGAAGTGTGAAGGACGCTGTTTCACTGCCGGTTTTCTGCAACGGTGACATCAATACCCTCGAAGACGTGGACGCCGCGCTCGCACAATCTGGAGCCGACGGTATGCTGATCGGACGCGGCACCTATGGCCGCCCGTGGTTCCCGGGGCAAGTGCAGCATTATCTTTCGACCGGCACCGTGCTTGCAGACCCGGACCTGGAAACCCAACGCGATACCGTGATTGAGCATTATCGCGATATCCTTTCGCACTACGGCGTGCACGCCGGTGTAAAGATCGCACGCAAACATATCGGCTGGTATTCCAAAGGCTTACGGGACGCTGCTGAATTCCGTGCGAAGGTAAACCAAATGACCGAACCGACAGACGTCGAAGCCGCGATCATCGATTTCTATGCCGCCAACCTAGACCGTTTGGCTGCGTAGAGATGGCGGATACCAACGCACCCGTAATATTGGACGCCGCGTTGGAAACAACGACACCACTGCATATCAAAGCAGACTCCATCCTCAACGCACTCGCCAGTGCGGTGGTCGTGGTGGATTCTGAAAACCGCATCTGTCGCGTCAACCAAGCTGCGGAGCAGTTGTTTCGGGGCTCGGCCGCTTATCTGTGTGGGCAACAAATCGAAAAGCTGATGCCTAAAGACAGCCCGGTGCTGGCATTGCTGGAACAAGCACGACGCTTTCGCAGTGTAGTCGCCGAATACGATGTGACCTTGGAAACACCGCGTATCGGCACGCATTCGATTGATGCACAGGCATCGTGCATTCCCGAAGACCCAGGCGCGGTCGCGGTCGTTATTCAACTACGGTCCATCGCCGAGAAGATCAACAACCAACTCAACCATATGGGTGCCGCGCGCTCGGTCACCGCGATGGCGGCAATGTTGGCACACGAAGTTAAGAACCCGCTGTCCGGCATTCGCGGCGCTGCGCAATTGTTGGAGCGCTCACTGAACGACGAAGACAAACAGTTGACCCGCCTGATTCGCGACGAAGCCGACCGAATCGTCGGCCTGGTGGATCGTATGGAGGTGTTCTCGGACCGCACCCCCTTGCAGCGCGAGCCGGTCAACATTCACAAAGTGTTAGACCGCGTACAACGCCTTGCGGAAACCGGCTTTGCCACGCATGTGCGGTTTCAAAACGTGTTCGACCCATCGTTACCGCCGGTCTGGGGCAACCACGACCAATTGGTTCAAATTTTTCTGAACCTGGTGAAGAACGCTGCCGAAGCCGTCGGCAGCGTCGGCGGTGAAATCACCATCGGCACCGCGTATAGCCAAGGTGTGCGGTTCGCGTTGCCGGGGGCCGATACCCGTGTGCACCTGCCGCTGACCGTGTGGATCCGCGACAACGGTCCTGGCATCGCCGACGATATGAAAAACTATCTATTCGACGCCTTCGTCACCTCGAAGCCTAAAGGCAGCGGGCTGGGCCTGGCACTCGTCGCCAAAATCGTTGGTGATCACGGCGGCGTCATCGAGTTCGACAGCATTCCGGGACGCACCGTGTTCCGGGTTATGTTGCCGATGGCCAAGGGAGAGCGAGACGATGACTGAGGCCGCGACGATCCTTGTTGCCGATGACGACGACGGCATCCGCATGGTGGTGACACAGGCACTGACGCGCGCCGGCTACGACGTCCGCTCAACCGGCAACGCGGCGACGCTCTGGCAATGGGTTGAAAACGGCGATGGCGACCTGGTGATTACCGACGTCGTCATGCCCGACGGCAACGGCCTCGATCTCGTCCCAAAAATGCGCCATCTCCGCCCAAATCTTCGAATCGTCGTGATGAGCGCGCAAAATACATTGCTGACCGCCGTCAAAGCGACCGAACGCGGGGCATTCGATTATCTGCCGAAGCCGTTTGATCTGGACGAATTGGTTTCCGTGGTCCGGCGGGGCCTTGAAGCGCGCTCAAAAGACAGCAGCCTGAGCGCTGCCAGTCGCCCGGAAGAAGTCGAAGAAGCGTTGCCGCTGATCGGCCGCTCGCCGGCGATGCAGGAAATTTACCGGACACTCGCGCGCCTGATGCCGACCGACCTGACCGTGATGATCACCGGCGAGTCCGGCACCGGCAAAGAATTGGTAGCCCGCGCGCTGCACGATTACGGCAAACGCAAAGACAAGCCGTTCGTCGCCGTCAACGTCGCCGCGATCCCGCGCGAATTGATCGAAAGCGAATTGTTCGGCCACGAAAAAGGCTCGTTCACCGGCGCCATCGCACGCAGCGCGGGTCGTTTCGAACAAGCCAACGGCGGCACGCTGTTTTTGGACGAAATCGGTGACATGCCGATGGAAGCGCAAACCCGCTTGCTGCGTGTGCTGCAGGAAGGCGAGTATTCCAGCGTCGGCGGGCGCACTTCCATCAAGGCGAATGTGCGGGTGATCGCCGCAACCCACCACGATCTCAAACGACTGATTCGGCGCGGCCTATTCCGTGAAGATTTGTTTTTCCGCCTCAATGTGGTGCCAATCCGGCTGCCACCGCTGCGCGATCGCACCGAAGATATTCCGGAATTGGTTCGCCACTTCCTGGCCCGCGCCGCGAACGAAGGCCTGCCATGGAAGATAATCGAGCCCAAAGCGCTTGAGATCATGCAGAGCCACGACTGGCCAGGTAACGTACGCGAACTTGAAAACATGGTGCAGCGTTTGGCCGCGTTGTATTCCGAAGAGGTCATTGATGCCGAAATCATTGATATCGAGCTTAGTGACCGCCGCGATCCGGTCGAGCCCAGCGAATCTGGCGGCGGCCTTGCCGATACGGTCGATGGACACCTGAAAACGTACTTTAACGCACACGACGGCAACTTGCCGGCCGCGGGTTTGTATAACCGCATCCTGCGCGAGGTCGAGCGTCCGTTGATCCTGCATACTTTGCAGGCGACACGCGGCAACCAAGTCAAAGCCTCAGAAGTACTTGGTTTAAACCGTAATACGCTTCGCAAAAAAATACGCGAGCTCGGCATCCCCATCATTAAGGGATCCGGATGACCGCGGCCGCAGATCGCGGCCTTAAAGGCATGCTGTCGAGCAGCAGCCTGCAGCGTCGGCTTGCGTTCTTGCTGGCAGCCCTCGCGGTTGCTTCGGGGGTCGCCACCGTTGCACTAATGACCGACACGACCCTGGTTCATGAGCGGATCAACGTGCTGCGCTGGCTGCTGACCTTAGACTGCGTACTTTTGCTGGCGTTGAGCATTGTCGTGACCCGGCGCGTGATCCGTTTGTGGCAGGCCCGAAAACGTGGCCGCGCCGGGGCAGGCCTGCAAGGCCGGTTGGTAATGTTGTTCGCCATGATCGCCGTGACGCCGGCGGTATTGGTTGCAGCATTCTCGTATCTTTCATTGAACTTCGGACTCGAGGCCTGGTTCAATGACCGTGTCTCAGGCGCGCTGCGAGAATCCGTCGGCGTGACCGAAGCGTATGTCAAAGAGCACCGGGAAAACATCGCCAACCAGGCCTACAGCGTCGCGTTTTTGCTCAATCAAAATGCGCCGCTGTTGACCGAAAACCCATGGCAGTTCAATCGTATTTTGTCGTCGAGCGCATCGCTGCGGGGGCTGCCCGAAGCCTTGGTTATCGACAGCCTCGGTAACATCATCACGCGGTCAGACTTTGCGCTGTCGACGACCGTCGACGACATTCCGCCCGAAGCCATCGCAAAAGCCAGCAACGGCGAAGTGACGCTGCTGAATTCAGAAGCCACCGATAAAGTACGTGCCCTGGTGCGCCTCAATCGATTCGTCGATGCGTATTTGCTGGTCGAGCGTTTTGTCGATCCGCGCGTGCTGCAACACATCGCGGCCATTCGCCAAGCGTTCGACGAATACAAAGCCCTAGAAGCGACACGCTCGGGCGTACAGATCAGTTTCGTGCTGATCTACATGGTGGCCGTACTGATTTTGCTGATGGCGGCGGTGTGGATCGGCATGACGGTATCGGCGCAATTGGCTGAACCGATTACCGATTTGATCGATGCAGCTGACGATATTTCCAAGGGTGATTTGTCGGCCCGGGTCGATACCGCAAGCGCGCGCGACGAAATCGGCGTGCTGGGCCGCGCGTTCAACAATATGACGCAACGCATCGCCAGCCAGCAACAAGGGCTGCTTGAGGTCAACAAAGAGCTCGACGAACGGCGCCGATTTACCGAGACCGTGCTCGCCGGTGTCAGCGCTGGTGTTGTCGGTCTGGATGCGAAAGGGCACATCAATTTGCCGAACCGCCGTGCCACCGAACTGCTGGACATGGACCTGTTGGCGCATATCGGTACGCCCTTAGCCGAGACAGTGCCCGAACTCGCAGATCTGCTGCGTCAGGCCATAAGCCGCCCGGACCGCATGCAACAGGCGGAAATTACTTTCTTGCGTGCGAGCGGCGCGAAAACACTGCTGGTGCGGATAGCCGCTGAATATTTGGACGACGACGTCATTGGTTACGTCGCAACTTTCGACGACGTGACCGAATTACTGTCGGCGCAGCGTAAAGCCGCCTGGGCCGACGTTGCGCGCCGCATTGCGCACGAAATCAAAAACCCGCTGACCCCAATTCAACTGTCGGCCGAGCGGCTCAATCGGAAATACTTGAAACAAATCAAAGACGATCCGGAAACCTTCAAGAAATGCACCGACACCATTATTCGCCAAGTCGGTGATATTGGCCGCATGGTCGACGAATTTTCGTCCTTTGCCCGCATGCCGCAACCGGATTTTAAACGCGAAAATATATCCGAGTTGTGCCGCCAGGCCGTGTTCCTTGAGCAAAACCGGGATGCCGGCGTGACGTTCACCAGCGAACTACCGACGAAAGATGTCTACCTCCAATGCGATGCGCGGCAGATTTCCAGGGTCCTGACGAACGTGCTCAAGAACGCTGCCGAATCGATTGAGGGGGCCCGTGAAGAAGGCGACAGCGACATCAAAGGCGAGGTGCAATTGAGTATGGTGCAGACCGACAACGAGATTATCATCATGATCGATGACGATGGGCGAGGCCTGCCGGAAGCCGGTCGTGACCGCCTGACCGAACCTTATGTGACGACGCGCGACAAGGGCACTGGACTTGGCCTGGCCATCGTGAAAAAAATTATCGAAGAACATGATGGCGTGCTTGAACTTAGCGACCGCAAACCCCGGGGCGCCCGGGTCAAAATGTCATTCCCCCTGGGCAAAGACCTGACCATTGACCGGAATGACGCGGAAAAGACCAAACAAGGAAACGATGAAGAAAACGCAATGCGGGTCGCGACGGGCCTCAAGACCGGTTAAGCTGAATCGAGCCTTTTCAATAAAAAGACGTGAAATCTGATGGCGCAAGATATTCTGATTGTCGACGACGAGCGGGACATCCGCACACTTACGGCAGAAATCCTAGGTGATGAGGGCTTTGAGACCCGCGAAGCGCACGACAGCACCAGCGCGCTTGCGGCTGTCGCCGAACAACCGCCGGGCCTCGTACTGTTGGATATCTGGCTACAGGGCAGCGAACTGGATGGCCTCGGTATCCTTAAAGAAATCAAACGTCTGCATCCGGAAACACCGGTGTTGATGATGAGCGGGCACGGCTCTGTCGAGACCGCCGTGCAGGCGATCCAAGACGGCGCATACGACTTCATCGAAAAGCCGTTTAAGTCAGAACGTATGTTGTTGCTGATCGAACGCGCGATGGAGGCTTCAAGGCTGAGGCGGGAAAACGCCGAGCTTCGCATACGCGCCGGCACGCCATTGGATTTGATCGGCGCGTCGATGGCGATCAAAGATGTTCGCCAAGCGATTGAGCGGGCCGCGCCGACCAATTCGCGGATCATCATCTCCGGCCCACCGGGCGCCGGCAAAGAGGTCATCGCACGATTACTGCATGCACGCTCGCGCCGCGCCGAAGGCCCGTTTGCGGTCATCAACTGCGCCGCGATGCATCCGGACCGCATGGAAACCGAACTGTTCGGCACGGAAAGCGGCAGCGATCGTACCCGCAAAATCGGCATGTTCGAACGGGCCGACCAGGGCACACTGCTGCTCGACGAAGTTGGCGATATGCCGCTGGAAACCCAGGGAAAGATCGTTCGTGCGCTTCAAGAACAAATTTTCGAACGCGTCGGCGGTACCGAGCAAGTGCAGGTCGACGTCCGCGTCATGGCATCCACGACCAAAGACCTGACGGCGGAAATCAACGACGGTAACTTCCGCGAAGACCTGTATTACCGGCTCAACGTCGTGCCGATCCATGTGCCGGCCCTGATCGACCGCCGCGACGATATCCCGCTGTTGGCGCGTCACTTTATGGGCAACGCGGCCAACATATCCGGCCAGCCATCGCGCGGCTTCACCGAAGATGCACTGGCAGCACTACAGACCTATGGCTGGCCCGGCAACGTGCGCGAGCTTCGCAACGTCGTCGAACGTTTGTTGATCATGGCACCCGGCGATCCGGCGCAGGCAATCACGGCAGCCATGCTGCCGCCTGAGATCATGGGCATGGGGCCATCGGTCGATGTTGAACGCAAAGCCGAAATCATGTCTTTGCCGCTGCGCGATGCGCGCGAGCTGTTCGAGCGTGAATATCTGCTGGCCCAAGTCGAGCGATTTGGCGGCAATATTTCACAAACCGCGCAATTCGTCGGCATGGAGCGTTCGGCGCTGCACCGGAAGCTCAAATCTCTGGGCGTGCGCGGTCAGGACAAACAGTAGTATAAGCGATATGAAAAGCTGTGCATTTTCGGCGGCGTGCAGTCCCCGAGATAACAACGCCACCATTTGGATCAACGGAAGCAGGGGCCGCGAGGCGGAACGATCATGAAAATTATCGTATGCGGTGCCGGTCAGGTCGGCTCCAACATCGCCCGACACTTGGCCATGGAAAACCATGACGTTACCATCGTCGATCAATCGGAAAATCTGGTACGCCAGATTTCCGACGCCTTCGACGTCAACGGCATCGTCGGTCACGGCTCACATCCCGACGTGCTTGAGCGCGCCGGCATTGCCGACGCCGACTTATTGATTGCCGTCACGCTTGCGGACGAGACCAACATGGTCGCCTGTCAGGTCGCGCACTCGTTGTTCGAAGTACCAACCAAAATCGCGCGGATCCGCAACCAAAGCTATTTACAGCCGATGTGGGCAAATATGTTTTCCCGCGATCACATGCCGATCGACGTCATTATCTCGCCCGAAATCGAAGTCGCACGCGCCGTGATCCGCCGCCTCGAAGTTCCCGGTGCATTCGAGATGATTCCGTTGGTCGACAACCGCGTGAAGTTGCTGGGCGTGCGCTGTAAACCGGATTGCCCGTTGGTCAACACGCCGCTGCGCCAGCTTTCGCAGTTATTTCCAGACCTCAACATCGTCATCGTCGGCTTGGTCCGCGATGGCAAACCCATCGTGCCACGTGGCGAAGACCAAATGCATGAAGGCGACGAAGTGTACTTCGTCGTCGACAGCGACCAGATCGATCGCGCCATGGCGGCATTCGGACACGAAGAACGCGAAGCCCGCTCGTTATTGATTTTCGGCGGCGGCAACATCGGTATGTTCTTGGCCCGCGAGCTTGAAGCGAACCACGATTGGGTGCGCGCAAAAATCATCGAACAAAACAAAGAACGCGCCGAAGCCATCGCCGGCGACCTGGAAAAAACCATCGTCATCCACGGCAGCGTCATTGATCAGCAAATCCTCGAAGAAGCCAACGTATCGGGCACCGAAACCGTGGTCGCCGTGACCAACGATGACGAGACGAATATTTTGTCGAGTCTGTTGGCCAAAAAATTCGGCTGCCAACGCGTTGTAACCTTGGTCAACAACGCTGGTTACGAAGATCTGGTCGGCTCAATCGGCATCGACGTTACGGTCAGCCCGCGGAACATCACGGTATCGAAAATTCTGCAACACGTGCGACGTGGGCGGATTCATTCGGTGCACACGCTGCGCGAAGACTTCGGCGAACTGATCGAGGCCGAAGCCCTGCAAACGTCAGAACTTGTCGGCACGCCGCTGCGTGATGCAAAACTGCCGGCTGGCGTACTGATCGGTGCCGTCGTCCGCGACGGCGCAACAATCTATCCCAGCGGCTCAACGGTGATCGAAGCGGGTGACCGCGTTGTCCTGTTTGCCGCTGCCGACGTGATCCGTAAGGTCGAGAAAATGTTCTCGGTACAGCTCGAATTTTTCTGAGTTCGGTGCTCAAAAAGCGGCCCCGAAGCCCCCCTTGACCAATCCGCGGTCTCGACACACAAAGACGCATGAACGAAATCAACCTTCCACGCGCCGTCATCTTCGATTGGGACAACACCCTGGTCGACAGTTGGCCGCCCATTCAAGATGCCCTCAACACGACGTTTCGCGCCTATGGTTTGCCGGAATGGAGCATGGAAGAAACCCGTGCCAAGGTCCGCCATTCCATGCGCGACAGCTTTCCGCAGTTGTTCGGTGACACGTGGGAGCAGGCGGGCGAGGTATTTTATGCCCGCTATGCGGAAATCCATGCCGAAGCCGTCAAACCTGCGAAAGGCGCTGCCGATTTGCTCGCTTATCTGGTCGGGCAGGGGGTTTATCTGGGCGTGGTCTCCAACAAAAAAGGCGACTACCTGCGTGCCGAGGCCGAACAGTTGGATTGGGCGAAGCATTTCGGGTGCATCGTCGGCGCCTTTGATGCCGCGCGCGACAAACCCGATCCGGCACCGGTCGATATGGCATTGGCGCCTGGCGGAATCCCGCGCGGGCCCGATGTGTGGTTCGTTGGGGACGCTGATATCGATCTTACGTGTGGCGTTAACGCCGGTTGCGTGCCGGTGCTGATTCGGCCTGAAGCGCCCAGCGTCGGCGAGTTTCCGCACCACCCACCGGCACACCACTTCGTGAGTTGTGCTCAGCTTTGCAATTTCTTGCAGACCATGTAAGCTTCGGCGTCACAGGGAAAATAACGGTCTTCTCGACCAAGAAAACCCAAAAAAACCATGATGGCCGCGCAATGCGGCCCATAAAGAGGGGATAAAAACATGGCTGCCGATAAACCCCAAAACGTGCAGGACGTTTTTCTGAATTACATCCGTAAGCAGAAAACACCGGTGACGGTGTTTCTGGTCAACGGTGTCAAATTGCAGGGTATTGTGACGTGGTTCGATAACTTCTCGGTGCTGCTGCGCCGCGACGGTCACACCCAGCTTGTCTATAAGCACGCAATTTCGACCATCATGCCGTCGACACCGGTGCAGCTCTTTGAGCCTGACAGCAAGGACGAAGCAGACGAGGATGCGTGAGTAAACGACGCAGCGGCGGCGGCATAGACCGAACACCGGCACGGGATACCTGCGTCGTCGTCCACCCCGATATCTTCAGCAGTGAACTTGATGAACGTGCCCGTGAAGCGCGGCTTGAAGAAGCCGTCGGCTTGGCGTTGGCGATCGATCTCGACATCAAGCACGCCGAAGCCTTCACCATTAAACGGCCGCGCCCGGCAACGTTGATTGGCGGCGGCGTAGTTGAACGGATCGAACAGGTCCTAGAAAGCATCCGCCATCCCGACATCGGCGACGGTGACCCGGATGATCCCGACGCTGGCGAAGGGCCGTCACCCATCGTCATCATCGATGCGGAACTCACGCCCGTGCAGCAGCGCAACCTTGAACGTGCGTGGTCGGCCAAGGTCTTGGACCGCACCGGCTTGATCTTGGAAATCTTTGGCGCCCGCGCA
>JAFMCK010000091.1 GCA_017857825.1 Rhodospirillales bacterium
GATGGCAAGGCTAAGGGCTGTTCGCTTCATAAGTCTCTCCTTCTCGAAAACTTTTGGATGATACGCTTTGGGGCTATGTGGTGACGCTGCAGCGCGCGGACAACAGGCCGCGTCGGTGTTCGCGAGATCGCAAGGGCGCCAAAGATGCCAAAGAAATATGTGTGTGATTTACGGTTTTTGGATCAAGAATTCTCGACCGATCTTTACGGACGGCTCACCATCGTAGTCGACAATGTCGGCGGTGGCATAGGTCTCGGTCCACTTATTGGGTAAGAACGATCCGGTGCCGACCACGTCGATCGGTGCGCCGGCATCGGCCATAACTTTGCATTTTTCCACGTCAAAGCCGCTGGAAACCACAATCTTGACGGCGTCAAACCCGTTGCGGTCCAAATGCTCGCGCAAATGAAATACCGCAGCCGCAGACACCCCGGTGCCAGTCAGATAGCGTAGTTCCGAATCGTTCCTATAACGACGGATCGCCTGCGGCGCATGACGTTCGAGAACGCTATAGGACGCCTGCGGGTCCAAGCCTTCGACGAAACGTCCGCCGTGGGTATCTAGGCGGATTGAGATGCGTCCTTCGGACGCCATCGCCGGAAAGCGGCGGCAAACGGTCAGTGCATCCGTGATTTCTTGGCCGTAGTAATCGACCAATGCCGTTAAGGGCTGATCGGGGTAGGTATCAACATACATTTCCGCCGCTTTGAGCGTCGAGCCCGCATAGCCGATCAGCGCATGCGGCATCGTGCCTTTGCCGCCGGTCTCGCCGAAATAATGCGCCGTCGCTTCGGTGGCGTTGCCGATGAAGCCTCTCGCGCCAACCTGTTCGCGTGCCGCCTTTGAGCCGACGGACGCTGCATAGGCCATGATTTCCGCCATCTCAATGCCAGCCGAATGGCGTGCATCCATGGCGAGGAATGCAACGTCGGGCAATTCCACGCACATGGTGAAGGCATTGTTTGCAGCGACGCAGGCGGCACCCAGCTTTTGCAGATACAAGGTTTCCAGATCAACCAAGTGATACATGGAGCCTGTGATGTACAACAACGGTTCACCGGCGCCGACCCACTGGCCTTCGTCGTAGTTGGGCCGAATATCAAACGTGACGTCGCGTTCTTGGGATATGCGGTTCAGCCAATCCATCATCATGCGTGGCGCAAAGATCACCGGGCGACGCATGAAAACGGCATAGGTAACGGTCTTGTCACCGAAGCGGCCGACAATTTCTTTGGTGCGCGTAAAATAGTGGTCGGTCCAACGCCCGACATCCGCCGCCGACGGTGCCTGGATCGCGTGAACGACCCGTTCATCCGATTTTGGCAATTTCACCTTGGCGTCGTTGCTGTCGGCGGTCATGTCCGCCCCCTAACTTTATGTGTTACGAGGCGGCACGTGCCGGCACCATGCCGGTGCGCGCTGATTTTAGTTCTTCTGCAAGCAGGAATGCGAGTTCAAGAGCCTGCTGTGCATTCAGACGCGGGTCGCAGTGCGTGTGATAGCGGTCAGACAAGTCCGCATCGGTGATCGCGACGGCGCCACCGGTGCACTCGGTCACATTCTGGCCGGTCATTTCGAAATGTACGCCACCGGCATGGGTGCCCTCGGCCTGGTGGACATCAAAGAATCCCCGCACTTCGCCCAAGATACGGTCGAATGGACGCGTCTTATAGCCGCTCGACGCTTTGATGGTGTTGCCGTGCATCGGATCGCACACCCACGCAACATTCCGGCCTTCGCTTTTGATGCGACGGACCAATGGCGGTAAAAGCTCGAGCACTTTGTCCGAGCTCATCCGCGAGATCAGAGTCAGACGACCCGCGGTATTGTCCGGATTTAGAGTATCGATCAGTCGAATTAACTCGTCTGGATCGGTCGACGGGCCGCACTTCATCCCAATCGGATTTGAAATGCCGCGCATGAATTCAACGTGCGCATGATCCAGCTGACGGGTGCGGTCGCCGATCCACAGGAAATGTGCCGACGTGTCGTACCAGTCGCCGGAGGTGGAATCGACACGGGTCAGGGCTTGTTCATAGTTAAGCAACAACGCTTCGTGTGCCGTGTAGAAATCCGTTTCGCGCAGCTGCGGTGTATTTTGCGGATTGAGGCCGCACGCCGCCATGAACGCCATGGTTTCGTCCAGGCGAGCTGCGAGGTCTTGGTAGCGTTCCGCCTGCGGGCTGTCAGCGATGAAGCCGAGCGTCCACTGGTGCACTTTATTGAGGTCCGCGTAGCCGCCCTGCGCGAATGCCCGTAGCAAGTTCAGCGTCGACGCTGATTGGTTGTAGACGCGCATCAAACGGTCCGGGTCGGGCGTGCGCTCTTCAGGGGTGAACGCCATGCCGTTGACCATGTCGCCGCGGTAGCTGTCGAGCGTCACATCGCCCTGCGTTTCGGTCGGGGCCGAGCGCGGCTTAGCGAACTGCCCGGCCAAGCGGCCGACTTTGATCACCGGCATCGCAGCACCAAACGTGAGCACGACGGCCATCTGCAAGATCACGCGGAACGTATCGCGGATGTTGTCCGGGTGGAATTCAGCAAAGCTTTCGGCGCAATCGCCACCCATGAGTACGAACGCTTTACCGTCCGCGACGTCGCCCATAGCACGGCTTAGGCTCCGCGCCTCGCCGGCGAAAACCAGCGGTGGAACACGTGTCAGCGCGCTTTCGACAGCGGCGAGTTTGTCGGCATCCGGATAGTCCGGGACCTGCTGGATCGGTTTTTCGCGCCACGTTGTCGGCGTCCATTTTTCAGCCATTTTAGAACCTCTGATGTCTCTGCCCGTTATAAGGGCCCAGGATATAAGCCGATTCGACGCTTTTTTCCAGCCATTTCCGGTGTGTCTGTGCTGGCGCCGGATTTGCGGCATGTAATCCGAATTGAAGCCTGCCGCGTATTAAAAGATAATCGAACCACGTGCTATATTGCAGCGCCCCCCGTGTGGGTGCCAACCAGGAGATAGCTCATGCTTTATAGTCTATCCAACGTGCCTGCAGACAAACTTGCCGAAATCCAAGCGATTGAGGCCGAAATCGGCCAGCCGCTTTTGGCCTTCACCGAAGTCAAAGCCGAGCCGGCCCGCCTGGATCGCGACAAACTCGCCAAAATCCGCGCGCTCGAAGAAAACCTCGGCGTGGTGCTGGTGGCGGTGAAGCCGGATTAAGCCCGCGAAGCTTAACCGTCTTCGTCGCGGAGCGGCTCGCGCATGGTGACGAATTCTTCGGCAGCCGTCGGGTGGATGCCGATGGTATGGTCGAAGTCAGCCTTGGTGGCCCCCGCTTTGACCGCGATGCCGATCCCCTGAATGATTTCCGGGGCATCCGCACCCATCATGTGCGCGCCTAAAATCTTATCGGTCTTTTTATCGACAATCAGTTTCATCACGCTGTGCTCTTCACGGCCTGAAAGCGTGTGCTTCATCGGGCGGAACCGCGACTGATAGATGGCGACGTCATGTTTTTCGCGGGCTTGCGTTTCGGTCATGCCGACGGTGCTGATCGGCGGCATGGAGAACACGGCTGACGGCACATTGTCGTATTCGACCGACGTCGGGTGGCCGCCGAATAGCGTGTGTGCCAGCGCCATGCCTTCGGCCAGTGCAACCGGGGTCAGCTGAATGCGGTCGGTGACGTCGCCAATGGCGTAAATGCTGTCGACGCTGGTTTTTGAATACCCGTCGACGATGATCGCGCCGTTTTTGTCCATCTTGACCCCGGTCTCTTCAAGGCCGATGCCTTTGGTGTTGGGCGCGCGACCGGTGGCGTACATGACCAGGTCGGCTTCCAGAAAATCCACCTGATCCAACCGCAGCGAATAGCCGCTGTCAGATTTTTCAATCGATTTCACTTGGCATTCGGACAGAACTTTGATGCCTTTTTTGTGCAATTCGTCGCGCAGCGCGTCGCGCATGGTCTGATCAAAGCCGCGCAGCACGTTTTCAGCACGGATGATGATCGTGACGTCGGCGCCGAGCGCATTAAAGATGCCGGCGAATTCGACCGCGATATAGCCGCCGCCGACGATCACAATACGGTCCGGCAAATCTTCCAGATCCAGTGCCTCGTTCGATGTGATTGCATGTTCGATGCCGGGGACGTCGGGCAGGGTTGGCCAGCCGCCGGTGGCAACCAAGATATGCTCGGCGGTATACGTCTTGCCCTCAACCTCGACGGTGTGCGCGTCGACGATCTTGCCGGTGCCGGTGATCTCGTCGACCCCGGCCTCGCGGAGCAAGCGGTGATAAACGTCTTCAAGTCGATCCAGTTCTTTGCGTTTGGCCGCCATCAGCTTTGGCCAATGGTGCTTGCTGGCACCGACGTCCCAGCCGAAGCCTGCCGCGTCTTCAAAGTCTTCAGCGAAATGCGCACCGTACACGAGGAGCTTTTTCGGCACGCAGCCGCGCATCACGCAGGTGCCGCCGATGCGCATGTTTTCGATCACGGCGGTTTTTTTGCCGTAGCGCTGCGCGGAAAACCGCGATGCCCGGACGCCGCCGGACCCGCCGCCGATGGTGATCATGTCATAATCGTAGTCAGCCATTTTTCGCTCCTCGTTCTTGGTCTCGCATAGATAGGGGGTGACCGGTTGTCCGGCCACCCCCCAGTTATCTAAAAGCTGCGAAACACTTGTGCTTCGTGTGCTAAAACCGCGTCAGGTCAGCTAATGCCACCCATGCACAGGTATTTGGTCTCAAGGTAATCATCGATGCCGTACTTCGAGCCTTCGCGCCCGACGCCGGATTCCTTCATGCCGCCAAACGGCGCCACTTCGGTGGAAATAATGCCTTCGTTGATGCCGACGATGCCGTATTCCAATGCTTCGGCGGTTTTCCAAACGCGGCCGATGTCACGGGAATAGAAGTAAGCGGCCAAGCCGAACTCGGTGTCGTTGGCCCACCGGATGGCCTCTTCATCTGTGTTGAAGCGAAAGATCGGTGCCAGCGGCCCGAAGGTCTCTTCTTTGGCGACCTTCATGTCTTGGGTCACTTCGGTGACGATGGTCGGCTCAAAGAAGGTCCCGCCAAGGGAGTGACGCTTGCCGCCGACGGCGATTTTCGCACCCTTCGACGTCGCATCGGCCAAATGCTCTTCGACCTTTTCGATAGCCGCCATGTTGATCAGCGGGCCTTGCTGGGTCTCACCCTGAAGGCCGTCGCCGACTTTCATCGCCAAAACCGCCTTACTGAGCCGGGCGACGAAATCGTCATACACGCCGGCTTGCACATAGATGCGGTTGGCGCAGACGCAGGTTTGACCGGTGTTGCGGTATTTCGAGGCCATCGCACCGGCGACCGCTGCATCCAGGTCGGCATCGTCAAAGACGATGAACGGCGCGTTGCCGCCAAGTTCCATGGAAACCTTTTTTACGGTATCGGCGCACTGCTTCATCAAGATTTTGCCGACTTCGGTGGAGCCGGTGAAGGTCAGTTTGCGGACAATCGGGTTACTGGTCATCTCGCCGCCGATTTCGCGCGCAGTACCGGTGATCACGTTGACAATGCCCTTCGGCACGCCGGCGCGTTCGGCCAACTCCGCCATCGCAAGTGCAGAAAACGGGGTTTCCGTCGCCGGCTTGATGACGATCGGGCAGCCGGCAGCCAAGGCCGGACCAGCTTTGCGGGTGATCATCGCGGCCGGGAAGTTCCAAGGCGTGATCGCAGCAACAACGCCAACGGGCTCTTTAATCACGACGATTCGCTTGTCTGCGCCATGCTGCGGGATGGTGTCGCCGTAGGCGCGCTTGCCTTCTTCACCGAACCACTCGATGAACGATGCTGCATACGCAACCTCGCCTTTGGCTTCAGCCAACGGCTTGCCTTGTTCAGCGGTCATGAGTGTGCCCAGGTCATCTTGATTGGCCATCATGAGCTCGAACCATTTGCGAAGGATCTGGGCGCGTTCCTTGGCGGTTTTCGCGCGCCATGCCGGCCATGCAGCATTGGCAGCTTCAATGGCCCGCTTGGTTTCAGCGGCACCCATCTTCGGTACCGTGCCAAGTTTTTCGCCCGTCGCTGGGTTGGTCACATCAATGGATTCGCCGGAATCGGCATCGGTCCAAGCACCATTTATATAGCATTGCTGGCGAAAAAGCTTGCTGTCGGACAGCTTCATTGGGTGTCACCTTGGGTTTTGTGGGCCTTTGGGCCACTTTTTGCGTGGCCGCAAATGAAACGCGTGCCGGGCCTGTCCGGCACGTCTTGCACCATGATGTAACCCGTTCGGGCTGGTTTGCAAAGGGCAACAGGCGCCTGATGTGGCCTATGCCCTATGTTTGCGGCATAGAATGCACACATCACCCTCATATGGTTAAAAATGTTAACCATATGAGGGCCTTACCCAATGTGTGCTATTTTGAACACAGTGACGCAGAAAATCCTCACATCGGTGTAAATTCGCTTTGAACGGACGCGGAAATGAATATGATGCGTCTTGGAAGCCGCCCATGCGGCTGGGTCGCCTGCCGCATGGTAGCTTCCCTCAATATTTGGGATGATCCCAACTTCTTGAAGGAGAAATCGAAGTGAATACCAAAAACATTCTTAAGTCGTCGGTTGCTGTTGCTGCGCTGTTCGCAGTTGTTGCACCTGCGCATGCTGGCTCTGTCTCGAATGGCAACGACACAGCCTCTGTAACCCTTTCGGGTCAGTTTAACAAAGCGATCGCTTATGCTGAAAACGGTCAAAATTCAGCGCTAACCATTGCCGATAACGATATCTCGGGTTCGCGCTTCCGCATTGTTGTATCTGGCAAGCTAAATGAAGCCGTTAGCGTGGGCGGCGTCATGGAAATGGCTTATACTCAGAACGAGTTGTCCAGCTTGACGTTCGTTCCAGCGTCTAATACTGGCGATGACTCGACTGAAACCGCTAGTGGTACCGATACTTTCGGTGTCCGTCACAACTATATTAAGCTGACCCATAAAGGCATGGGTGCATTTTCGATTGGTCATACGTCTGTTGCTACGGATGGTGCCATGTTTGCTCCCTTCAACCCTGCAAGCAGTGTTGTAGATGCCGCTACCGCTTCGTTCGCTGGCGTTAACACTCGGGTTAGCACCGCCGCTGCGAACACAAACAGCGGTCAAGTGGGCGACTTCTTTGCAAGCTATGACGGTGGCCGTACTGACGTAGTTAAATATAACACGCCAAACTTCGCAGGTTTCAGCGGCGTCGTTTCATATGACTCCTCCCAAAACACGGATGTTGCTGGCTCTTTCGGCGGCAAATTTGCTAGCTTCCAAGTTAAATTAGGCGCTGCTTATCGCAATGTTGCCGGCGCTAAATTGGATGGTGTATTAGCTGTTACCGGTGGCGTTAAGCACGACAGCGGCATTAGCCTTGCTGGTGGTTATGCAAAAGAAGACAAAGGTACGCAGGCGTTTGGTGGCAAAACGTACCACGTTATTCTGGGCTATGAGGCTGACCTCATTAGTGCAGGCAAAACCGGCATTGCGGTCCAGTACATGAAGGCTCAAAACACCACGGCTGATGACGACGAAGGTATTTCTTATGAGATCGGCGTTCAGCAAGACATGGGCGCTGGCATCACCACTTACGGCGGCGTTAAAGTCTATGAAGTTGACACGGTTGCCACGACCAGCTTTGACGACGTTGTCGGTGTTATGGCTGGTGTAAAGCTTGCTTTCTAATAATTACTAGTAACAGCTGAAAAAACTAAGAAGCTAGGGTGTTTACACCCTAGCTTTTTTTTTCTCTACGCCTAAGCAATCATAAGGCCGTTTAGTAGTTTAGGCTCAGGACTAAATAATTGAGATAGAAGTCTGCGGTCGCAACGATAAAGCTTGCTGAACAGAAAGTATGTGAGCATCGCTCGTATCTGGGTGCGGCTCTTCGCCAGTCCTATAGTTCTCCAAACATTGTCTGGACTTTGCGCCGTATTTTATAGAGTTTCGGCAGTATGGGATTTTTGGGTTCTTTTTCTAACTTGGCTGGATACTGGGTTTAATCCCTTCGACGTAGCCTCGGAATTCATCTCTGTCATAGATATTATCTCCTATCAGGTACGACGCCGAAGTTGGCAGGCTCTCCATACATGACCTTTCCGCCCAGATGATCGTTGTTTCTGCCCTTCCGTGAGCAGCATCAGCGGCTTGCTGTATTGAATAATATAGCGTGTAGCTTTGGGGTAAGGACGCCTTTTGTTCGCCCAATACGGTGGGGAACATCACCTTTTTAAACAGGCTGGCCGCCGTGCGATGTGCCATCATGCCACCTTGCATTAATCAAGATCGATGCGCCCAATCTCGCATGCCGATAGACATGATTTTCCATGGCTGATCTACGAGTTTTTTCTAGGCTCTACAGCAGATGGCGACGATCTCTTCGTATGTTTTGAATATCTGGTTTGAGAGCCAGTTATCGCGCATGTATTGCCATATATTCTCGACCGGGTTCAACTCGGGTGACCTTGACGGCAAAGGTAGGATTGTGATGTTGTCGGGAATTTCGAGTTTGCCTGTGGTATGCTATCTTGCACGATCGATAATGAGAACGGCATAAGCACCCGACATGACCTGCGAAGAGATTTCATCGAGATGCCATTGCATTGCCGGGGTATTACAGTGAGGCAGGACGAGGCCCGCACCGACACCGCGCTTTGGACAGATGGCGCAGAAGATATAGGCGGACTTTGAACGCTGATCCTTTGGGGCTCTGGGGCGGGTTCCGCGCCGCGCCCAGCGCCGCGGGAGTTTGGTCTTCTGCCCGACCCTTGCTTCATCCTGCCACCAAATTTCTATCGCTGTGCCGTCCGGGAGACCGGCGCGGACTTCCTCTAAGTCGGAGGGGAAGTTCTTTTTTTAAAAGCCTTCATAGCCAAATCGTTTTGCCCTTGATGGTGCGGACGCGCGGTGCTTTTGCTAAATTCCAGAGCCTCCAGTTCACGGCTGATGGTGCTTTCATTTAAAGAAATACGAAACTCTTCGAATATCCAAAGGGCCAAGTCGTTGAGCCGCCAGCGAACCACACCGTGAACCGCCGGGATGGGACCGTCATCGACAATCTTTGCAAGCTTTTTACGTTGTATGCCATTCAGCTTGGACGGTTGTCCCCATGCCTGGCGATCAATCAGGCCGCCAGGTCCATCGGCATTGAAACGCAACACCCCGGTCCCTGATAACCTGAAGCCCGACATCGCCAATCCGGGCCGCATCCGTACGCCGCCTCCCATCGTAAATCTCGGCCTGAGCAAGAAGCCGACGGCTTTGCCCTGCCTCCTTTGACAACTTGGCCAATCGTCGTAAAGCCGTACCATCAAAAACTACCCTCCACGCTATTGATCTACCCATGAAAACCTCCGAATCACTTTTTTAAATTGATTCAGAATCTTGTCGGTTTGGGAACCCTCTAATTGAGCCTCAATCAGCGCGCGCTGGTATCAGATGTGTGGCGTCGATCATCAACGTATCCGGCTCTCCAGCCTCTGCGGCAATCGCAGAGAATATGCGGGCGAAAACCCCAAGCGGCTCCAGCGCACGAAGCGGCTTTATGTGGCCCGTATTCCTCCGGCGCATCACGCCAGCCGAGACCATTGCCAATAACATGGATAGATTCCCAAAACAACGCGCTGATCGTCAACGCGCGGGACGCCGTGGGCCAGCGGAAAGTAAGGCTCAATAAGCTGCAACTGGGTACGAGAAAGTCGAAAAACGTTGCTCATCGAATACTCCCCGCCAATGGGGAGGCTCACTATCAAACGAAATCCTGAACCAACAAATAATAGGCCCTGAGCCTAATAAGTGCTCATAAATAATACTTCTAGATACTTTTAGTCGGCATTTTCGTGGGGTCTCTTGGTATGTCACCGGGGGTCACTTTTTTCAGGTCTTGCATCAAATCCTCTAGGAATTTTTTGGTCTTTTTCGCCTGCTCTTCAACCCAAGGATTGGCCTTATCATAGGCAACGCCGGCATCACACGCCGCATATTTACCCGAGCACGACGGCACGCAGGCCGCGCGCCCGGCCACATCGCCTTCATTTTGGGTTTCGCATTCTTTTAAGCAAAGCTCGAAAGCACCGGCACATTGGTCGTGTGCGGTGTCATCGGCCAGCGTGGGTGTTGCGAAAACGCTTAAACCCGCACCAACGATCGCAGCTGATAGAAAGCGCTTCATGTTATCACTCCACAGTTACACTTTTCGCCAGATTTCGTGGCTGATCGACGTCGGTGCCCTTTAAGACTGCGACGTGATAGGCCAGCAACTGTACAGGGATCGCATACAATATGGGCGAAACAAAGGCATCGACGGCAGGAAGCGCGATGCTGGCAATTGCACCGTCGCTCAGTTTTGCCGCCCCCTCCTTGTCTGAGAACACAATAACTTTGCCGTCGCGCGCCATCACCTCTTGGATGTTGGACGCGGTTTTTTCGAACCATTGGTCGCCGGGTGCGATGCAAATAATCGGTACCGCTTCATCAATCAACGCGATTGGGCCGTGTTTCATTTCGCCGGCTGCATAGCCTTCGGCGTGGATGTAGGAAATTTCTTTAAGCTTCAGCGCGCCTTCCAGCGCAATGGGATAACTGGTGCCGCGGCCTAGATACAAAACGTCGCGCGCCTCGGCAACGGTGACGGCAATATTTCGGATTTCTTCATCGTGGTTCAAGACCTCGGCCGCGCGCGCCGGCACCTCGGTGAGCGCGCCGATCAGCGCAGCTTCACGGGCACCGTCAATGGCCCCTCTTGCCCGTGCCGTGGCAATGGCCAGACAGGCGAGCACCGTTAACTGCGTGGTAAACGCCTTAGTCGACGCAACGCCGATTTCTGGCCCGGCGACGGTGCGGATGACAGCGTCGGCCTCGCGCGCAATCGCACTTTCCGGGCTGTTGACCACGGCAATAATCTTTTGATTGGCGGCTTTGGCGAAACGGAGCGCCGCTAACGTATCAATGGTTTCGCCGGACTGAGAAATAAAGATCGCAACCCCGTTTTTCGGCGGTACCGCGTCGCGGTAACGATATTCGGATGCGATATCCACCTCGACCGGGATGCGGGCAATGCTTTCAAACCAGTACTTCGCCACCATGCAGGCATAATAGGACGTGCCGCAGGCGACCAAGGTCAAGCCATCCGCATCGGCCATATCCACATCAAGATCCGGCATGACGATCCGACGTTCGGCGGCATTGACCAAGCCCCGCAACGTATCGCCGATGACCTGCGGCTGCTCATAGATTTCCTTCAGCATGAAATGCCGATATCCGCCCTTGCCGATGGCGGCGCCGGACAGTTCGGTCTGGTGGATCGGGCGCTCAACCTTGTTGCCATCCGGATCGAAGACCAG
>JAFMCK010000092.1 GCA_017857825.1 Rhodospirillales bacterium
AATGGGGAAAGGGTCAGCCGCCATCCGGGGTCGTCTTGATCACCGCATCTGCCTCTTCGACCAGGCCGTCTTTAAGTTTCTTTTCGATCACGGCCTTGAGTTCAGGGTCAGGTTCGAGAACCAATGCATGATTCCACTGGAATGTCGCTTCCAGGCGGCGCCCGACACGCCAATAAGCGTCGCCGAGATGATCATTGATGACCGGGTCTTCAGGACGCAGTTCAACGGCGCGCTCTAATTCCGGCACTGCGTCGGCATAGCGGCCGAGCTTATAATAGATCCAACCGAGGCTGTCGGTGATGTAGCCATCATGCGGACGTTTGGCGACGGCGGTCTCAATCATCTTAAGGGCGCGTTCCAGGTGCACCCCCTGCTCGACCCAGGAATAGCCGAGATAGTTGAGGACCAACGGCTGATCTTTCTCGAACTCAAGTGCTTTCAGAAAATCTTCTTCGGCGCGCTCCCATTCTTTTGCGCGCTCTAAAACGATGCCGCGGGTATAAAGAATTTGCCAATGGCGGGGTTCTAGGGTGCCGATGCGTTTGACCGCTTCGTCATAAGCGGAAATGGCCTCGGCCCAACGTTCAACGCGGCGATAAGCATCGCCAAGTGCCAGCGGTGCACTAAAATCGTCTTTCCACTCGTCGGTCAGGTCGCGCAAAAGCTCAATCGCCTCGTCGGTGCGGTTTTCGCGGTCTAAGTTCGCCGCAATGCGGAGTTTCGCCGATTTCGAAAACGGATTGTCGTCGCCGACCGCGCGGTAAATCTCGATCGCGTCGTCAAACCGGTCCAGGGCTTCTAATATGCCGCCGACCGTATAGCGCATGACCGGAAAATCCGGACGCAGGTAGAGCGCCAATTGGCCGAGCACGAGGGCCGTTTCGTAGCCGCCTTGGCGGTTCAGTGACGATGAGATGCCGAACAAAGCCTCGGCGACCCCGTCTTCGACACTGCCGACCAAAACCGGCGTATTCTTGCCGCCGGCATCCAAGCGCGCCAAGTCGACGTCGACGAATTGGGAGTTTGGTTGTGCCTGCAAGTATAAGTTATATGCGGCGCGCGCTTCGTCGATCTTGCCCTGGCGCTCATAGAGCGTCCCTAAAATCCGAGCCCCCCTCAGCGTGGCGCCGCCATCGTCTTTGGCAACACTGACGTAATAGGTTTCAGCCGCAGCCAATTCACCGGATAACTCGTGCATCAAGCCGACGTGCAGATCGTACAACACCCGCGTACCGCCGAGATCACGGAGCGGCTTTAACGCCTCAATGCCTTTTTCTTTGCCGTCTGCAGCAAACGTGGCCCATGCGTTCAGCGCCGGCGCGGTAAAGCTGTTTAAGCCTGTGCTATCCAATCCCGCCATGCGTTTTTTCAGCGCTGCCCAATCCCCCTTTTTGGCGTCGGCGACGGCAAGTGCCAATGTCGCGATGGGGGCCTTTTTCTCAATTTCGAGGTGCCGGGTCGCCAGCGCTAAGCCGTCATCGATACGCCCGTCCATCAAGGAAAACAAAAACGTACGACGCAGCAGGTTCGGCTCACCGGTGTCTTGTTCGAGCGCACGCCCTAAGTATTTAATGGCAGCGGGAAGATCGCGACGCTTTTGGGCAACGTGACCGGCCAGGAAATTCGCCGATAGTGAGCGCACCTCGTCCGCGCCGGACGCCGCAACAGGCACGGTCATCAGGGCGGCGAAGGTGAGTGCCACAAAAGGTGTCATCAGCGCAATGCGTGGACGTGGTCGACGAGCCGAAGCCGGCATACAATTTCTCCGCTGGAATATCATCTATTGAATAGTAGTCACCCTTGATGCCCATGACCAGTGCACGAGCACCGGTTTTACGGGTATTTCTGTTTCCGGCGGGTTTATCCGTGCTCGGCTATGTGGCGGCGAGGGCACGCCGCCGTGTGCCGATCAAAAGCCAAAACGCGATCGCCATATTCAAAAGGTTAAAAGCGATGCCGTTCAAAAACGCCATTTGATACGAACCGGTCAGGTCAAAAATCTCGCCGGACATCCAGCCACCGATGGCCATACCGATAACCGTGGTCATGAGCACCAGAGACACTCGGGCACCGGCTTCGCGGGCCGGGAAATATTGCCGCACGATCATCGCATAACTGGGCACAATTCCACCCTGTGCCAGCCCGAAAAGGCCAGAGACAATATACAATGACGTTAGGCCGTCGAACGGGATGTAAAAAGCCAACGCCAAGCATTGTAAGGCGGACCCCAACAGCAGCGTGCCAAGGCCACCGATCTTGTCGGCGATTAGCCCGGACGCAACCCGGCTGACGATCCCAAGCCCCAGCATGACCGACAGCATCTCGGCCCCGACCGCCACGCCGTAGCCCAAATCACCGCAGTACGCGACGATGTGCACCTGTGGCATCGACATGGCGATGCAGCATGCAAGCCCGGCAACGATCAGCGCCGCCTGGACGGTCTTTGGCGAGGCTCCTGGCGGCAGCGGGCGCTGCGTGCGTCCATCGGCGTCGGTTTTTTCGTCCGTGTTGGCACGCCGCCGTAGCATCAATGCCAACGGCAACATGGTGACCGCGCAGACAATGGCGATCACAAGGTGTGCTTGCCGCCACCCAATATCTTCGATCAGCGCGCTCAAGATCGGCGGCCAAAGGGTGCCAGACAAGTAATTGCCGCTGGCAACGATGGCGATGGCGATGCCGCGCCGACGCTCGAACCATAATGAGACGTCGGCGACCAAGGGCGCAAATGTGGCGGCGCTGCCTAGCATGCCGATCAGCAACGCCTGCGCCAGCATGAAGGTGATGATAGAATCTGCCATCGACGCAGCAACGTAGCCGAGCGTCAGCATCACGGTGGCGACCAGCAACGGAACGAACACCCCAAAGCGGTCGGCCAGTCGGCCCATGATGATGCCGCCAAGCGCAAAACCAACCATGGTCGCCGTGTAGGGAAGCGACGCGCCGCCTCGGTCGACGCCGAACTCGGCTTCGATTGCCGGCAACGTGACGACCACCGACCATAATCCGACGCCGCCGATGGTGCTGAGCGCCAACGAGACCGCAAGGCGTCGCCATGCGTAGGCGCCATCAATGTCGTCTGTCGTGCTATCTGTCAGTTGCGCCGTCATGAAGTCACCTTTTGTCGCGCGGTCGGTCTCGTCACGTAGCGCGCCGTCAAAATTCTGTCAAAGTATCTGCAAAAACCGGCCTGATGATCCGAAATGTTGACTTAGATCAATGTTGCCCCGTGTTATTCCAACTTAAATTATACTTCACCTCTAAAAGGGAGAAGGAACATGACACAACAGGCCAGTGAGAGTCGTTCGTCGAGTGCAAACCGTCCTTCAAACGGTGGGAAAAAAGATGCCAAGGTAGCTAAAGTTACTCAGAAATCCGACGCAGCAACACGCGACATGACGCCGACGGATTTCGAGCGCTACGTTGATGATTTTTTTGAAAATTGGCGGACAATGATGAAACCGTTCTTTGATGCGGCACCAACATTGAGCAGATCGGAATCGACCCGCCCAATGAGCCCGGTAAGCATGGACGTTTGGCGTGCACAAGCGGATCGCTACTTTGCTGACCTCAGACGTCATTGGGCGGATATGGCACGGCTTACGCCGATCAGCGCATTTTCGCCGCAATCTATCCCTGCTTTGCCACCGGTGTTTGAACTGACGCAAGAAGACGACGCGTATCATGTCAGTGGCGCTGTGCCGGGAATGGATGCAGATGACGTCACAGTAGAGGTCGAGGGCAATCTTTTGGTGATCAGCGGCGAGACGTCCGAGGCCAATGACCAGGAGAAAAACGGCGTCACCCTGCACAGCGCAAGCACGGATTGCTTTTCGCAACGGATTTTTCTACCGGCTGACGCCGTTGCTGACAAAATCGAAGCGAAGGTCGAAAAAGGTGTTCTCACGATCACCATGCCACGTGCTGACGAATTTCAAGCGTCGAAGCGAAAGATTGCGATCAAAAAGTAATCGTTCAAAATGGTTGCTTAATTCCTTGAAGTATTTTGGCGCCGGTTTTGTCCGGCGCCATTTTTTGTTTCGTCTTTTATGACGCGCGCGGCGCTACCTATAACGGTATGCCGCAAGGTCACCTCTTGATATCGCTTTTAAGGAACACAATTTTAAGCGACAATATTAAGGTTGCCGGTGGGTCGGCAGCCGACGCGAGTTTCGAATGCTCAACGAGGGTTTTCAGCGCGTGATTGGTTTCTGCCCGGCAACGCCCCGGAGAAAATATTGTGAGCGAAACATCAAAGTCAGGGCGTAAGCTACGCCTGTTTGCCGTGCTAGCCGTTGCCGTCCTGGCCCTATGGGGGACCCACGATTATTGGGGCGGGCTGTTTGCCAACGCGAATGTTGCGCCGAAAGCGGCACCGGATAAGGCCAAGAAGCCGGCTAAAGGCGTGCCGGTTCTCGTGGCGGCTGTCGGCGAAGAGCAAGACGCCGTTGTGATTGAGGCAATCGGCACGGCCCGTGCGGTTCGTTCGGTGACATTATTTCCGCAGGCCGCCGGCGAAATCTTAGAATTCCCCGTGCAGACCGGCGCATTGGTCGAAAAGGATGCAGTGCTGATGCGCCTCGACAGTCGCACCTTGGAACTAAACGTGCGGGTGGCGGAAACGCGGGCGAAAGAAGCGGAAAGCGCGTTGGCGCGGGCGAAAAAACTCAAGGAAAATAATGTACGCTCATCGGCAAACGTGGATGATGCGGAAATTATTTTTCAGCGCGCGAAGCTTGAAGTCAGTCAAGCCAAAGAAGCGCTCGCAGATCGAACCACCCGCGCCCCGTTTGCGGGAATTATCGGTATCCCCAAGGTCGAAATCGGTGACCGGGTGACGACAGCAACCGAGATCATCACCCTTGATGACAGAAGCACGTTGCTCGTCGAGTTTGAAATTGCCGAGCGCTATTTATCCAGGCTTGCGGTCAACATGCCGCTGACAGCCAGCACACCCACCTTCCCGGACCGTCCGGTTGACGGGCAGATTGATAAAATCGATAGCCGGGTCGATCCTGTGTCGCGGACGGTTCTGGTGCGTGCCGCATTTCCGAATAGCGAAGATTTGTTGCGCCCCGGCATGTCGTTTTTCGTCAAATTGCCGCTCCCGGGACCAACGTTGGCAAGTGTACCGGAACTGGCCTTACAGTGGCAGGACGGCAAAAGCTTCGTGTGGCGCATTCGCGATGGTGCGGCCGAACGTGTTGATGTTGCATCGCGCCGACGCTTGAACAGCAAGGTATTGATCGAGGGCGATATTACGCCCGGCGACATTGTTGTCGTTGAAGGTGTGCAACGTCTGCGGCCTGGGCGTGCCGTTGAGATTTCCGGGTCGCAGAACCCATAAATTTTGGTGATTTAAAGGCCAGCTGCCATGTCTGACACGACGCCAAGGTCCGACCAATCCGACGCCATGAACGATTTGCCCGCGATCAGCGTGCGTAGACCGTATCTTGCCATCGTTTTGAACTTACTGATCATGATCGCCGGGATTGGCGCAATCATGGGTGTCGAGGTGCGGGAGTTGCCCGACGTCGACCGCCCGATTGTGACAGTCCGAGGTGATTACCCAGGCGCATCGCCGGAAACTCTGGACGCCGAGGTCACCAGCGTTGTCGAAGCTGCCGTGGCCCGGGTCAACGGCGTCAAAGAAGTACGTGCGTCCAGTGAAGAAAATAACTTCCGTATTCGCGTTGTGTTTAGCCCGTCGACCAATTTGTCGGACGCCGCAACCGATGTGCGCGAGGCGGTCAGCCGGGTCGAACGGGAACTGCCGGACCGGGTCGAAAATATTACGGTCATCAAAGCCGACGCGGACGCCAGCCCGATTGTCTCGCTCGCAGTCTGGAGCGACCGAATACAGATCGATGATCTGACGCGCTTCGTCGAAGATCAGGTGATCCCGGAATTGACGGCGGTCGAAGGGGTCGCCGACGTTAACTTGTTTGGCGATCAAGAGCGCGTGCTCCGGGTCAAACTAAACCCGCTGCGCCTCGCCAGCTATGGGTTGTCGGTGGCTGACGTTGTTAAGGTCATGCAGAACGCCCGCTATGACGTGCCGGCCGGCAGCTTCCAATCCGACGAACAGGAAGTGCTGGTCCGCGCCAACGCATCTGTTACCGATCCGGCGCAGATCGAAGACTTGTTCGTGCGCGAACCGGTTCGGATCGGCGACGTCGCGACGGTATTTTATGCGCCGGCCGAAGCTGAGAGTTGGGTGCGCTTGAACGGGCGCCAGGTGATCAGCCTTGGGATCGTTCGCCAAGCGAGTTCAAACACCATCGCCATTGCTGAAGGGGTCGATCGGGCGGTGCTGCGCTTGGCGGAACGCTTGCCGCATATCTCGATTGAAAAAATTTCCGACGATTCGTTGTTTATCAAAAGCTCCATCACCGAACTTTTGACCACGCTTGCGTTAACCGTTGCCATCGTTGTGTTGGTGATCGTGCTGTTCACGGGTCAATTGCGCGCCTCGATCATTCCGACTGTCGCAATCCCAGTGGCATTGGTTGGTTCGATGGCCGCGGTTTGGCTGCTTGGTTTTTCGATCAACCTTGTGACCTTGCTGGCGATGGTCTTAGCGACTGGAGTCGTGGTCGATGATGCGATTGTGGTGCTGGAAAACATCCAACGTCTGCGTGCCAAGGGCTTGAAGACGCGGGCGGCGGCGGTGCTCGGCACGCGGCAAGTATTCTTTGCGGTGCTCGCGACCACGGCGACGCTGGTGTCGGTATTTGTGCCGATCTCGTTTTTGCCGTCGGAAGCCGGAAAACTGTTTCAGGAATTCGGTTTCGTGTTGGCCGTCACTGTCGCGATTTCTTCGTTCGTTGCCCTTAGTTTGGTGCCGATGCTGGTCTCGAAATTGCCCAACCGTGAGGTCGGTGAAGCCAAAGGCGTATTCCGCCACCTTGTGCGTTTCGGCAATAAGTTGGTCTGCATTTACACGGTGCCGCTTGATTTTATGCTGCGCCGTCCTTTGGTCATCGCGCTGTTCTGCATGGGTGTGATCGGGGCGGCGTATGTAACGTATAATTCGCTCGACGAAGAATTGGTGCCCGAAGAAGATCGCGGCAAAATCACCGTTCGCCTGACCGGTCCGGACGGGGTCGGGCTTGCGTATACGGATCGCCAGGTCGAAGCGGTGGAGAAAATCCTCCAGCCGTATGTCGATCAAGGCGTTGTTGAGCGGCTTTACACAATTACCGGGCGCTATGATTTAAACCGGGGCCAAATTGATGCGCCGCTGATCGATTGGTCGGCGCGCGATATCAGCGAAGGCGAGATTGCCGCTGTGGTGAACAGACAACTCAGCGGTCTGCCCGGTGCGCAGGCGCGGGTGCGGCGCGCCAACAGCCTTAACCTTCGCAGCGCTGACGGCGGTCTCGAAATTGCCCTGATCGGGGCCAATTACAATACCATCTTTGCCGCCACCAATACCTTTGTGCGCCAAATCGAAGAGACCTATCCCTGGATCAGCAATTTGCGCGTCGAATTCCGTGCCACGCAGCCGGAGTTGTCGATTGGCATCGATCGTCAGCGTGCGACGGATTTGGGCGTCAACATTGATGACTTGGCGGTCACCATTCAGGTGCTGGTCGACGAATTTGAAGTCGCAGAGTTGACGGTCGATGACCAAACCATCCCGATTATGCTGCAAGCCACCGAAGGAGCTATAAAACAGCCCGGTGATATTGCGAACTTGTATGTCAGCGCGTCAGACGGACGCTTGGTGCCGTTGACGCAACTGGTAACATTCACCGAAAGCTCCGTCGCGGCTGAATTGGACCGACACGCACAACGCCGTGCCATCGAAGTCGATGCGGATATCGGTGCCGGGTATTCACTCCGTGACGCCATTGATGCAGTGCGGGCGCTCGCCCGCGAAAACCTAGACCCTGAAGTCGGCTTAATATTCTTGGGTGAAGCCAAGGCGCTGAACGAAACGTCCCATGATTTGGCGATCACGTACATGATTGCGATCATCGTGGTGTTCTTGGTGTTGGTGGCGCAATTTGAAAGTGTGACCAGTGCGTTGGTGGTGATGATGACGGTGCCGTTCGGTATCTGTGCGGCGATCTTTGCACTGAAGTTTTCCGGCACGTCGATCAACATCTATTCGCAAATCGGGGTGTTGATGCTCATCGGTATCATGGCCAAGAACGCGATTCTGATGGTCGAGTTTGCCGATCAGCTGCGTGAACAGGGCTTTTCGCCGCTGGAAGCGGCCCGGCGCGCATCGCTGGTGCGATTGCGTCCGATCATGATGACCATGGTGTCGACCGTGTTCGCCGGTCTGCCGCTGATATTAGGCTCAGGTGCCGGCGCGGAAGCTCGAACCGCAATCGGTTGGGTGATCTTTGGTGGGCTTGGGCTTGCTGGAATGGTGACGTTATTCTTAGCGCCGGTTTTGTATTCCAGGATCGCCGGCTTTTCAAAACCGCGCAGCGAAACGGGCGCATCCCTTGCCGATGAGCTTCGCGATGCGGATATGCGTGAAGCGCCCGCTGAATAATGGATTAACAGCGCGCCGGCAGGACCCAAAGATCCTGCCGGGCATTACGTGCTCTTAGACGTCGTCGTTTGGTGCGATCGGTTCAGCGCTTACAACTGCGGCCGCCGTTTCCGCATCAAGGCCGAAAACGGCCCCCGTGCGGCGTGGCTCAATCGGCTGCAATTCGCTTTTGTCTTCGTTTGCCCACTCGGCAATCTGGATCACCTCGGCATGCTCGCCGTCGGTGGTCTCTTCGACTGCGACTGTTTCCAAAACGTGCAGGCCGTTTTGATCAGCATAAAAAGTATGCTCACCAAATACATTGACCAGCGCTTCGTTCGCCGGGTTGTCATGGGGAATGGGAATGGCACCGGTCTGGGCCTCAATGACCTCGACCTGAACAGTGTTCAGTTTCATGGGATTCCTTACTTTTTCGTTCGGGCAACGTTAACGCCGCATGCGTTTTGAAGCCCTTGGATCGCGTAATTTGACGCGTGACCTTGCCTAAACCTTGCAAATCATGCGCAAGAGTTCAAGGGGGGGGCAGCGATTTTCGCTTGTTCTTACATGTTTGGATAGTTCGGGCCGCCGCCGCCTTCGGGCACCACCCAATTGATGTTTTGGGTTGGGTCTTTGATGTCGCAGGTTTTGCAATGCACGCAGTTTTGCGCGTTGATCTGCAACCGCATCGCATCGCCACCTTTGTCTTCGTCGGCAACGTATTCATAGACGCCCGCCGGGCAGAACCGCGCTTCGGGTCCATCATAGACGGCATAGTTCGTCGCCACCGGCACCGATGCGTCTTTAAGCGTCAGGTGCACAGGTTGGTCTTCTTCGTGATTGGTGTTCGAAAACGACACACTGGTCAGCTTGTCAAAGGTGATCTCGCCGTCCGGTTTCGGATAGTTGATTTTCGGCATGTCTTTCGCCGGCTTGATCTGATCGTGGTCGGTGTGATGGCCGAACGTCCACGGTAACAAGAAACCCAGGCCCAATTGGTTCATCCACATATCGAACCCGGCATAGATGGTGCCGAGCTTGATGCCGAATTTTGTGAGTGCTGGGCGGGCGTTCCGAACCTTGTGCAGATCTTTGTAGACCCACGAGTCACGGAATGCCGGCTCGTAATCGCCAAGTTCATCATGGCTGCGCCCGTCTTTGATTGCGTTGAAGGCACTTTCGGCAGCGAGCATGCCGGTCTTCATGGCGTTGTGTGAGCCTTTGATGCGGGGCACGTTGACGAAGCCGGCGGCACACCCGGTCAGGCATCCGCCCGGAAATGCCAGTTTCGGCACCGACTGAAGGCCACCTTCGTTGATGGCCCGGGCGCCATAGGCAACCCGGCGTCCGCCTTCGAGCATCGGCTTGATTGACGGATGCGTCTTGAAGCGCTGCATTTCTTCGTACGGCGAAAGATACGGGTTTTCGTAATCCAGCGTCACCACGAAGCCGATGGCGATTTGATTGTTTTCCTGATGATAGATAAAGCCACCTCCCGCACAGTCGGTCAGCGGCCACCCTTGCGTATGGATCACGGTGCCTTCTTTGTGTTTTTCTGCGGGCACATCCCAAAGCTCTTTGATGCCGATGCCATAGGTCTGTGGTTGGCGCCCCTCGGTGAGGTTGAATTTTTCTAAAAGCGTTTTCGACAGATGCCCGCGGCAGCCTTCGGCAAAGAAGGTGTATTTCGCGTGCAGTTCCATGCCGGGCTCAAAGTTCGGGCCCGGTTTGCCGTCTTTGCCGCGGCCCATGTCGCCGGTCACGATGCCTTTGACTGCACCGTCTTCATTGAACAACACCTCGGCGGCAGCAAAGCCGGGATAAACCTCGACGCCCATCGCTTCGGCTTGCTCGGCCAGCCAGCGCACCAGGTTTCCTAGCGACAGCGTGTTGCAACCGGTATTGCTCATCAATGGCGGCATCAGGAAATGCGGTAACGACGATTTGCCGGATTCCGACAGAACCCAGTGTTGGTTATCGGTCACCGGCACGCCCATCGGCGCGCCTTTTTCTTTCCAGTCTGGGATCAACTCGTTCAGGGCAATCGGGTCAACCACCGCACCCGATAAAATGTGCGCGCCAACTTCAGAGCCCTTTTCGACGACGCAGACAGTCAGCTCATGCTCGTTTTCTTGGGACAACTGCATCAAGCGGATCGCGGCGGAAAGGCCGGACGGGCCGGCGCCAACGATTACCACATCGAATTCCATGCTTTCGCGTGGGGTGGTGTCCATCTGTTCAGCGTCGTCGTTCATAGTGGCCTCGTCGATTGTGTGGGATATGGCAAATGATTGCGCATTTTATATCATGGCACTGTCATGGTTTCACGGGGCAAATCCGAATTTGGCCCGTCTGAATGCGTCATTTGTATCAACGGTCCTGGCACACCGGGCTGCAAATGCTATGATCCGGCGATGATGACAGCGCACGATATACACGCGGTTCTGCAGTGGCATATGGACGCCGGCTGTGACGAGACCATCGGCGAGATGCCGATCAATCGGTTTGAAGTCCCGGCGTATGTGCCTGCCCAAGTGCCGGCATCACCTGACGTGCACGCGGCCACGCGCGCTCAGGCAGCCGCCACTGGGATCACACGGGGCGCCAAGGTTGATCCAAAAGACGTCGACAACAATCGCCAAGTGCAAACGGCCATGGCGTTGGCTGCGGCGGCGGAAAGCGTCGACGCGCTACGTGCGGCCTTGGACTCGTTCGATGGCTGTCAGCTCAAAAGTAACGCAACGAACCTCGTGTTTACGGACGGCGCAACGGATGCCCGGGTGATGATCGTCGGCAATGCGCCGCGCG
>JAFMCK010000093.1 GCA_017857825.1 Rhodospirillales bacterium
CGGGCGCGTGCTTGCTTCTATTGGGAATTCGGCAAGGCGCGAGAATGGGCGCAAAAGGGGCAAACCGCTTTTACACCCCCGGTATCGCTGATTTATGGCCTGCATGAAGCGCTCAAGATGATGCACGAAGAAGGGCTGGACCAAGTTCTGACGCGCCATAAAAAGCTCTCACATGCACTTCAGGTCGGTGTCGCGGCGCTTGGCTTGCCGTTGTTCCCGACGTCGCCGATGACGTCGAACACTGTCGGTGTGTTTACTGTGCCGGACGGGATCGACGGCACGGCGATCATCAAGCGCATGTACGAAGATTTCGGCAGCGTCATTGCAGGTGCCAGAAATATGTACCGCGGTAAGATGATTCGGATCGGGACCATGGGGACCGTCAGCGCGGACGATATCCTGACAGACTTGACGCATCTGGGCACGGTGCTTTCCGCGATGGGCGTCGATGTCGATCCGGACGACGGTGTCGCCGCAGCCCGCGCCGTTTTATGATGGCGGGGCGAAGAGTATGAAATATTCAGGGACAACATCTTGACGAAAACGAACGGCGGTCCGGCCACCATGGCCGAGAAGATTTTGTCAAAGCATTGCGGCAGGCCCTGCTATGCCGGCGAGAGCGTCGTTTGCCGTGTTGATGCGGCGATGGCAACGGATGGGTCGGCGCCGATGGCGATTGATTATTTTCGCGCTATGGGCGGTGAAAAGCTGGCCGACCCGAAAGCGTTGGTGTTCGCGTTGGATCATTATGCGCCCCCGGACAACCCCGCCACTGTTGCGTTGCAAGATCGCATTCGCACATTCAGCGCCGAGCAGGGCAATATTCTTTATGATATCGGTGCCGGTATTGGGCATCAGTTGATGATTGAACGTGGCCACGTGCGCCCCGGCGATCTTGTTGTTGGCGCCGACAGCCATGCCGTTGCGTACGGCGCCGCGAATGCGTTTGCCGTGGGTGTGGGGTCGTCGGATTTGGCAGCGGTCATGTTGACCGGTAAATTGTGGTTTCGTGTGCCGGAAAGTATCCGTATCGAGCTGACCGGCAAGCTGCCCGCATCGCTGGATGCCAAGGATATCGCTTTAGAAATCAACCGCACGCTTGACCCACAAGACGCGAGTTACCGCGTTCTTGAATTCACCGGCGAAGGTGCTGTGTTGTTGACGTTCGAGGAACGCATGCTGCTCTCAAACATGTCGACCGACGCCGGGGCAAAAGCCGGAATTTTCGACGCCGACGCCGTGACGACGACCTATCTGAAAAACCAAGATGGTCTGCGCCATGCGATCACAGCCGATGAAGGTGCTGTGTATGCGAAGCATCTCTCTATTGATCTGAACACGCTGACGCCACGCCTTGCGCGTCCACCGGTGGGCGGGCAGGCAGCCGAAATCGTTGAACTTGGCCAGGATGTCGATACACCTGTTGATATGGTTTACCTCGGCACGTGTACGGGGGGGCGCCAGTCAGACCTGGAAAGTGCCCTCCGCGTTCTCCGTGCCGGCGGCGGCAAACATCCTCGTGTGCAATTGGTCGTCACGCCGGCGTCCGACAAAGTATATGCCGGACTTGCGGCAGACGGCATGCTCGAAGAGTTTATCAAAATGGGCGCACTGATGATGACGCCGGGGTGCGGGTCTTGTTGCGGTACGTGTGGGGCGATTCCGGGGGATGAAAAAGTTGTGATCTCGGCGGCGAACCGAAATTTCACCGGGCGAATGGGTAATCCCAAGGCGCGCGTGTTCCTGGCGTCACCTGCCGCGTGCGCAGCAGCCGCTGTTACCGGTAAAATCACCGACCCAAGGACCATAATGTGATGGCACGTACAGATGAAAACGCGGGTGATGCCGCTGGTGCCTTCACCGGCGCGGCGCGATTGGTTGGGGATGATGTAAACACGGATTATATTATCTCTTCACGCCGCAAGCGTGTCACGATCGATGCCGATGCGCTTAGAGAATTTTTGTTCGAAGATTACGACAAAAACCTGGGCGCCAGCATTCAGCCAGGCGAAATCTTGGTCGCGGGGCGCAACTTCGGATGCGGCTCGGCGATGGAAGTCGCGGTCACGGTCGTGCGCGCGGCGGGCGTGCCCTGCGTGTTGGCAAAAAGCTTTGCTCGGGCCTATTACCGCAATGCCATCAACAACGGCTTAATGCCGGTCATTTGTGATACCAGCACCATAGACGAGGGCGACAGGCTTGAAATAACGATGTTGGATGACGGCTTGAACGTTATTAATCTTACAAAAGATAGTCCCGTCGAAACGGCGTCGTTTTCGCCGATCATAATGGACATTTTAAATGCGGGCGGGATTACATCATACTTGCGCACGCATGGCGATTTTCCAGAAGCGATTTAATTTGAAACCCCAACTGAAATAAAAAGGAGCCAAACCGTGGCCGTCCAAAAACATACTGTGAGCTTTGAAAAACTGTCCAAAGAAACGCTGAATCAATGGCGGAAAATTCCATCCGCAATTGCCGGCGATTGCATGAATCGCACCAATGTTATGTCCGGTGATATGAAACCCATCGCAGAAGGTATGACGCTTTGCGGACAGGCACGGACTGTCACCACGATGGTTGGTGACAATGCGGCGAGCCATGCGGCGATCAGTATGCTGGAGCCTGGTGAAATCATGGTCATTGATGCGCGGGCGCATAAAGATACAGCCGTTTGGGGGGGAATCATGACCCGGGCCGCGATGCAGCAAAATATCGCAGGTTTGGTTGTTGATGGTGCAGTGCGCGATGTCGATGAAATTCGCGAACTTGGTTTTTCAACGTTCGCGACGGCGGTTTCGCCAACCGGGCCAAGCAAGGGTTTTGGCGGCGTTATCGATGGAATCATTGCGTGTGCGATGTGCCCGGTCAAACCCGGCGATATCGTCCTCGGTGATGCCGATGGCGTGACCATCGTCCCGCTTGAGCGTCAGGCGAAAATCCTTGCTGCGTGTATCGAAAAGATCGCCCAAGAAGAAGCCACCAACGCTGACACCAAGGGTGGCATTCTGCCCGGGTCTCGCTTCGGTATCACCATCGAAGAAATCTGATTGATCAACAATCAACATCTTCCTTCGATATAGCAAACAAACCGAGGAAACTCCGAATGACTACTTTACGCAAATTATTTCAGCGCGACGAAATGCTCGTGGCACCTGGTGTGTTCGACATGATTTCGGCAAAAGTCGCGGACTCGTTCGATTTTGATGTCCTGTATATGACCGGCTATGGTGTCGTCGCGTCGCATCTGGGGCTACCCGATGCCGGGCTTGCGACCTATACCGATATGGTCAGTCGCGTGCGCCAGATCGCAGGGGGCGTGAAAGCGCCGTTGGTCGCGGATGGTGACACCGGTTATGGCGGGTTGTTGAACTTGGAACATACGGTCATCGGGTACGAAGCGGCGGGTGCGGCCGCAATTCAAATCGAAGACCAGGAATTCCCAAAAAAGTGCGGTCACATGGCCGGCCGGCGGGTGATCCCGTTGGAAGACATGGTGCAGAAAATACGCGTCGCCAAAGACACGCGGAGCAGCGATGATTTTCTGATCGTGGCCCGCACCGACGCCCGCACCACCCATGGCTTAGATGAGGCTCTGCGTCGCGCCGACGCGTTTGCCGAAGCGGGTGCTGATGTTCTGTTCGTGGAATCGCCGGAAAGCGAAGAAGAAATGCGGACGATTTGTGAGCGCTTCGACCTGCCGCTATTGGCCAACATGGTCGAAGGCGGGCGGACGCCGGTGTTGACGAAAGACGAGCTGCAGAGCCTCGGTTATAAAATTGCGATCTTCCCTGGCAGTGGATTCTTAGCCATCGCTGCTGCCCTGGATGCGACATACAAACAGTTGAAAAACCACGGCTCAACCGCTGGGTCGAATGTGCCGTTTTATCCGTTCGCGGATTTCAGCAGCTTGATGGGCTTCGATAAGGTCTATGCATTCGATAAGAAGTACCGGCAAGACTGAGTCTTCTAGGCAGGCTTGGATATGGGGAGACCGTCGCGGTTGCCCCATTCCTGCCACGAGCCGACGTAGTTTCGAATGCGCGGGTAATTGAGTAAGCGCAGCGCTAAATAGGCATGTGCGGAGCGATATCCGGTGTTGCAGTAAAGCGTGATGTCTTTGTCCGGCGTTGCGCCCAGGGTTTCAAACGCGTCGCGCAAGGCCGATGCCGATTTCATGCAGCCGGTGTCGTGGTCGTATAGGTCTTCCCAGTCACGGTGCTTGGCCGTTGGAATGGCGCCGCCATGACGTGCCCGTCTGTCGACGCCGACAAATTCATCGTGGCTACGGTTATCGATGATGACGCAATCCGGATCGTCGATGGCGGTGAGGATGCTGCTGTATGTCGCGACTGTATCTAGGGCAGTTTTAATATTGAATTTTTGCGGTTTCGGTGGAGTGCTCTCCGTTTCCAATGTGAAGCCGGCCGCTGTCCATGCCGATATGCCGCCGTCTAGGACATGGACATCTTTGTGGCCAAGGTATTCGGCAAACCAAAACCCGCGCGCGGCACACATGTCGGTGAACGCGCCATAAAAGACGATGGTATCGGTGTCGCGTACACCGCGCCACCCCAACATATTCGCCCACATGCGCGTAAATGCGTCGAGCGGTGCTGGGTCGGTATCGTCGGTGTTCACAAAATATAGATCAAAATGCCGCGCGCCGATGATCCGGCCTTTCGCATACATCTCTGCTGGTCGCGTATCGATGATGGTTAGGCCCGGTTCGCCGACCCGGGCCTGCAACGTTTCTGGCGACCATAGTAAATCAGGGTTGGCATAGCCTCGCATTTTTATATCACCCCTTCGTCTTTGAGCGCCTGCACGTCCTCTGCAGATAGACCAAGTTCTTCAATAAAAATTTCATCATTGTGCTGGCCCTTTTTTGGGCCCCCGTGACGCACTTTGCCGGGGGTTGCCGACATAAAAGGAAACGCGTTGGTCATACGCATTTTCCCGAGGTCTTCGTCTTCGATTTCAACGATGTCTTCGCGGGCCTGATACTGCGGGTCTTGGAATATTTGATCGATGGTGTAGGCCGGGCCGATCGCGGCCTCTGCCTTTTCAAACTCATCCAACACGGTGGCAAGGTCGTGTTTGGCAATCCATGTCGCGACGATACCGTCGACTTCGTCGATATGCTCAACGCGTCCTTGCGGGGTTTGAAACCGCGGATCCGCTGCAACATCGGCACCACCGCACAAGGTGAGAACGCGTTTGACGATGGTTGGTGCGTTCGTAGACACCGCCACCCAATGCCCATCTTTGGTTTGATAGGTGTTCCGCGGTGCATTGTTTTTTGAGCGATTGCCGATGCGTTCTTGGATCACGCCCAGTTGGTCGAATTGCAGTGGTTGCGGGCCCATGACTTGGAACAGCGGTTCGTAAATCGACAGATCGATAAACTGGCCGACGCCGGATTTTTGCGCATCACGATGATATAGAGCGAACATCGCGGCAAACGTGCCATAGGCAGCCGCAATGCCGTCGGCGAGTCCGAAATTCGGCAGGGTGGGAGGGCCGTCGGCGGTGCCGGTGACGGCGGCAAACCCTGAAAAGGCTTCAGCGATGGTGCCGAACCCTGCGCGGTTTTTATAGGGGCCAGTTTGGCCATATCCCGTCACGCGGATCATCACCAGACGTGGGTTGATCGCGTGCAGGTCTTCCCACCCGAGCCCCCATTTCTCCATTGTCCCGGTACGGAAGTTTTCAATCAAAACATCGGTGGTTTCGATCAGTTTTTTAAAGACTTCTTGGCCTTTCTCGGTGCTGAAATTCAACGTCACACAGCGCTTATTGCGGTTCGCCATTTTGAACCAAAGCCCGACGCCATCCTTTTGATATCCGGTATTGCGTAGCACGTCGCCGCGTGGGTGTTCGACTTTGATGACATCAGCGCCGAAATCGCCCATCAGCATCCCGATGGTCGGTCCGGCGATGACAGTCGACGCGTCGACGACGCGGAGCCCGTCCAGCGGGGATGCTTTGGCGTCTTCGCTCATCATCAAGCCCTCAGGTCAAGCCGGGTTCTGGCACGGCGAAGTCGTCCGGACGCAAAAAGATCGTGGTCCGGCGGGCGAACCGAGGTAGCGACGCATCGAACGCTTCGCGGCGATGCCAAAGCCGTGCATTGTCCCACATCACGACGTCGCCGTTGCGCCAGGTATGGGTATAGATCAAATCGTCTTGAAGCATATGCTGAGAAACGGCGTCGATCAGCTCTTTGCTTTCGTCTTCGCTCAACCCATCGATGCCAAGCGTCTTGTTTGGGTCAAGATAGATCGATTTTTGCCCTGTCGCCGGGTTCTCCAAAATGACGTCATGCGTCGCTGGCGGGGTGCGATCTTCGATCTTTTTCATGGTCGCCGGATCTTTAACAAAATCGCGCTGTGTCGAAGATTCCGCCTTCATACCGTATTTTGCCGTCGCGCGTCGGCCGTCCAATTGTTTTTTCAAATTGTCGGGCATCGTGTCGTAACCCAGCTTGGTATTGCAATAAGACGTCTGACCGGTGTTTTCGGGCACTTCGACAGCATAAAATACGGAGCCGCTCGCCGGGCGTTCCCGATAAATCTGATCGTGATGCCAGTAAATCTCATACGTACCTAAGCCACCCATCGGCGTGCCGTCGGGGCGACGTAGTGCTGTTATGTATATAATTTCGGGATGCAGCGGCGACAGCATGTCGTCGCGGACCAAGATATCCAGATCGCCGAAGCGTTTGCTGTATTCGACTTGCTCCCGCTCGCTGAGGCTTTGACGGCGGAATAGCAATAGCGGCTCTTGCTGCCAGCATTGATATATTTCATCGAACGTCGCGTCATCCAAGTTGGCGAGATCAACGTCGAGGATCTCGAGTCCGAAGGTATCTTTTAGGGGACGAGTGCGAATAGCCATGACTTGGATTTCCTATGGTTTGTTTTTGATTTGTTGAATAACAGGCGAGGTGTCAGGTCTCGCCTTTCGCCATGATGGCATCATATCGGGCCAGCAATCGTTCTGCCCGCACGGCGACAGGTACATCGATCATTTTGCCGTCCACCTTAATTGCGCCGATGCCTTGTTTTTTTGCTTCATCATAGGCGGCAATGATGCGTTTGGCATCGTCGATTTCTCGGGTGCTCGGGGTAAATTCCTCGTTCAAGATTGCGACGCCAGATGGGTGAATGACGCTTGCCGCCTCAAAGCCGAACTTTCGAGAACGGCGGACGGTCGCACGAAAACTTTCAATATCGGTGTAGTCTGCAACGGTGCCGATAAAGCCCATGGCCATAATATTCGCGGCCTTCGCGGCGATGACGAGGGTTTGTTTCGGCATCAGCAAGGTTTCTGTGTCCGGCGTCATGCCGACGTCGAGCGCGAAGTCCTCACCGCCCAGGTTCATGCCGACGTTGCGGGCACTGCCGCGTGCGACCTCGACCGCTTTAAAATAGGCGCTGGCGGTCTCAAGCATCGGAATCAACCGCACTTCACCATGCGGCCGGCCAGCCTCGCGTTCAACTTCACCGACCAGTTCATCGACGAGCTTTAGGTGCTCAGATCCGTCCACTTTGGTCACGAACAACGCCTTGGCGCCGGCCTTTACGGCCGCTTCCACATCCTTGACCATATGCCGAAGCGGACGGTTGATCCGTACCGTCGCATCGCCGCCGGACTGTGAAACAGTGGCAATGGAATCTGGCAGCATATCCCGCGCACGGGCTCGCTCTGACTCCGGCACGCTGTCTTCTAGGTCCAGAATAATCGCATCAGCGGCGCGTGTGTGGGCTTTGGCGATAAACCGCTCGCTGTTCGCCGGCACATACAGTAGGGACCGCCAAACGATGTCACGTGCTGGGGCTTGGCTGGGCGCCGAAGTCATTGCGATTTCCTTTTTATGAAGACGGAGTTTGGAATTTTGTGCGCAGTTCGTTCCAATAATCGGAATGGAACCGCTTAAATCGATCACCGACGCTCATGCCGACGCTGCTAGGGGGCTGGTGGGAGCGATTTAGCTCGTCCAACACCTTGTCGCAGGCGTTAAAGATCGTTGCGGTCAGCATCGACGGCAGGATCGCGATGCGGTATCCCATTTCTTCTGCATCGACCATGTTGAGGTCCGGCGTCTTGCCGCCGACGACCACATTCAACAAGCACGGTCCTTTGACTTGCTTGGGAATCGCGACGAGTTGCTCCATATCTTTCGCGGCTTCGACGAACGCCACGTCGGCACCGGCCGCAAGGGCGGCGTTGGCGCGTTCAAGGGCATCATCGAAGCCGGTGACGGCGTTCGCATCGGTGCGGGCGATGATGACGAAGTCTGGGTCCCGCCGTGCTGCGACTGCAGCCCGGATTTTTGCCAGATACTCATCCAGCGGAATCAATTCCTTGCCGTCCAAATGACCGCAGCGCTTGGGACTGACTTGGTCTTCGATGTGGATTGCCGAGACACCGGCGCGTTCGTATTCATTGACGGTGCGCGTCACGTTAATTTCGTTGCCGTAGCCGGTGTCGGCGTCAGCGATGACCGGCCCATCCACCGTGCGCGAGATCACCGATGCGTTGGCGACCATCTCGGTCTGTGTGATCAATCCAAGGTCTGGGTATCCTAATGACATCGAGGTGCCCGCACCGGTCATGTAGACAACCGGAAAACCAGCCTGTTCGACCAGCCGTGCGGTGATCCCGTCATAAACGCCAGGGGCGCGGATCAGTTCATTTTTTGCGAGGAGCGTTCTGAGCACGGATGATTTGGTCAATGTGTCTCTCCGATGTGAGGGGCTTTAGCTGATAGCGCTTGCGGGTGCGGGCATGCCCAGGTGTTTTGCTTGGCGTTGTTCGAATGCAAGGCGACTTTCGTCATAGTTCTGGCCCCGAATGCCGCCACGTACGGTGCCGGGGGCGGTTTCCCGAAAATACGCCCCCCAGCTTTCGGGCAGCCGGACCGAGTCTGGCGGCGCCAACCATAAACGGCTCAGCAGGCGCTTGTCTTCGGGCGCTTCGTGGTCGACGTAATCGGTTCTCGAATGCAGCATCACGTGGTTATTCAGAATTTGCAGATCACCGGGCTCAAGGTACATGGTAAACATAATCTCGGGTCGCGACAGGATATCGTCCAGTAAGTCTGTGACCTCGATTTGAGCCGGGTTCAGTGCCGGCACGCCCTCGATCTGTTGCGCCGTCCGCACCCGGTTGCGGTTCCATTTTGCGAACAACCGCCCGTCTTCGAAGTCGAACAGCGGCTGCGGATAAAAAGGTCCCTCATCGGCGGCCTGTTCGTTTTGTCGGCTGAAACAAAATTCGCTGTGATGCGCGATCTCCGCCAAGTCCGGGCGTTCGGCGCACAGTGTTTGCCAAGCAGATACGCTGGACGAAATCATACTCTGGCCGCCAGATCGCGCCTTGTTGTAGCAAGCCAACGTGACCAGATCGCAGCCATCGCTATGAAAGTCGAGTTTTGCATTGGATGAATAGCCACGCCCGGTTTTTGCACGGTAATCGGTGCCGACGTCACGGACCTGCGAGATATATTGGGATGCGATGCCCTGCGGCCGTGCGACACCGAATTGCAGGCCGATTGCCCAGTTCAGCAACTCGAATTCCTTCTCGCTGATACCGTCGCGAGGCAAGCCACCCAGCAGCGCGATGCCGAGGCCGTGATGCGCCATGTCCAAGGCCGCTTTGATGGTTTGATGTGCTGGGCCGAGGTCAAATTCGTCGGCATGGTAATCAAAAAACGGTCGGTCCGGATCGAACGCCGCTATGATCATTTCGCGAAGGTGATTGCGGGCTGTATCATTCAACGAAAACCGCCAGCTTGAGTCTTGATGAAGATCAGACACGTTCCAGCCAGCCCGCGCGTCAAATTTTATAGCGTCCAAAAGTGGCGTCCTTTTCGTGATCATTGAAGACGTATTTGCAGATACGAGATCACCAAATTTACGCCGCTATTGTGCGATGTCAAATGGCGTCGGTGCGATGCGTGTAAAGAGAGCTATCATTGGGCGGCGTTGTTCATCGCGTTCATTTTTGCGGCGGCGCTGTTGAGCCTCTGACCACAAGATTAACTTCGAGTTCGGTATGATCCGGTACCGTTTCACCGTTGAGGAGCGCCAAAAGATAGTCTGCCGCAGCCCGTCCCATATCTTCGGAGGGTACCTGCATGGTGGTAAGCGGCGGCTGGATATGTTTTGACAACGGCAGGTCGTCAAAACCGGTCACAGAGACGGTGTTCGGCACGCTGATGCCCGTTGCCTGACATTCAAGCATCGCGCCATAGGCCAGAACATCGTTGCCGCACACCACGGCGGTTGGACGTTTTTTTGCCGCCATCAGTCTTTTCATCACTTGCCTGCTGTCTGACACGCTGTATGCGCATTCGTGAATCATATCGCGCGCGATATCGATCTTGTGTTCGCTCAAGGTTTCTAAGACGCCCGACAAGCGGTCCCGGGCGCGGTCGTTGTCACGCGTGATGCCTGAAATAACCCCGAATTTGCGATGTCCGATATCGATCAGATACTTTATCTGACGCGATGCGGCATCGAAGTTATCGAACCCGACGCAGGGGTGCGGGGAGTCCGGATCAAATGACCAAGTGTTGACGAACGGCATATTGCTTGCGCGCAGTCGCTCATAGAGACGGGGGTGGTGGTCTTGGCCGATCAGCATCACGCCATCGACCCCGCGCAGGATCAGCCGTTCGGCCTGCGTTCGTTCTTCGTCCGGTGAATAATCGGAACTCGCAATAAACAGGGTATAGCCGGCGTCCTGCAGATGCTCTTGAAAAGCCTGTATGCCTTTTGCAAAAATGGCATTGTCGAGCGTCGGCACGATCACGCCGATGGTGCGTGAGCGTTGTGAAGCAAGTGCTTGGGCGGCCCCGTGAGGGATGTATCCCAGTTTTTCCACGGCGTCGCGAATTCGGTTCCGCCGCTCCTCGCGGACAAGATCCGCGTTTGAGAGATACCGCGAAACCGTCGCCGTCGAAACTTCAGCAAGTTCAGCCACGTCGTGCAGCGTCGGGGACGATGTGTGGTTATTTTGTAAGCGTTTTCGTTTTGGCACGGCATTCTCAATTTCGCAAAATAATGCTTATTTATCGCACGACTTCCTACCAATGCACAACAAAAACCCAAAATATTATCACGTTACGCTGAAAACAATATTGACATTCCATATATTTTTGGACGAGACTTGCCCGTAAATGTAAGCGTTTACATTTTTAAAAAGAAGGGGCTGACATAGATAAG
>JAFMCK010000094.1 GCA_017857825.1 Rhodospirillales bacterium
TGCCTCTGGCCGTACCCAGCTATGTGCTGGCGTTTGTTGTCACCGATCAGTTGGAATATGCCGGCACCGTGCAGTCGGCCCTACGCGACATGTTCGGCTGGACCCGCCCGCAGGATTATTGGTTCCCCGAAATCCGCTCGATGATCGGCGCCGTCGTAGTAATGACATTGGTGCTGTATCCCTATGTCTATCTGCTGGCCCGCGCGGCTTTTCTGGAACAATCCGTCTGCGTGCTCGAAGTGTCACGCACACTCGGTAAAACCGCGTGGTCGAGTTTTCTAAGGGTCGCCCTGCCCTTGGCACGCCCATCTATCGTCGTCGGCGTGACGTTGGTACTGATGGAAGTGATCAACGATTTCGGTACCGTCGACTATTTCGCGGTGCGCACGTTTACCGCCGGCATCTTCGATGTATGGCTGAACATGAACTCGATCCAGGGCGCCGCGCAATTGTCATCGGTCCTGCTGCTGGTGGTGTTGGTCCTGATCGTCACCGAGCGCGCCGCCCGACGCGGACGCCGTTTCCATCACACATCGACCAAGTATTCCGAGCTGCCGAGCTATCGTCTACGTGGCTTTAACGCGGTGTTGGCGTTTATCGCCTGCGCGATGCCGGTATTGTTGGGCTTTGTGCTGCCGTCGTCGGTGTTGGCCAGCTATGCATTGAAATTTTATGAAGAAACATTGTCGGCCGACTATCTGACATACGTTGCCAACAGCCTGACGCTGTCGGCATCGGCGGCCGTGCTTGCCGTCATCATCGGCCTGTTTTTAGCCTACGCCGTCCGGCTGTCGCGCGGCCCCTGGGTAAAGATTGCGGCACGTACCGCCAGCGTCGGCTATGCGGTTCCGGGCGCGATCTTGGCGGTCGGTGTGCTCTGGCCGACGGGCGCCGTGGATCAGGCGCTCAGCTGGCTCGGCGGGCACTTTGGAATCACATTGGGGGCTGTCTTCATCGGCACCATCGCGCCGGTGGTTTACGGCTATTTGGTGCGCTTTTTGGCGCTATCGTACGGTACCGCCGAAGCGAGCTTGGGCCGCATCACACCGAGCATGGACGGCGCCGCCCGTACGCTTGGTGCCAATCCGATGTCGGCACTATCACGCGTTCACTTTCCGATGATGCGGGGGAGCCTGGTCACGGCCGGCATCCTGGTGTTTGTCGATTGCATGAAGGAACTGCCGCTGACGATCATCCTGCGCCCGTTCAACTTCGACACCCTGGCGACGTTCGTTTATCAGTATGCATCCGACGAATTGCTTGAAGAGTCTGCACTTGGTGCGTTGACCATTGTCGGTGCGGGTATTATTCCCGTCATTCTGCTGAGCGTCACCATCGCACGGTCCAGGCCGGGCGTCCGCTGAGCGGTTGCTGCCGACCGAACCCTGTTAGTCCTGGGAGACACCATGAGCGGCCTGCACCTGAGAGCGATCTCGCATGCCTACGGACGCAACCGCGTCCTGAGCGGTGTATCGGTGTTCGTAGCACCGGGTGAGCTGGTGTGCCTGTTGGGGCCAAGCGGCTGCGGGAAAACAACGTTGCTGCGGATTGCAGCTGGGCTCGAAGACCTACAGACCGGTGTCGTCGAAATCGACGGTAGCGTGGTTGCCGATGGCGCGCAGAAACGCTCTCTGCCGCCCGAGCAACGGGGCGTCGGTCTAATGTTCCAAGACTATGCCCTATTCCCGCACTTGAATGTCCGTGACAACGTCACGTTCGGACTGGGCAAGGCCAGCGGATCGCGCAGCGCCTGGCTGGACGACGCGCTGACGTCGATGGGTGTTGAAAATTATGCGAACGCGTATCCGCACACCTTGTCCGGCGGCCAGCAGCAGCGCGTCGCCCTATTGCGCGCATTGGCGCCGCAGCCCCGCGTACTTTTGTTGGACGAACCGTTTTCGGGTCTTGATGTTACACGGCGTGCACAGATCCGGGCCGACACCTTACAAGTGATCAAACAGACAGGCGTCGCCACCTTGATGGTCACCCACGATCCCGAAGAAGCGATGTTCATGGCCGACCGTATCTTGGTGATGAACGAGGGCCGCGTCATCCAAGACGGTCGCCCGACCGATCTGTATTTCAGCCCCGCCGACGCCTTTGTCGCCGAACTTTTCGGGCCTGTGAACCGGTTTCAAGCCAAAGTACAGAACGGCATGGCGGAAACGCCGCTCGGTCGCTTCGATGCCGCGCATTTGGACGACGGCGCCGAGGCCATGGTGTTGATCCGCCCCGAAGCGATCCGGTTGGGGGCCGCGAATACCGATCCGCATGCAATGCCCGGCGACGCCCCATGTGCACCCGCCAAACCGCTACCGCCTGGCGAAAAAGCACAGGCGGCGGTGCGACTTGAGGTGATCACCGCGCGTCCGTTGGGTCGCTCGACTTTCGTGATGCTGCGCTTGGACGACGGCGCAACCCTGGAAGCGCGCGTCCCCGGGGTGTTCTTGCCCGACGCCGGCGATGCTGTCAGCGTCGCTGTGAATGCCAACCAAGCCCACGTCTTCGCCGCCACGCCCTGACGCCCGCATGCGGTAAAGATTGCCGGGTCAGCTTTGTCATGGCTGTGACAAAAACCTCTTCGCACCCGTTACGCATAAAATAACTTACTGAAATATAATAACCTTTTACGATACCTGAGTTGGCATCGGCGTTGCATAAGACTTGGCAACACCAGACGTGCGTTCATCGTGAGCGCACCGGCACCAACAGAGAGAGAGTACGGGTCCATGAGTGGATACGGCCTTTTCCAACCGTCGACGCTGGGTATGCAATCCCAGTCGCACAAGCTGAACACCATCGGCTATAACATCGCCAACGTGAACACCGGCGGGTTCAAGCGCACGGATACGATGTTCCAAACCGTGCTCAGCGACACCATCGACACGCAAAGCGATTATGGCGGCGTGAAACCGTTTTCGCGGGCCACGAACGACATTCAGGGCTTGGTTCAGAGCACCGGTCGCGATCTCGATCTGGCCATATCCGGCAGCGGGTTTTTTGGCCTGCAGGCCGACCTGACATCTTCGGACACACTGTTTTACACCCGTGACGGCTCTTTCCAGATCAACACGGTCAATGGCCAGACGAGTTCCGTCACCGCCGACGACGGCTCGACAATCACCGTTTCCAACGGGTATTTGGTCGATAAAAACGGCTTTTTTCTGCGGGGTATTCCGGCAAACAGTGACGGCACATTCTCGTCCTCAGGTACTGCAGCACCGATGCGCGTCGATCAGTACGCGTTCACCGACCAAGGTCAGCCAACGACCGCAGCTGAGCTTGAATTCAACTTGCCGTCCAACCATGAATTCGGGGGTGATGCGTTCACCTATGCGCTGCGTACTTATGACAGCAACGCAACGGAGCGAAACATCTCCTTCGACTTTGAACGACGTTTAGAGAATAACCAATGGAGACTTGATACACGCGCCGACAATTTAACATCTGTATCGCTGACCCCAAGCTCGGTGCTTACCGTCAGCGCTGGCGGCACCGCCAATACGTTCATGACGTTTAGCAGTGCAGATAAATCAATACGCGTGCGCGACTTGGCAACCGGTAACTCGGTCGCCAACACGTTCAACGATTTAACCGAAGGCGACACCTTTACGATATCCGGCTCAGGCAGCAACGACGGCACGTATACCGTTACTTCCGTCACCGAGAACGGCAGCTTACTGAAGGTAAGCCAAGCCCTTACCGACGAGACCGGCGCAACGACCGTTACCAATGGCGCATTGACCAACGAAACCCTTGCCGTCAGCGCGACCACGGAAACGCCTGCAGGCTCGGTCGGCTTTCAAATACCTGCCGACCCTGTGGGTGTGCCGTCGATCAACTCCGCAGGCGGTGACGTCACTTTCGATAACGCCACCGGCACCATTACCAGCACCACGGTGGGTTTGTTTGCGACCCTAAACGCCGGTGATTTCTTTACGGTTTCGGGCTCCGGTGCCAACAATGTAACCTTCCAGGTTGGCGCGCTTGATGCCACCAACTCGATCATCACACTGGCCACAGCACCAACCACGGTCACGCTGGCCGCGGGCACCACGCTGACCAACGCCGCGACCGGGCGACTGACCTTCAGCAATGCCGGCGAGACCGTTACGGCGGCAACGGCCGGCGCGTTCAGCGGCGTGACTGCCGGCGAGACCATCCAATTTGCTGGCACCGACAACAATAATGCGACCTACGTTGTCTCCAGTGTATCCGCAGATGGCTCGACGCTAACCTTGAGCAACGGCGCAACCGCATATAGCTCCGCCACCGCCAGCACCTTAACTTCCGACAGCGCCCTCACCGATCCGCTCATATTCTCGGCAACCGGCACGCTGCAATCACCGACCGAGGTGACCTACACGGCAACCTGGGATGACGGCGCGACATCGTCGTTCACCATCGATTTTTCGGGCATGACCCAATACAACGGCGATTTTACGGTGTACCGTAAAGAACAAGACGGCCTTGGGCTATCCGACATTACCAACGTAAGTTTTGACGGTATTGGGCAAGTCATCGGAACCTTTGCCGACGGCACAACACGCTCGCTCTATAAAATTCCCCTTTATGATTTCACCAATCCCAATGCCTTGGACAGCCAGAATGGCATGCTGTTTACGGAAACCGAGGGATCCGGCAGTGCAAGCACCTTCTTTGCTGACGAATCGTCAAAAGGCGGCTTTAACGCCGGGGCCGTGGAAACTTCCAACGTCGATATCGCGCAAGAATTCTCTCAGATGATTCAAGCACAGAACGCCTACAATATGAGCGCGACCACATTTAAGACCATCGACGAAATGACCACGGTGGCCCGCGACCTGAAGGCTTAAGGCGCGGCGCCATTAACCTATGACATCCGATTGCATGATGTCCGAGCCGGCGCACAGCCCGCTCTGACATTGCTTTTCGGGACGTTTTTAGCCGATTTCCAGCCCCGAACGCGTTCCCGGCAAATCTTACCCAGTGCCCCCTGTGCAAGGCAGAAACCGCCGAGACGCGACAATGAATGGCCCCATAAGTCATTGATTCATATAAATTTATACAAATACGAATCTGGCACGCTATTCGCAACAGGTCCTGCAACAGACAACGTTGTGCCATTTATTCGATCCGGCGCGACATTGAAAACGGGAAAAGCACGATGAAGACGACGCAAAAAAAGCTCCGCGCCCTCAAGACCTTCGCCGCAAAAGGATTGGTGTTGACCCTGGCGCTCCTGATTGCGGCCCCGACGCCGGCGTTTGCCGCGTCCCGGATCAAGGACATCGTCGATTTTGAAGGCGTACGCGACAACTTACTCGTCGGTTACGGCCTGGTCGTCGGCCTCAACGGTACCGGTGACAGCCTTGAAGACGGCCACTTCACCAAACAAAGCCTGCAGGCGATGCTGAACCGTTTGGGCGTTCGCCCGACGGACGCTGGCCTCGACTCCGACAACGTTGCCGCCGTGATGGTCACTGCCAGCCTGCCGCCGTTTGCGCGCCAAGGTTCACGGGTAGATGTCACGGTCAGCTCGATGGGCGACTCTGATAGCCTTTTGGGCGGTACACTTTTGGTGACACCGCTTTTGGGTGCGGACGGTGAAGTATACGCCGTCGCTCAAGGTAACCTCGCAGTCGGTGGGTTTCAGACCCAAGGCGATGCCGAAACCGTCACCAAAGGCGTTCCGACATCCGGCCGCATCGCCAGCGGAGCGATTGTTGAACGCGAAGTCGCCTTCGACATGGGTAATATGACGAGCGTCAAACTCACGCTCCGCAATCCAGACTTCACCACCGCACGCCGCATCGCGCAGGCCGTGAACGCATTCCTCGGCACCCAGGCTGCTGCGCCGAGCGACCCAACCACGGTCCGAGTCACGGTGCCAACCAGCTATACCAACAACGTCGTTAACTTGCTGACCGATATCGAGCAGCTACGTATCGAACCCGACCAATTGGCGCGCGTCGTTATCGACGAACAGACCGGCACCATTGTGATGGGTGAAAACGTACGCATCTCGACGGTCGCCATCGCGCAAGGATCTTTAACGATCCGTATCACCGAAACTCCGCAAGTGTCGCAGCCCGGCCCGTTCGCCGAGGTCGGCACCACCACCACCGTTGACCGCACCAACATCGAAGTTGACCAAGGCGAAGACAAACGTCTGTCGGTACTGCAATCGGGCGTCACCTTGCAAGAACTGGTGAACGGTCTGAACTCACTCGGCATCGGGCCTCGCGACATGATCACGATTTTACAAGCGATCAAGACCGCGGGTGCGCTGCAAGCTGAAATTGAGGTGATGTGATGAGCAGCATCGACAATGCCATGGCCGGACAACTGAGCACGGCCCGCCTGAACGTCAACGGCGCCCTGCCCAACACGCACGGGCTGGACCCTAAAAAGATCAAAGAGACGGCACAGGAATTCGAGTCCGTCTTCATCGCGGAAATGCTGCGCCCGATGTTCGACGGCATCGAAACCTCGGAAATGTTCGGTGGCGGCAACAGCGAAAAAGTCTACCGCGATATGCAGGTCGACGAATACGGCAAAGCGATTTCCAAAGCCGGCGGAATCGGCCTCGCCGACTCCATTATGCGCGAAATGATCAAGATGCAGGAGAACAACTAATGGACGCCGACAAAAGAATGGCCGACCTGATCAACGTCACCAAGCGTCTGATCGATGTGTTGGAGCGCGAGCACGAATTGCTGAGCGACCGCCGCCACAGCGAGCTGAGCGTATTGCTGGATGAGAAAGAAACCATCGGTCGGGTCTATCAAGCTCGGGTCATGGGTTTGCAGGAAAACCCCGAGCAGCTTGAAGGGGTCAACGAGGACGCACGCGCAGAACTTAAGGAATTGGCCGTCAAGGTCGATGACTTAATCCGCAGAAATGCACGCATGTTAGAAGCGGCGATGTTTGCCTCGAAGCGCATTGTCGATCTCGTTGCCGAAGCATTGCGGGACACTGCCAATGCCGCCGGCACCTATTCCAAGGGCGGCTCGACAGAGTTACCGCAAAACAAACAAAACACGCGCAGCAACGCAATTTCGCTTGATCAAACGCTTTGACGTAACGTCCGGAAGAACACCGGCACAGAGATAAGAGGGACCTTATGGGTACGATCACACAGGCACTTCGAACCGCACAAAGTGGCTTGCTGGTAAACCAGCGTGTCATGGACACGATTGCGCAGAACGTGACCAATGTGAATACTGAAGGGTATTCACGCAAGATCGTGACGCTCGAAAATCAAGCGCTTAACGGGACAGGCGCTGGGGTCAAAATCTCGGACATCATTCGGCGCGTTGATGAAGGGCTGCTGAAAAGCGTCCGCCTTGAAACCGCCGAGCTCAATACGTTTGCCGTTCAAGAGGATTATTTCTCGCGCTTGCAGGATCTGTTTGGCGCCCCAGGCGACAACACCTCCATCTCGCACGTTTTGGACGATTTGACGCGCGCCGTTGAAACGCTGGTGCAAACGCCTGAACGATCGCTCGAAAAGACTGAATTGATTCGCCAAGCCGAAAACGTGGCATTGACGCTGCAAGATCTTTCGAACTCTATCCAGGAATTACGGCGCCAGGCAGACCAAGAGCTCAGCACGGTCGCCAGCGAAATGAATACAATCGTCAGCGATATCGATCAGCTCAATGACGACATTATCGCAAACAGTTCGGTCAGCCGCGACACATCAGACCTGCGCGATCAACGTGATCAAAAGCTGACGCAATTGTCGGAATTGGTCGACATTCGATATTTCTATCGTTCAGACGGTGACGTCGTGGTGTTTACGTCGAACGGCTCGACCCTTGTCGATACCGTGCCGCCCGAGATCACGCACACTGCCGCCTCCGCGGTCACGCCGACAAGCACCCATGCCGAAGGCGATTTCTCCGGCTTTTTCATCGGCAACAGCTCGGTGCCGGCGAACGATCAAACCACGTCATTCCGAGACGGCCGGGTCAAAGGTCTGATCGATATGCGGGATTCCGTCCTGCCTGACCTGCAAAGTCAGCTCGACCAACTCGGCGCCACGCTGCGCGACACCTTAAACCAAGTGCACAACCGCGGCATCGCCTTCCCGGGTGCGCAAGAATACAACGGCACCCGTATCTTTACCGAGTCGGCAACGCAAACCATGCAGCTCGACCCGACGAACAGTGCCGACGATGTGGCAATCATTCTGTTCGACACGTCCGGCGACGAAAGCGCAAAGACAACCCTCAACACCATTATGACTGATGCGGGTTACACGTCCCACGGCGCATGGCAAATCAGCGACGTTGCCGCGACCATCCAAAGCTGGCTCAGAAGCAATGGCGCTACGACGGCGACAGCGAGCATCAATACAGCCGGTAAGTTTGATATCGCGCTAAACAATACAAGCCTCGGCTTGGCGTTCCGTGACGAAACCGCGACCGCCGCCGGTTCAACCAGCGCCGACGTTGAAATCGGTTACGATTCCGATGCCGACGGCTCGAACGATCAGGTGGTCAGCGGGTTTTCGAATTTCTTCGGCCTTAACGATCTGTATGTCGACAACCTAGGCGACAACGTCTGGGAGTCGGACGTGCAGGCGGCCTCCTATACCTCAACCGCTGGCACCATGACGTTTCGTGACATCAACGGTGCGATCGGCACGCTGACCGTCACCGGCAACAGCTCGCTTCAAGACATTGTCGATGCCATCAATATCGACACCACGCTCAGCGTAAAGTTGACGGCAGCACTGGTTCCCGACGGCAATGGCCAGCGTCTGCGCATTTCGCACAACGAAGGCTCGAGCCTGCAGATTACCGACGGCAATGCCGAGACCATCCTTTCAGGCATCAATTTTGGTGTCGCCAACGTCCGCGTCGGCAGCACGCTACAAGTCCGCGAAGACATCAAAACGGCCCCCGGCCTGCTTGCCACCGGCCTGCCGCAGTGGGACAGCGAACTCGGCGGCAGTGGTCAATACTTTATGAGTGTCGGCGACGAGACGATTGCCAGCGCGATGGCAAACGCGATGACGCAAAACACCAACTTCAAAGCGGCAGGCGGTTTGTCGATCGTTGATAATACGTTTTCCCAGCGTGCAGCCGCGATTGTGTCCACCAACGCCAGCCTCGCGTCGACCAATGAAAGTCGACTGAGTTCACAAAAATCACTGACGGACTCGCTGGTCTTCAAGCAACAATCCGAATCCGGCGTCAACCTCGACGAGGAAATGGCGAATCTGATTATCTTCGAACAAGCTTTTTCCGCCGCAGCCCGAGTGATTACAACAATCAACGAAATGTTCGATGCGCTTGAGCGCATCATTTAACGGGAGGCAATAAACCAATGTCTCGTATTTCATCTTATGCGTCGAACCAGCAGTTGGTCGGGCGTCTGCTGCTCACGCAAGAGCGGCTTCTCGACCTGCAATATCAGGTCAACTCGGAAAAGAAATCGCCGACGTATTCAGGAATCGCGCGCGACTCGCAGCGTTTGATCAACATCGAGAACTCACGCGATCGTCTACAGAATTACATTTCCAACAATGAGCGCGAACAAACGCGGCTCAACATCGCCGATACATCAATCGAAGCATTCCGAGTATCGATCAACAACTTTAAAAAAGAACTGGGCGCATACACTGCGGCAACGCCGACGACGCGCGAGAATATCGAAAGCGTTCAAACCGCTGCTTTTCGGGCATTGCGGGATTTCGAAGATTTACTGAATACTGAAGTTGACGGCAGATATTTATTTTCAGGTGGGCGCGCGACGACGGCACCGGTTGATCTTGGCGTCAACTCAGTCAGCAGTTTTCAGGCGACCTATGACGGGGCCATCGTGAAGGTCCCAGAAACCCGTGATGCGCATCTGCAAAAGCTCTCGGTTTCCAACGACGACAGCAATGACAATTCGCTTTTCATCAACAGCAGCAATTTCCTCCGCTTTCGGCGTGACAGCGACAGCGTCTCAGCGACCACAGGGTCCAGCACCATCGAGGCAACATCTGCCGTGTTTGCGAATTTAACCGCCGGTGCCACCATCACCGTCGCCGACACCACATCAAACAATGGCACCTATACCGTCGAAAGTGTGTCGAGCGATGGCAAAACGGCGACGGTGCGTACTAAGATGCTGACCGATGAGACGCTCTCAGTCGCATTGACGAACGAGGCGCTGGTCGGGCCTGTCTCAATCCTGTTGGAGTCGGACACGAGTGGCACAGCCTCGGTGGTTACAGCGGGTGCCGACACCACCTTTGATGCCGCCGCCGGCACCATCACCGACACCACGGCCGGCGGTCAGTTTGCAGGCGTGACCGCAGGCAGTTTCATCACCGTTTCGGGCACAACCTCGAACAACGCCACGTACAAGGTGGCCTCAATTGACGCGACCAACTCGGTGATTACCCTCGAAACATCGCCGACCGTCATCACGTTGGCCGACGACAGCACAATTAACAATGGCGATACCGGGACTTTAGCGTTCAGTCGTAGCGGAGACACCATCACGGCCACAACCGCTAACGCGTTCAGCAGCGTCACCGCCGGCGAAGTCATCACCGTCGCGGGCACGGATGAAAACGATGGGACATATACCGTTTCTAGCGTTTCGGCTGACGGTAAGACGGTCACAATTAATGCGCTCAAGCTGACCGACGAAGGCCTTTCCGGCAATACATTCTTCGATCTCTTCACCAACACCGATGTCAGTTTCAACGCTGCAACATCGACGATTGAAATTCAACGCGATGGTGCCGGCATCGCTGTACCTGGGGTATTTAATGGCCTTTCGGTCGGCGATCAGTTTACCGTCGCAGGTGCAACCACGGCTGCAAACGATGCAACCTATACCATCGCGTCCATCGCATCAGATGGATCATCCGTCACCGTCGAAGAAACCATCAACACCACCGAGGTCGATGCCGATGGGGTCACGTTTACCGGCAGTGGGAATGGATTTGCCTACGAAAGCAGTTCCCTGATCACCTACACCGACGCGACCAACCGAATTACCGTCCGAAATGCTGGCGACACTGCGGACATTACCGGCGTGTTCTCGTCGCTTTCGATCGGCGACAGCATTGCGCTTTCCGGCTCTGCAGGCGGGTATGATGATACCTATACGATTACCGCGGTGGCGACGGACGGCTCGTATATCGAAGTTTCCGATGCAAATGGCACGTTGAGCGGGGTCGGCGACGGCACCGACGCGGCCGAGG
>JAFMCK010000095.1 GCA_017857825.1 Rhodospirillales bacterium
ATGGAGGCGCGGACCGGAATCGAACCGGTGTTCACGGCTTTGCAGGCCGCTGCGTAGCCACTCCGCCACCGCGCCGTCCGCGTTGACCTCCGTCATGGCTCCTTCCTAAGCATACACATGAAGTGATCTCTTAGGTCGTTTGCCGCGACAAGGGCGGAAATTAGGCTTAACGTTCCCGGGGGTCAAGCAATCCCTGAGCAACGATGTGGTGTTTTTTTTCGTCACCGCATATGGGCTGTCGCAGAGTTGTTTTCATCGGCTGAACAACCTATAAATCGGAGGAACATTTTGCTGCGATGTAATGCAGCCAGCATGACGCCAATAGGGAATGCCCGCATGAGCGACAATCATACCGATATAGCCAGACGCAACATGGTCGACAGTCAGATTCTGCCGAACAAGGTGACGGATGAACGCATCATCGACGCCATGTCAGATCTGCCCCGGGAGAAGTTCTTACCGAACGCACGTCGCGCGCTGGCGTATGCCGACGAAAGTGTCCTCATCGAAGATGGCCGTTACATGATGCAGCCGATGGTGCTGGCTAGATTGTTGGAAACCGCCGACCTGCAGCCGGGCAACGTTGCCTTAGCGATCGGCTGTGCCAGCGGCTACGGCGTGGCCGTGCTGGCGAAGCTGGCCGACACTGTTGTCGCTATTGAGCCGGACCCTGGGATGCGCGCGAAGGCGGAGCGGACGCTGGGCGAACTTGGCATCGACAACGTCGCCATTGTCGATGGCGATTTGCACGAAGGCCACCCGACCCAAGCGCCGTTTGACGTCATTTATTTTGATGGTGCCGTGCCCGTTGTGCCCGACAATATTGCCCGCCAACTTGGCGATGGCGGCCGGTTGGTTGCTGTTGAAATGCCCGCGGGTCGTACGGTCGGCAGCGGTGTGCTGGTCAGCCATTTCGGCGAAGCGATCTCGAAGCGGGATGTCTTCGATGCGTCTGAGCATATGTTGCCTGGTTTTGAGGTCGAGGCCGCGTTTAGTTTCTGACTGTTTTCGTTCGAAGCGGCTTTAAACGATCTGATTCGTAGCAACGCTATGGAATCGCTCGACGAATCCGTTTTCCGAAGATTCGCACGCATTTGCTGTGAGTCATAATTCCGGCGAAGCGGAAGTAACTGAAAACATTCAGCTATTCGCACAGCTTGACCTGGGGGGTCGCTTCTGACTCCCTTATATGTCAAATAGTTAGACGTAGGGGCGGATTCTACGTTAGCGTCTGCCTTCTGGCCGTCGTGGTGTCGCCTGGAAGCTGAGATGAAACAGGTATGCAAGCGATGAAAACATATTCTCAGTCGGCCACCTGGACATTCGGTCGGAAGATTGCATGCATTGCGGTAACGATGTCCTTTACTGTGTTCATGTGGGCGCCCCAAGCGATGGGCCAAAGCATCGAAGATGCGTTAGCCAAAGCGTATTTGAATAATCCGACACTGCTTTCAACCCGCGCCGGACTGCGCAGCACCGATGAATCGGTACCGCAAGCGCTGGCCAACTGGCGTCCGTCTGTTGAAGTCACATCATCCGTCGGTGCCGAGGTTGTGAACAGCAACACCTTGACCGGTACGGATGTAAACCAGAGCCGTCGTCCAAAGGATATCGGCTTGTCAATTACTCAGCCTTTGTTCCGGGGCGGGCGCACGCTTGCAGCCACGAGTGGTGCCGAGAACGAAGTCCGTGCGGCACGTGCCCGTTTGTTGGAAACTGAGCAGGGTATCTTGCTGCAGGCAGCGACCGCTTATTTGAACGTGTTTCGCGACCAAGCGGTGCTCGAATTAAACCGGAACAACGAAGAAGTTCTGCAGCGTCAGCTTGAGGCGACGCGCGACCGATTCGAAGTCGGCGAAATCACTCGCACCGACGTGCATCAAGCCGAAGCCCGTCTGGCACGCTCAAAAGCGGATCGGATTCAGTCTGAAGGCGATCTTGAGACGTCGCGGGCAAACTATCTCAATATTGTTGGCGAGCCGGCACCGAACACGTTGATTTTGCCGAGCGCGTTGATTGATTTGCCCACCAGTGCTGACGATGCGGTGCGTACCGCGATCGTCAATAACCCGGCGGTGATCGCTGCGGAATTTGACCGTCGCCAGTCTATGGACAATGTCGATGAAGTTTGGGGCGAACTGCTGCCGGAGCTTGATTTGACCGCAAGCAGCACCCGCGAAGTGCAGACAACGACTGAGAACAGTCTGCGGACCAGTCATGCCATTTCGCTGAATTTGACGGTGCCGATTTATCAGCAGGGTGAAGTTTATTCGCGTTTGCGTGAGGCGCGCCAAGACGCGGCACAGTCAACGTTGGTGATCGATACCGAGCGCCGTGATGCGGCTGAGGCGGCTACGCAGTCATACGAAAGCCTCACCACAGCGCAAGCGCAGGTCGACGCGTTCCAAACTCAGATCGAAGCCAGCGTCGTCGCCCTTGAAGGTGTGCAGCGTGAAGCGGCTGTCGGTTCACGGACGGTTTTGGATATTTTAGACGCAGAGCAAGAGCTGTTGGATTCTCGTGTGTCGCATGTTCGCTCGCAGCGGGATGAATTCGTGGCAGCGTATGAATTGATGTCGGCAATCGGTCGACTAACCGCCAAAGATTTGGGTCTAACCGTTGATCTATATGATCCGCGTGAGCACTATGACGAAGTGCGCGGTAAATGGTTCGGTGGCGACAGCAATGGCGGTGTGAAATAATTCACGCTGAAAGGTCAATGCCCCGTGGGCCGAAAACCTATTGCGTGCTGACGATTTGTTAACGATCCTGAGTGCAATCTGTCATGGAACGTTAACCTTAACGGGGGGCGAGACCCGCTTATGAGCGACGAAGCCAAAACTGGCCAGGAAGACGGCGCCGAATCTTCAATGGAGGATATTCTAGCTTCGATCCGGCGGATCTTGTCGGAAGAGGAGGAGGAAGGCGCGGAGGAGGCTGCTAGAGCGGCCCCTGAACCTGCGCCTGAGCCTGAACCGGAGCCCGAACCGGAACCGGAGCCCGAGCCTGATATTGTGCTTGAAGAGCCAGAACCGGAACCAGAGCCTGCATCTCCGCCACCGCCGCCACCACCACCGCCGGCAGCGCCACCACCCCCGCCACCACCACCGGCAGCGCCCCCGCCACCACCGATGCCCTCGGTGATGGAAGAAATCTTGGAGTTGACCCCGGATATGGTGGCAGCCCCTGAACTGGTTTCAACGCCGACGTTCCAGTCCGGCGCGGATATGTTGTCGGAACTCGCGAAAGCGATCTTGGATCAGCGTGATATGTCCGTTGGCGGCAGCCACGATATCACACTGGAAACCATGGTCCGTGAAATGCTGAAGCCAATCTTGCGCGAATGGCTGGATCGAAACTTGCCATATCTGATCGAGCGTTTGGTGAAGAAAGAGATCGATAAAATGATCAACCGTGCCGAGCGGATGGATAATTAACCAAGGTTCGGCGGCGAAATACGGTTAACAGTTGAAGGCGGTCCGTACATCTCGGATCGCCTTTTGCTTTCGGCGCTGTGTATTTTTCAATGCTAAACGTTGATCGCGCCCCAACACGGGGGTAAAACGTGGCCTTCTGCGGGACATGGCGAGTATTGGAGACCTCCGGCAATGCTGGACAAGACCTATCGACCAGAAGAGATCGAACGCAAGCATTACGAGGCTTGGGAGAACGACGGCGAGTTTAAGATCGGCGGCGCGCGTGCGAACGCTGACCCTTACACCATCGTCATTCCGCCGCCGAATGTCACCGGCAGCCTGCATATGGGCCATGCGCTGAACAACACTTTGCAGGATATTTTGATCCGCTATCGCCGTATGCAGGGGCGTGATGCACTCTGGCAGCCGGGCACCGACCATGCCGGCATTGCGACGCAAATGGTGGTCGAACGCCAGATGGGCGAAGAAGGCCAGACCCGTCACGATTTGGGCCGGGAAAAATTCATCGAACGGGTTTGGAAGTGGAAAGCCGAATCCGGCGGCACCATCACCGGTCAGTTGCGTCGCTTGGGCGCGTCTTGCGACTGGTCGCGCGAGCGCTTCACCATGGACGACGGCTTGTCTGACGCGGTCACCAAAGTTTTCGTGAAGCTGTACAAAGAAGGCCTGATTTATCGTGATAAACGCTTGGTCAACTGGGATCCAAAACTCCACACCGCGATTTCCGATCTGGAAGTCGAGCAGCGCGAGACCACAGGCAAAATGTGGTACTTTAAATACCCTGTGGACGGCGAAGAGAATGCCTTTGTAACGATTGCCACGACCCGGCCTGAGACCATGATGGGTGACAGCGGCATTGCCGTGCATCCAGATGACGAGCGCTATGCCAAGCTGGTCGGCCGACATTGTATCCTGCCCATCGTCGGGCGGAAGATTCCGATTGTTGCGGACGAATACGCCGATCCGGAAAAGGGTTCGGGTGCGGTGAAGATTACGCCGGCCCATGATTTTAATGACTTTGAGGTGGGTAAGCGCAACAAGTTGAAGATGATCAACGTATTCGACGCCAACGCCAGCCTGAATGAAAACGTGCCCGCAGCCTACCAGGGCATGGATCGCTTTGAGGCGCGCGACAAAGTCGTTGCCGAGATGGAAAGCCTCGGCCTTCTGGAAAAGATCGTCGACAACCCGATGACGATTCCCTACGGCGACCGCTCCGGCGTGGTGATTGAACCTTGGCCGATGGATCAGTGGTTTGTCGATGCCAAGACCTTGGCCGGCCCGGCGATTTCTGCGGTCGAGCAGGGCAAGACAACGTTCGTGCCGAAAAACTGGGAAAACACCTACTTTGAATGGATGCGCAACATCCAGCCCTGGTGTATTTCCAGGCAAATATGGTGGGGTCATCAGATTCCGGCGTGGTTTGGGCCTGACGGCGAAGTCTTCGTCGAAGAAAGTGAAGCGGAAGCACGTGCAGCGGCGCTTGCGTCTGTTGGCAGTGACATAGAACTAACCCGCGACCCGGATGTGTTGGATACCTGGTTCTCATCGGCACTTTGGCCATTTTCGACCTTGGGTTGGCCGGAGCAGACGCCCGAGCTTGATCGCTATTATCCGACCGACGTGCTGATCACCGGTTTCGATATCATCTTCTTTTGGGTGGCGCGGATGATGATGATGGGGCTGCACTTCATGGACGAAGTGCCGTTCCACACGGTGTATATCCATGCGCTGGTCCGCGATGAAAACGGCCAAAAGATGTCGAAATCCAAGGGCAACGTGATTGATCCGCTGGAATTGATCGACCGCTACGGCGCCGATGCGCTGCGTTTCACCCTGACCGCATTTGCCGCCCAAGGCCGTGACGTTAAAATGTCGGAAAGCCGCGTCGAAGGCTATCGCAACTTTTGCACTAAGCTTTGGAACGCTGCCCGCTTTTGTGAGATGAACGAATGCAAGCCGGTCGACGGCTTCGATCCCAAAGGCGTGAAATCGATCTTGAACAAATGGATCGTCGGCAAAACCGCTGAAGCCGAAGCACGGCTTCGCGACGCACTGGAAGCCTATCGCTTCAACGATGCGGCGACGGCGATCCATCAGTTTATCTGGGGCACGTACTGTGACTGGTATCTGGAATTGGTGAAGCCGGTATTGCAGGGCGATGGAGACGACGCTGCCAAAGCCGAAGCGCGTGCCACCGCAGCCTGGGTGCTGGATCAAATTCTGGTTCTCGCACATCCGGTGATCCCGTTTATCACTGAAGAATTATGGCAGTCGATCAAAGACGACCGTCCGCGGCGCCTGATTGCCATGGATTGGCCGGTATTCGATGCTTCGTTGATCAATGCGGACGTGAATGCTGAAATCGATTGGGTGGTTCGCTTGATTTCGCAAGTGCGCGCCGTGCGCTCTGAAATGAACATTCCACCGTCCGCAAAACTGCCGATGTTCTTAAAAGACGCGGGCGCCGACGCCGCACGCTATCTGGAAACGAACCGCGCCGTGATCGAGCGGTTGGCTCGCTTGGAAAACACCGGTCTGTTGCAGGGCGACGTGCCGGACGGCGCGGTGCAAGACGTGCTCGATGATGCGGTGATTATCTTACCGATCAAAGATGCCATCGATTTAGATGCGGAGCGTGAGCGCCTGGACCGCGAAATCGCTAAGCAGGATAAAGAAATCCAGCGCTTTGAGGGCAAACTCGGCAATCAAAAATTCGTCGCCAACGCCCCGGCTGAAGTGGTTGAGACGGAACGTGAACGCTTGACGGAAGCCCGCCAAGCACGCGAAAAATTAGAAGAAGCCCGCACCCGCCTGTTGGCCGTGGGCTGATTAGGGTCAACGTAGCGCTCGCGCGCACATAAGGGATTAAGACCATGGAACAAGAAATGCAGGCAATTGTCGATCAGGTGATCGACGTTGTGACGCTTTACGGACTCGACGTTATCGGCGCACTGGCGATCCTCATCGTCGGTTGAATGATCGCAGGTTGGGTGCGCAGCGCCGTCAATCGCGCGCTCGGCAAAGTGCCAAACATGGACAACACGCTGCGTCCGTTCCTGGCCAACATGGTCCGTTGGGTGATTTTGGCGTTTGTCATTGTCGCCGTACTCAACCAATTCGGCGTCGAGACCACGAGTATGATCGCTGTCTTGGGTGCTGCCGGTTTGGCCATTGGTCTGGCCCTGCAAGGCACGCTGTCCAACGTCGCATCAGGTGTGATGCTGCTGTTGATGCGCCCGTTTAAGATCGGCGACTTTATTACCGCAGGTTCGTTGTCGGGCACGGTGATGGAAATCGGTTTGTTCACTTCCGAGCTTAAGACCGGAGACGGCATCTATATCATGGCGCCGAATTCGCAGATCTGGAATCAGAACATCATCAACTTTGCCCGCAACCCAACGCGGCGCATCGATATTTTGGTCGGCATCGCCTATGACGACGACATCGATGCCGCGCAAAAAGCATTGCAGGACATGATGGACGGCGACGCCCGTGTGCTCAAAGACCCGGCGCCAATGACCATGGTCATGGATTTGGCCGACAGTTCGGTCAACGTTAACCTGCGCTGCTGGGCCAACGTCGCCGATTTCTGGGCGGTGCAGTGGGACCTCCGCAAGGGTGCGAAAGCGGCTGTTGAAGCGGCCGGGTGTACGATCCCATTCCCGCAGCGCGATGTGCATTTGATTCAGTCCGGCGGTTAAATTTCGATCGCGAAACATATCCTTCGAGACGGCATCTTAGGTCGTCTCGAAGGATACTTCCTAAACTGTTTATTAACCATGCCGCCGTACGCTCTTCGTATGGTGGACAAGAACGCGCAAAATCCGGCACTCCCTGATACGTCGACGGCGGCGGATCGGGCCAATTACATCGTGCAACGGCTCGAACAGTTTATCCGTGACGGCTCGAAGGACGAGCAGGGGATGTCGTTCGAGCGCTGGAAGCAGATGGCGCGTTCCGAAATCGCCATCGCCATCGCAGAAGCTGAAATTTCACAAAGCCGAGATGAACTTGCGTCGAAACGCGTGCTGTTTGTGGCCGGTGCGGCGATGGTCACCATCGGGTTTTGGGGCGCCGTCGCCAGTCTCGGGAAAATCGATTACCTTTTGGGCGCCGCGATCTGTGGTCTCGCCGGTGTCATTTTGATGATGGCAGTTGGGCAGTGGCGGTTTCGATCTTGGTCGGAGCGTCGCCAAGCCAAGAAACGTCGCGAGGCGCTGGGCCGCATCGAAAACCTCAACCGCCGCATCAAGCGCCTTGAAAAAGAGCTGGAATCGGAAGCCGACGATCTCGAAGATCTGATGGCGAAGGCAACCCGGCGCAAGCGCGTGCTGTCGCCGGGCCAAAACCGCTGAGACCGTTGATCCGGCTAAACTGAGACCGCTTTATCCAGCGCAGCGACCAGCCGGTTCACCTCGTCCGCAGTGTTGTAATGCGCGATCGAGCAACGCACGACGCCGTCCTCAGGATCGATGCCTGCAGATTCAACGAGACGGCGGGCATAGAAATCACCGTGTCGAATAGCAACCTGATCTAGGCCAGCCTTCGCGCAGATGTCTGCCGATGAGATCCCATCCGCGATGAATGAAAATGTCGGGGCGCGATCATCTTTGTCGGCGCTGAGCGGTCCCAATACGCGGACGTTGTCTTTGCTTTTTGCCCAGTCGACGAAGATTTGTGCGAGCTGTTCTTCATGGCGTGCGAACAGATCAAATACTGCGCGGGTACGCTCCGTCGCGTCGTTGGGCGCGTCCGGCAGGTGTTCGGCGGCGACTGCATCAATGTAGTCGGCAATGCCTACCAGCGACGCAATCATTTCGTGCTGCGGGCCTGCTGGGTTCATTTTGTATGACGTCGCGGATTCCGGGATGAAATAGTGATGCTGGCTTTTTGCCGCTTCCAGCAGCTCCTTCTTGCCATACATCAGGCCGATATGGGGACCAAAGGTCTTGTACAGGCTGAAGGCATAGAAATCGACGCCCCAACCTTTGACATCGACAAACCGATGCGGTGCGAACGCGACGCCATCGACGCAGACCAAGGCACCAGCGTCGTGCACGCGTTGGGTGATCGTCGGCACATCGTTGATGGCCCCGGTGATGTTGGATACGTGCGGCAGGGCGACCAGGCGGGTGCGCTCGCTCAGCAGTTGGTCCAGCAAAGATATATCTAATTCTGTGGTATCCGGATTGACCGGCCATTCGACAATACGGATCCCGGTCGCGGCCAAACGGCGCCAGGGTCCAGAGTTGGCTTCGTGGTTCAAGTTCGTAACGATCACTTCGTCGCCGGTTTCCCAAAGCGGGCGCAGCGAGCGCGCCAACACGTCGATGTTTGCCGACGTCGACGGCCCGATCACGACCTCGTCCGTAGGCGCGCCGATCATCGCCGCCATTTTGGCGTGGCCATCGTTCATGCGCTCGGCAGCTAAGGTCGAGGCGGGGAATGGCGCGCCCGGTTGCACTTGGCATTCAGTCATGTAGGCGGTCAGGCGTTGAATCACGCTTTTCGGCACGAAGCTGCCGCCGGCGTTTTCAAAAAACGCCCAGTCCCAACAGGTGGCCGGAAACTGATCGCGGCAAAACGCGACATCAAGGTTGATGACAGGGTCTTTCGATAGGCCGAACACAAGGCAGCTCCCAAGCGTGGTTTTTTGTTGCGCCGATTATGCCTGCTGGGCCCATATAGGCAATGCTTGGGCGATGTTAATTAAACGGTGTTTATTAAGGCCCCCCAAATGCCGGCAGCTGCCGTAATCCACATGGCAAAGAAGGTCAGCATCATACCGCCGACTCGAAGTTTCATGCCGCTTTCGGTGAACAAGAAGCAATACCCGTGAGCCGCGCGCCCGATCAGCAGCGAGGCGCCCGCCGCGTGAATGACGCCGCCGGGTGCGCCCGCAAGCTCTGCCGCAGCCATTGCCAATAACGCCAGCGGTGCATATTCGGCGAAGTTGCCGTGCGCCCGCATTGTCCGCGCAAATTTGGGTTCGTTGCCGTCGCCTATAGAAACTTTGTATTTGCCACGGCCTGAAATCACAAAAAATGACAGTCCGGTATACATGATCACGGCGATGGCGATGTAAATCGGGGTGATGCTCAACATGCTTGGCTCCTAACGGAAAGAGAGGAGATTTTAATGATCATACACTATTTTTAAAATAGTCACTATCTCTTTATGGTCATTTATGCTAATATTTCTGGATGGCAAAAGATATGGACCCGCATTGCCCGGTTGCCCGCGCCCTTGATATCATCGGCGAGCGGTGGACGTTTTTGATCATCCGCGACATGTTTTTGCTCGGCCCCAGGCGCTTTCAGGACTTGGAAGAATCTTTGAACGGTATCGCGCCCAACACGTTGTCGGCGCGGATTAAAACATTGGAAGCGGCGGGCGCCATCGAACGGCGGCTGTATTCTGAACATCCGCCGCGTGCTGAATATATGTTGACGGAAAAAGGCAAAGCCCTGGGGCCGGCGTTGACGGCCCTGAAGGAATGGGGCCTTAAATATACCTAAATGGACGCTGAGATCAGTCGTCTGTCACCTTTTGGCCACCGCGATAGACGTGTCCATCGCCGGGCACACTTTCCAATCGAAACCAGCGGCCGTGCACAGGAATGCGGAGCGCATGAAACGGCCCTTCGGCGACGGCATGGTAGCGGCGTTGGAATTCCGCCTGATCAACGTTCTCGGGCAGACGGCACAGCGCTTCGAAATCGCGCATGCGCCGCACGTGGGGCGCCCATGCGATGTCCAGGGTGGGCAGCGGGCCATCGGTTTCGAGTAGTGTAGACGACAAGCGGTCGACCAACGCCAGCAGCATTTTTCGGCTCAGCGCTTCCAGATTAAGCCGGTCGACGTTTGTGGGTATCGGGAACGTATCGACGGCGACGATGGCACCTTGGTCAACGTCGGCGGTCATTTCGTGCGCCGTGACACCGAACATCGTGGCACCTTCATAAATCGCGAATGACGCCGGGAACAGGCCAGGATAGGTCGGGGGGCCGCCGTGGAAGTTGTACGCTGGGCCGGGCAGGGCGTCTAGGACGTCCGCAGGCACGATCACGGGGGTCGCAAAGGCAAGCAGGCGGTCGCCGGTGTTCAGGGTGCGGCACGCGCGCTGCAGGCCATCTAGATCAACGGCTTGGGTGATGGCAGCATCTGGGGCGTGACGGCGTAGGATGGTGATCAGGTCCGGCGCCTGTTCGTCCGGGGTCAGCAGCACGATTTGCTTTGTCATGGTTTGAGCGTATCCATTGCGTGCCGTCAGTATTGGAACGATTGAGTCTCATTAACGCCATTTAGGGTGCTCGATGCAATTAAACTGTTGAAAATGTGGGCTTTACCCTTCAGATCGTTCCCAATAAGCGAGAATAATATCAGGGTGCGCAGACGTGTCCGGCGCACCGTTTGGAGGAATATCGATGCCTGAATATCGTTCGCGTACCACCACGCATGGCAAAAACATGGCCGGCGCGCGTGGCCTTTGGCGCGCCACCGGGATGACCGACGATGATTTCGACAAGCCGATCATTGCCATTTCCAACTCTTTCACCCAGTTCGTCCCGGGTCACGTGCACCTGAAGGACCTGGGCCAAATGGTGGCACGCGAGATCGAGCGCGTCGGCGGCGTCGCGAAAGAATTCAACACCATCGCCGTAGACGACGGGATCGCCATGGGCCACGGCGG